>NYZT01000011.1 GCA_002687275.1 Candidatus Woesearchaeota archaeon
TACAACACGCTGAAGCCGTACGCTGACGTCATCGCTTATAGCTCCAAAACAAACCCTGCAATAACGCCAACCCTAGAAAAACATTCTGATGCCATGTTCTCCATCCACTTCAAGGCAGAATTGCGGCACGTCCAAGACAAGTCAAGAGTGCTGTACTTTGCCCAGGCATGGGCCGAGGAAGACATTGCAAGCCTAATCAGCCAAGGGGTAAGATGGTTCACGGTGGACAACGAGGAAGACTTGAAGGCACTCCTTCACTACCTGGAAAGTCAAGACCAAAAAATAAATCTATTGCTAAGAATGCGCCTGAAAGAAAGAACGCTGAAAACAGAGAGGTATTACGTGTTCGGCATGCCTGCAGAACGAGTGGCAGAGCTAGTGCACGAGCTACGCGACCATCCCAAGATTGCCAAGCTAGGCATCCATTCCCATAGGAAAACACAAAACATGGCAGAGTGGAGTCTGGCGTACGAATTCCAGCGAACGTTTGATGAAAGCGTGCTGGCAAAGATCGATCTTGTCAACATTGGAGGGGGGCTGCCCTCACACTACGCAAACACGAACAAAGACGTCATCCAGACCGTGCTGGCAAAGATTGCCAACATGAAGGAGTACGTGAACGCGAACGACTGTCAGCTCATGCTCGAGCCCGGTAGATTCATCTCTGCGCCAGCGTGCAAGCTCGTGACCAACATCTTGCAAGTGCACGGCCAAACAATAGTGGTGGACGCCTCGGTGTACCAAGGAGATACTGACGCTTTCGTGGTGCCAGCAAAATTGTTGGTGGAGGGCGAGCTGCAAAAAGGCGAGGGCAAGGCCTTCATAATCAAAGGCGTCACGCCTTGCAGCATGGACCTGTTCAGATACCGCGTCTACCTAGACAGCCCAAAAAAGGGAGATACCTTGACGTTCTTGAACGCAGGAGCGTACAACTTCACCACAGACTTTTGCGATCTTCCTGTGCTGGAAACCGAGCTACTTGGGTAGGTCTACTTGGTCGATAGGTGTTATATAGCATAGGCTGGTTTCATTCAGATAGCCCCCGCGTATTCCTGTGTTAACGGCGAGTTGGAGAAACACCATGACTCCCTGAGGAATTCCAAACAAAAGTCCCTGTGCCACAATACCTGACAGCCCTCCTGCCACTGTCCCCGCTTTTTCTGCTCTGCGAGGTTCATACCACTTTTCGCTGACGCATTTTTCTTGGTACCATTTTACCCCGAGACCTCCAAAAGTGTAGACCTTGTACTTTTTGGTGATCGCCGCTCCAACAGGGTCTGCCGTCGCGAAAAAACTCATCATTGCTGCGCTAAAAAAGTTTGCAACATTTGTAGATTTTTGGACTTCAGGCATTATTCCTTAATCTTCATCAATCTGGTGACGTAGCCAGAGATGCAGTTTCGTAGTTTTTTAGAAGCTGGCATGGAGAAGTAATTACTGATGACTTTGTTGTTCTCGGTGAAGTCTGTGCTCAGTTTTGGCTTGTGCACTTTGACTAGTTGATGCGCTAGGCGCTTGATCAGCCTGGTCTTGATTCTTCCCATACTCTCTAAAGAAGACTGGCCCTTTAAAAAGGTTTAGTTAAGATAGTCACCAACAAGACCTGTGTAAGGTTTAGGGTGGGTTAGCAGCTCTTCTAATGCATCCGCATCAAGCGTCTGACCTGTGGCCTCTTCGAATTTTTCTTTTTCGTGGAGGACATCGTTGGGCTTGTCTAGTTTGTGTAGCGCTCTCATCATGTGGATCCCGCTCTCTGGTTGGGTGGTCTGCATGCGGTTAGCTTGGGCATACCAGTTTAGCGCATTCATTGCGTCTCCCTGTGCTTCATAGAGTTGGCCAATGTGTATCCATGCGTCTGCTGAGAACGGAAGGACGTGGTCGAGTATGTACTTGTGTACTGCAGGATCGGTCACTCCATCTTCTAGGCAGTCCGCAGCTAGACTCCAGAAGGGCATTTCTGCCTCTTTTATGCTGGTGTGTGCCTCTTGGATCTTTGCTTCTAATTCCTCTCGTGGATCGTGATCGCCAGCTGTTTGGTACTCAATGATTGCGTCGTATGCTTTTGTTATGTCTAATCCGGCCACGGCCATGTCTCTGTGGTACTCTGCTTGTTGCAGTAGTCTGTCGCCTGCTGGATTGTCTGCGATAGTGCCTAGTACCTCTCCGACTAGTCCGGAATCTGTTTCGTAGACGTCGTACAGAACGCCGTTCCTACCCACTCTTAGGTGGGGGTGGTCAGGCACTTCTGCTGTATCTTGTGGTTTTTTGAATAATACGTCTATGACGTCATGCCATTTGGTAACGACCTCGAAGTTTTTTGTGGTGGAGGTGATGTCTGCCCCGTTTCGGTAGGCAACTCTTTGGAGTTCCCACGCGTAGTCTGAGTCTCTCTCGTCGTCTGTTTCATCATCTTCGTCTATGGCTACCCGTTGTGGGATGAACCATTCGGTTAATTCGCCATTTGTCGCGGCAAACCGTGGTCTTCGTACCTTTAGGGGCGTGTCGTAGGCCTCCTCTTCTGAAGGGAGGTGGATGGGTAGCATGGCGAGTGGCGCGATCTTGCCGTTTTGTCGATAGATCATTCCTTGTGTGCTCACTAAGAGGTCTCCTATTCTGGCTGCTTTGAAGCCAGCTTCGCCAATTTGTAAGTGTGTAATTTTGCTTCTTGCTTGTTCTAGCAACTCGTCGCCCTGTGCTTCGTGATACTTGCTTCGTTGGATGCGCATTTTTTCTTCGTGCGCAGCCCTATAGACACGTACGTCCTTGGCGATTGCTTCAGGAACCTCGTCCAAAGGTGTGGTGATGTCTTCAGCAAGGGCTTCACGTAGTTTGGCTTCCGAGTTTCTTAAGTATTTTTCTGGTTTGATGCCTGTTTCTTGGGCTATCTCTCGGATTTTTTGTATGGTTTCGATGACTTCTGGGCCGCTTTTGGCTTCGTTAAGGTCTTTTCTTAGTATTCCTAGGGCGCGTCTTCCGCGAACGCCAAACCTTTGGGCTTGCTGAACAACTTGGTCTTCATAATGCATGGTGGGATCTCTTTTGTAGCCCTCATAGCCTGTCAAAGTTCTTTCCCAGTCCAAAAAGCACTCTATGAGGCCAGGTTCACCACGTGCAGCACTTGCGGCTTTCTCACCAAAAGACATGTTTTCCCAGGCTTCCATATCTCTAACCCGGTTGCGCTTGCGCATTTGGTTGAGTGTAAGGCCATAGGCTTTGGAACGTATCCCTGCCTGTAATGGGCTCTCGAAGGTTTGCGGTGTCTCTACCGCAGTATGGTCTGCTGCTTGTTCTTCTATATCTTGGCCCATTAATTCATCGAGGTCTGGAATGGTAGATTCGTCATCAGCGTGGTTTGGCGCTTCTAAAGTGGCCAAGTCAGAGTCTGGAAAAGTCGGTTCGAACTCGTCGTCATAGCTGCCAAAAGGATTATTGCCGCCAAAAAGCTTAGGTTTTTTGTTATCGCTCATGTGTTCCCCTCGATGTAACTACCTAAAGGTAGTGTTTCGAGTATAAAAACCTTTCGGTATTTTAAGACTTAGCCCCGACGAGAGGGATTCCTTTATAAAGGGCTATCCAAGGCCAATTCTGCCAGTATTTTGGCTGCAAGAGTGGCTGTCCTGCCCTGGCTGTCTAGTTGGGGATTCACCTCTACAATATCTGCCCCTTTGTAGGTTTCTAGGGCGCAGAGCTTGGCCAAGAAGTATAGTAGGTCTGCGCTGGATAGTCCCCCTTGTTCTGGGTAGCCTGTTGCAGGGGCTACTGAAGGGTCTAAAACGTCAATATCCACGCTTATGAACAGTGGAGCCTCTTGTACGTGGTGGAGTATTTCGTGGGCGATCTTGTCCCTGTTAGCTTTGACCTCGTCTGCGTTGTACGCTTTTATACCTTTTTCTTTCACAAAACGCAACTCTTCTGGATCCCACGCTCTCGTGCCCACCATGACTAAACGTTCAGGGAGTAGGCAGCCGTCTGCTAGCAACATTCTAAGATAGTTTTCGTGGGTTGGCACGTCAAACTCTTGCATGAGGTCTGGATGGGCGTCAAAAACGACCAGTGCTGCGCCCGGGTGCTGCTGGGCAAACGCTTTGAACGTGGAAAACGTGATGGAATGATCCCCGCCAAGACAGACGCTGGGGAACTGCACGGTGTTGAGTATGCTTAGCTGGGTGGCAGGAAAGTCGCTAGAAAAGACGTTCACGGTCTGGTTTTGGATGGTGAGAGGCTTGCCTAGATGGCTAACCTCGGTTGCATGGCTGAGTATGGCTTCTGGGCCCCTCTCGCATCCTTGGTTTTTTCCCATGCTTCCCCCAGAAAAAGGGATGGAATACACTCTCATGACAAAAAAAGAAAGTCAAAAAATAAAAAGGTTTAGTCTCCAGACTCCCATCCGTAGGTTGTCGCCCACGTCTCCCCGGTTACTGGGTGGAGACAAGATCTGTTGGGTGAAGCAAGCTTGAAGTCATACGGTGTCGTTTTATTCTGCGCTCCTGCCCAACACCGCATGCGTTGCTGGCCTCGGCTGTCATCAACGCGCACGTACACCTGGCGGTAGTCATGGGTGGCTACCACCGTTGCCCCATGCACCTTATGGTTCTTTACGGCACTCTTCACGTTGAGTGCCTCATCTTCATCCATCACTGACTGGTCTATTGGCCTGACCTGCCAGTACCACTCACTTTCCCTTTTCATTTTTTCCTCCTGTGAGAGCTAGACCAAACCGCTGGCAAGAAAGATTATAGTGAGTGAACCTTCCTTGCCTTGGGCAAGGCGGTCACTCAGCACAAATAGTGGCGACTAGCAACTTCTTCGTTAAACGTCGATTGTTGCCATCATACGCCATGTGATTGTAGGAAGGCGAGAAGTATATAAACCTTGTGCCTGTACTTTTACATCGTTTTCGGGGCAGACATGCCCAGCAAGGACAGTCCGTTCGCTAGCACGATGGTGGTTGCTTGCACCAGGCTCAGGCGTGCGGCTTTTTCATTGTCTGCCTTAAGCACGGGGCAGGCGTGGTAGAACTCGTTGAATCTGTGGCTGGCCTCTAGGAGGTATTGGGCTAGCGTGTGCGGCTTTCTTTCTCTTAGCGCGCTTTGCACTGTTGCGGGATAGTTGCCGAGGATGGTGACGAGCTTGACCTCTGAAGGATGCTTGAGCAGGGTGTAGTCTGGCTTGGCTATCTTGACGTTCTTGAGTATGCTGTTGGCTCTGGCGTTGGTGTACATGAGGTAGGG
The DNA here is from genome assembly GCA_002687275.1 of Candidatus Woesearchaeota archaeon. Taxonomy (GTDB): domain Archaea; phylum Nanobdellota; class Nanobdellia; order Woesearchaeales; family ARS49. The sequence continues at coordinate 5,232 of NYZT01000011.1, forward strand.
GCCTGTGTCTCCCTCGAACTGCACGATTTTTTCCCAGTCGAACATGATGTCTCGCACGCGATCGTTCACTAGGTCGCCAAAGATGACTGCGCCAACGCCTACCTGCTGTGCCACTTTTTCTTTGTTGGCTAGCTCGGGATTTTTTTCTTTGATCAGGCGGAGTGCTAGCTGTATGGTCTCTTCTAAGACCTTGTCTAACAAAACTAGTGTTCCTTTTCTGGTGGCCATTTTTTTGCCGCCTTCTGCTAGGTACATGCCGAACTTGATGTGCTCCATGCCTTTGTAGCCCATTTTTTTTGCCACGTTGAAAACCTGGGTGAAGTAGAGCGTTTGTTCGTTGCCTACCACGTACAGTAGGTGCGTGCCTTTGTAGTGCTTGACTCGGTGTTGGATGCTTGCCAGGTCTCTTGCGCCGTACGTGGTTGCCTCGTCGCTTTTCTTTAGCATTAGTGGCACGGGTTCCATGGGGACGATGAGTGCGTTCTGGTCTATCTTTGTCAGTCCCTTTTTTTTCATGAGCGCTAGCGTTGCTTCGACTTTTGGGCGGATGGCGTACTCGCCATCAAAACTGTCAAACTCAACCCCGAGTATGCTGTAGATTCTTTTGAATTCTTTCAGGGAGACGTCTCTGAACTTTTGGTAGAGCTTGAGTGCTTCCTTGTCTCCTTCTTCGAGTTTTTTGAACCAGTCTCTTGCTTTTTGTTGTAGCTCTTCATCTTCTGCCTCTTCTTTGTTGTATCTTGTGTAGATCTCGTACAGGTGCTGGATGGGTTGTTTTGCTAGTTTTTTGTCATCGCCCCATCTTTTGTAGCCTTCGATGTACTTGCCAAAGGGCGTGCCCCAGTCTCCTAAATAATTTAGTTTCACGACCTTGTAGCCTTGGCTTTCGAAGAGGTTGACCAGGCACTGGCCTATGACTGTGGAGCGTAGGTGGCCTATGCCGAATGGTTTGGCAACGTTGGGGTGTGAGTAGTCCATGACGACGGTTTTTCCCTTGCCTTCTTTGGTGGTGCCGTACGCTTGTTTTTCTTTGAGAATGTTTGTGATTACTGATTCTGCTAGCGCTCCTTCTTTGAGGAAGAAGTTGAGGTAGCCGCTTTTGGCCTCTACTTTTTCGACAAATTCTGGTGCTTTTACTTCTTTGGCTAGCTCTTCTGCTATCTGGACGGGGTTCTGTTTTCTTTCTTTTGCTAGAGGAAAACAGGGCATGCTAAAGTCGCCAAAGCTGGGGTCTGGTGGCTGGCGGAGCTCTGCCTGTTTGGATATCTTCCTCACCAGTTTCAGCAGGGTTTCCTCGAACATGAGGGTTTGTACACTGGTTACGTTTATAAATCCATACTACGCATAGAACATATGTGGCTTCCTGTGTATGATGCGATAAGCAGATCTGAGTACTGGTGTGAGCTAGGTGATCCTGATGTTTTTGTCGGCGTTGACATGCCCTCTCTTGTTGTGCCTGGTGAGACTAGCGAGCCGCCTACCGTGCGTTGTTTAGAAGTTAGATGGTTGGCATCAATGGAAAAACGTTTTGCCCGCTTGTTTGTGGAGGGTGGAGAGCCGTCCTTAAGCCAGTGGGGGAAATATGTCGAAGTCAAGGTGGCGCGCCCTACTGATCTGGCTCCTGCTCCGGGTGTCGTTGTTCCCGCATTCTTTGACTATGTTCTCAAAGAGGATGGTTTTTCAGAAGCGGGTTGGGTTGACCATTGTACGGCAGCTCTCGCTCCCCAAAAACCACGTTTCGAACAACTAGTGGCTGCTAACGAGGACGTCTCTCCTGCGGTTGCGTCTGCTCTAGAACACCTCACCTAACCTTTTTAACTGTTGAGACCTTCCAATAGGTATGAGTGAAGAGGACTGGCTTAACGATCCTGAGCCAGGATGGCTAAACATTGCTATTGACGGTGAAAAATGGCACGCAGGTACTAGAAAAAGCGCGCCTGACTTGTTATCGTGCTATCCTCGGCTCGTGTGTAATCGAGACATTCTTGGTGGGTGGCAGACGTCCCCTCGTGTCGAGAGAGCGTATAACAACGGCCTCTGGGAGGTTCTCCGATCAGACCGGGCAAACCTTCCCTTGATCGTTGCCGCCCAGTACGAAACTCGGACTCCTGAGACAAAGGGAAGATGGCGTCATGATTTAGTAAACAGGGCTGTTAGGCGTCTGGAGGCCCAGAACGAGGTGGAGGAGCACTTTATGCCTCTTGTTAGAAGTTTTGGCATTCCTGAGTGGAATTGTTCTGGCCCTAGCAGCGAGGTCCAAGTGCTCAGCCTGGCGTACGCTCTTGCAGAAAACCAACGAGTTGCGTTGTTGAGCGAGAACCCGAAGCTTTTGAACTTTGCAGATGCATTCTCTCAAGAGGTTAGAGACGGGAAGCACCCTGGCTTCATGGGCTTCTATCACGTACAACCTTGGCGATTGTTACGGAAAGAAGGAATCTTTGTCCCTCACCGAACGCTAAGCTACTCCAACCTAGATTTTTCAAGAACGGGATTACTCATTGCCTAGGTTTTCCTTACTACTCAGGATATCTTCGATCTTCCTGACTGGCATCGATGGGGTATGACGCGGGATTGCGTAGTCCGAACCGGAACATTGCTAGCATGTTTTCACGTGGTTCTGGTTCTTGTCCTGCCGCGCGTGCTATCGTTGATAGCAACTGAGGAGTTATGATTGTGTCTGGGTGAAGAGGGATGGTGGTTCGGATTTGTTCAGGCATGAAGCGCAACGCAGGGTCTGTCTGGACAAGCGCGCGTTTGGCATTCTCGTACGTACCCCATACCGCACCTCGAGGTTCAACATTGACCCCCATCTCGAGATCATCTAACGAGCCCTGCATCATCTGGAGAACATTGATGCGATTAGCGCGAGCGTGAAGCAAGGGGATGTGGGAATCAACAATGACGAACGTTCTACGAAAGCCTGGTTGTATGAGCTGGGGAGCGACATGGCGCACGGTTCCTTCGCACATGAGCCGGACATGGTCGTCCATGCTCCATCGTTCGTCTTTGGGCATGCCGTGTGCGTAGATGGACACCAAAGGACTGCGGTATGATAGCGCATGCATAGGGGTGGTAAGGTAGAAGATCTATTTAAATCTCTCCCAGAATTGTTTGTGGAAGTTGCGGAAGCTATTAGCAACGTCCTTGTCCCTGATTTCGATGGCTTGTAAGTTATCCTTCCAAAAGAACAGTATGGTCTTGTCCTCGTAGACGTTGACCTCGACACAGGTTTCGAAGCGTTTTTTGAAGTGTTTGAGCTTCAGATAGTCCTTGCTTCCGGGCGTCTTTCCCCGCAGAGCGACCAGCTCGAAGTGGGTCTTGTTTTTTGTGAACTGCTCAAATATGTGCTGGTACTCGTAGGGAAGATACTTTTTGATCTTTCCCTCTGCACCAAACCCTATGACCTTGGTGCCAGAGGTGGCGATGTCGTCACACACGCTGCGTATTCCTTTTTTGCCCTTGAAAATTCTTATCTCTGTATCTTGTATCTTTTCTCTTTTTTCTGACGCTCTCAGGTCGTCCTCTACCGACTTTTTTGCCTTGTCCATGCTGGCGAGTATGCTTTCTTTTGGCATGGCCTGCCACAGCACTCGTTCTGGTGTTTTTATCTGGGTGATGAGCCCTGCCTTTCGTAATCTTTCCAGGGCTTGGTAGGTGTAGCTTCGGTTGGTGCCTGCAAGTTTTGAGAGTTCTAGCACGGTTTGTTCTCCGTGCTTGATCAGGCTAGAAAGCATCCGGCTCTCTCCCTCAGAAACACCCAATGGTTGGAAGGCCCACATTTTTGGGGTGGTTCAACCGTGGCTTATAAATGTTGTTTGCCACCACACAACTCGTTCTTATAGTCTGTGGGGTTTTGGCAAGAGGATGCCACAAGTCATCATAGATTATGAAGAGACAAACTATGATGGTTTGGAGACTGGGCAACAAGAACTTCTGGATCAAGCTGAGGCCATGCTAGTTCGGGCGTACAAACCGTATTCTGGGTTTTTGGTGGCAACAACGGTAAGGACGCCTTCTGGCGAGGTGTTCTCTGGCTGCAATATTGAGAACGCATCGTATGGGTTGACGGTTTGTGCAGAGCGAACCGCGATTTTCAAGGGTGTCTCAGAGGGATATAGACAGTTTTCCCAGGGAGCGGTTATTTGTAAGGGGGAGGATTTTGACACGCAAGAACCCACAGGATCTTGTGGTGCGTGCGCCCAGGTCATGAGAGAGTTTTCTGATCCTGAGGACCCCATGCAGTTGATATTTTCCACCACAAAAAAGGACAAGATATGGCTGGTGAGCTGCACCGACCTTCTTCCGTTAGGCTTTGGCCCCCAAGACTTAGGGATAGATCCGACCCGATAGCTTTAAAAAGCCAAGTCTTGTTGTAGTCGTATGGCCAAACTCAGAAAGTTCTCAGCCTATCAAACGGTTGAGCGACCCTACACGAGGCATTCCAAGTACAAGACCAAGAACTTCGTACGTAGCAGGCCAAACAACAGAATCGTTCGCTTTGTGATGGGAGATAGAAAGAAGCAGTTCAAGCAAAAACTGCAGTTGATATGCGACCAGCGCATGCAGATGCGTGACAACGCCATCGAGGCAGCGAGACAAACCTGCAACAGGCTGCTAGAGCTAGAATTGTTGCCTCCTAACTACCGATTCATGATCCATGTTTTCCCACACCACATTCTTCGAGAGAATCCATTATCTGCAGGAGCAGGCGCCGACCGAATGAGTACCGGAATGGCGCACAGCTTTGGTAAGAACATCGGTATTGCCGCCCAGGTAAAAAAGGGAAAGGTAATTCTCTCCGTCCAGTTCAGCGAAAAAGAAGACATAGTCAAAACAGCGTTGAAGCGCGCAGCCGCAAAGCTGCCATGCAAATGTCTGATACGCTAACGTACGAGGAATTCTTGAAGGTAGACATCCGTGTCGGTAAGATAGTCATGGCTGAGGAGTTTCCAGAAGCAAAAAAGCCAGCCTACAAGCTAAAGATAGATTTTGGAGATTTGGGCATCAAACAAAGCAGCGCCCAGCTAACCAAAGATCACGCCCTAGAAGAATTGGAAGGCATGCATGTGCTGTGCGTGGTTAACTTTCCGCCCAAACAGATAGGCCCGTGGAAGAGCGAAGTGCTAACCTTGGGCGTGCCAGGCAAGAACGGTTCTTGGACGCTGGTCGGACCAACAAAAGACGTCGAGATCGGCGGCAGGCTAGCGTAAGGTTAAAAGCGCACCACTTCTTGTAGCGTAATGCTTTATCACAGACCGATAGTAGAGGCTGCAGGCAGGAGTTTTGCTTGGTGGCTCACACACTTTGTCTACAAGATTAACGCCTCCTATTCTGACCGCATGGTGGATGTTTTCGAGCAGGGCTGTTTCGTGCTTGCAAACCACCAGAAATGGGTCGACCTCGTCTTTGAGGGCCAGGCAATATACGACGCTTTTGACTGCCATCCTTTGTACATCATGCGAGACACCCTGCCCTTCCAAGACTTGTTTGCGGCAGCAGGAGGCGTGCCCATGACACGCCAGCGAGATCTTCCTGAGCGACTGGCTAATGATAAGCCTGTCCACCGACCAAGAGATGTTTTTCCTTATCTTGTGGAGCACGTGAAAGATAGGGGGGTCGTGGTCATCCATCCGGAGGGCACGAGACATCCAGAGCAAGGCGTAGATACCGAGAAGTGCATGATGGCTCTGACGCACTACTCACGCAAGGCGTCCATCCGTCCTTGGTATGTACCTCTCAACATCACGTATGACCGCGGGATTCTTGGCAGCAGAGTCAAGCTAGACTTTGGCACTCCCCTAAAGACAGAGCAAGTGGATACTTTACTAAAACACATGCAAGACCAGATTCCTCTACTTCATACCTGAGTGATGACTTCTACCTGGTCATCGATAAGAATGGTGTGTTCTGCTTGGGCAACAACGCCCTTTGCTCGCTCTATCAGTGGTGGGTAGCCATGGATGGCTCCTGCCTGCCGTAGCTCTCGCAATCCTAGTTTTGTCTTTCCCTCGCCAAACTTTTCCATCAGCCATCTTGTCGTGAAAGGAAGGGTGGTGTACTCTTTTTGGATGTGCTGGAGTATCTGTCTTGCGAACACGCTGCGGATGGGCTTTGGTGCTACCAAAGAAAAAATGTTAGCCTCTTGCTCGCTCTCTGTCACCAATCCGGCTCCGGTGGTGGAGAATGGTTCGATGGCAAACACGCCCTTACCCAGCTTGACATCTTCGCCAGTGTCATGGTTTGGTATGGTTGGTGGTACGTGGATTAGGTTTTCACCAAGCCCGTGGCCCGAAAGGTTTCGGATGGGTTGGAATTTGTACCCGTTGATGGCGGTTTCTATCGTTCTTCCAATCTCTGCAAGCGTGACATCTTCCCCTTTTTCTTTTACTAGCGCGATTGCCTTGTCTCTTGCCTCCTCGGCTGCTTTGACAAGCTCTGCATGGTTGCCACTCAGATCTATGGTGACTGCGTTATCCCCAATCATGCCGTTTACCGCAACACCCAGGTCTAGCTTTACTAGTTGATCTTGGAAGGTTGCCTCATCGTTAAGATCTGGGCAGGAGTGCGCTGCGACATGGTTCAGGCTTATCTGGGCAGGAAACGCTGGCTTTCCCCCTAGAGCATGAATCTTGGCTTCTATCTTGTCGCAAACCTCGACAATCTTTACCCCGCTTTTTATCAGGCCCTTGCCAAACTCTCTTGCCTCGGCAGCGATCTTCCCTGCCTTGCGCAGGCTTTCCACGTCCATACGTGCGCGAACTAGAACGGGTATATAAAGCTGCACTCGGAAATGCTTATAAATGGTCTGTGCCTAGATGATCTCATGGATATCGACAGCCTGCCAGACATCGACGCAAGAGCATACTTTGCGCTACCGCCTTCTTTGCAGGAATCAAGGGGCATGATACCGATGAAGCTAGAGGGTCGCGTGCTCCACATTGCGGTGATGGAGGAGTGGTGGAGCAGCAGGACTGACGCCGAAGAGCACGTCAGAAAGTGCGGGTTTACCCGTCGTGCCGAGTATCACCGGCTGGAAACGGTAGACTTTCTCAAGCTCCAACACCGGTGGCAGCAGCTCGAGTTAAGGGAACCTGCCGCCCCATCGTACGAGGATAGCCAACCCAATAGAGGGGAGGAGCCTCGAGGGTCAGGAGATTCCGGACTCTTATGACCGTCAAACAAGCGGCCACCACCTCTCCAGACCACGGCTGCGCTCCAGAAGAACGGCACATATCAGATCTTCTACAAACAGGCATGCTTGTGATTAACAAGCCAAAAGGGCCCACTTCCCACATGGTGGCAGAGTACGTAAAAAAAATTCTGAAAGTAAAAAAGGCAGGCCATGGAGGAACCCTAGACCCGGGTGTCACGGGCGTGCTTCCTGTCGCGCTAGCAAAATCAACCAGGGTAAGCCAGGCGTTGTTGCTGGCAGGAAAAGAATACGTTTGCCTAATGCGCCTGCACAAGGACGTGCCAGAAAAGAAGATAGCCTCCAGACTAAAACAATACCAAGGAGAGATCACCCAGCTACCACCCGTAAGAAGCGCGGTAAAAAGAGAGAAAAGAAAGCGAACAGTATATAGTATAGAGTTGTTAGACGTCAAAGATCGAAACGTGCTCTTCAAGATGCGCTGCCAGGCAGGCACGTATGTAAGAAAATTCGTCCACGACTATGGTCTACCCTTGGGAGGGGCGCACATGGCACAGCTTATCAGAACCAAGGCAGGCCCGTACACAGACAAGGAAATGCACACCTTGCAAGAGTTAGAAGATGCGTACCAGTTCTACCAAGAGGGCGATGAGGCCATGCTACGAGAGATACTCCTCCCCCTAGAGACAGCGATAAGCCACCTGCCAAAGATGTGGCTATTAGACAGCACCATCGACAGCATAGCCCACGGAGCAAAACTACACCTACCCGGCATTGCAAAATATGACGATCATATAATAGAGGATGACATGGTTGCCCTGTTATCCCTGAAAGGAGAGTTAGTCGCCCTAGCAAAAGCCGCCACAGACAGCAAGGGCATGGCAAAAGCCAAAGGGCTAGCCGCCTCCCCACACACCGTGTTTATCCAACCCGGAGTTTATCCTAGAGAGCAACGTTTATAAGCCTGAATACTAAAACAGGGGCATGGATTTTGCCTTTCCTGCAGGACTGTGGGCTCTGTTAGCCTTAGTCCCTTTCATCCTGCTCTACCTCATCCGGCCCAGGCCCAAACAGATGGGCATTCCTAGCCTGATGTTCTTCATGAAGCACGAAGGAGCGAACAAGGTCACCAGTCTGTTCAGAACGTTCCTGAAGGATTGGTTGTTTTTAATGCAACTACTCTTGTTGTTATTACTCGCGTTCTCAGCAGCACGACCCTTCACTGAGTACAGCCAGGACGTCACCGCAGAGAACATCGTTTTTGTCATCGATGCTAGCGCGAGCATGCACACCAAGGAAGGGCCAACCACTCGCTTCCACCTGGCCAAAGAAAAAGCAAAAGGTCTTGTGGGTGCGCGAAACACGGTAATCCTAGCCAAAGAGGTACCCCTCATAGGCATCAAGAACGAGAACAGCATAACCACACAAGAATACATACAAAGTCTCGCTCCCACAGAGACCCCGACAAGATTGGGAGATTCCATCTTGCTCGCAGGCGAGACACTAAGCAAAGGGCGAGTCATAGTCATATCCGACTTTGTCAACACTGGAGGCCAGGATCCGGTCACCGCAAGAAGCGTGGTCGAGGCCAAAGGAATAGCCGTAGACTTCATCAACGTGGCAGGTCTGGACAAGAGCAACATGGGCATCGTTGACCTCACGTTCGGAGAATCCATAACCGCAATAATCGCTAACACGGGAAGCAAAAAACAAACACGGACGCTCAGCGCAGGCGCGACGAGAAAAGAAATCACGCTAGAACCAGGCGAGAGCGACGTCTTTAGCTTCGAAGAACCACAGGGCGTGCTAAAACTAGCATTAGAAGGGGAGGATGACTTCAAAGTGGACGACATAGCCTACGTGGCGGGCTCAGCAACGAGCAACGTCAGCGTGCTGCTCGTCACGAACAACCAAAGCGTGTTCCTAACCGCCGCCCTGAAAGCCACAGGACTTGTCACGCTCGAGGTTGCCGAGCCACCTATCGTGCCCAAAGAAAGGTACGACATCTTCATCCTACATAACGTGGACAAGGACGAAGTGCTGCCTGGCACGCTAGAAGCCATAGCTGCCCATGTCAAGGAAGGCAGCGTTCTCATAGCCCATGCACAGAAAGACTCAAACCTCTTTGACTACAAAGGGCTAAACCCTGTAACCATCGATGGCTTCAAAGACAAGGCAAAAGTGGTGGTGCAGCAGGTAACCGCCTTCACCAAAGACATAGACTTCAGCGTCATCGAAAGCGTGCCCAACGCACAGACAGAAGGAGACGTGTACGCTTCGGCAGCAGGCACACCCGTGCTCGTCTCAAAACCACTCGGAGCAGGAACGACGTTCTACTTTGGCTTTATAGAAGAAGCATCCAACTTCAAGTTCACACCTGACTACCCCATATTTTGGAACAGTCTGGTAAGCTTCCTGTCTGGCCACCAAGAGGCAAAACGCCTTAACTACAAGACCGGACAGCAATTGTTTGTAGGACAACGAACCCTCATAAAAACACCTGCCGGACCTGTGGAGGCAGCCAGCCTGCCCCTAGAACGTATAGGCACGTATGCCATGACCGGGCGAAGCTATGGTGTGAGCTTGCTGAACGAAATAGAAAGCACGGTAAACGCAGGAGCAAGCGTGGGACAGAAAAGCACAGACTACCAACTCCACACAGTTGAAGAGACCAAAAAGTACGATCTCGACCTAGCATTGTTGAGCCTCGCCCTCGTGTTTGTCCTACTAGAGGTTGTTTTCATCAAGATGAGGGGTGACCTATGAATCTCGAACAACCCACGCTACTGCTGACAATCATCCCCTTACTCGTGGTGTTCTTCTTCTTGTTACGAAAACAGTTCGTCCAGGTGACCGAAGATGACGACACGAGCAAGCGAAAAAAGAAAGTACGCTGGATCATGCTCTTCACCAGAACGCTAATAGCTCTGGCACTGCTCACCGCCATCGCCAGCCCCTTTACAACCATAGAAAAAACAATCCAAGGAGATCCCGTCGTAAAAATACTCATCGACAACAGCTCTAGCATGGGCGCCATGGAAGCCTTTGACCTGGGCTTTGTTGAAAAAATGAAAACCAAGGTCGAGGTAGAGGTACACTCTGTCGCAAGCCCAGAGGTCTCAGACATTGGAGATGCGGTGCTAGCCAATCTGGGTCCATTTGAGAGCATACTCCTCGTGAGCGATGGCAACGTCAACCAGGGGGCAGATCTCGGTGACGTCGCACTTTTTGCCCAGCAAATAAACTCCACCGTCCACGCGGTCAAGCTCAACACGCTAGTGGAGGACGTGGCGGTTTCTATAGACGGTCCAGACAAGACAAGCGCAGACGTGGACACTGAGTTCAGAGTCCACACCACAGGTCCAGCACTAACCAAGGTAACCGTTGACGGCAGTGTTGTGTTCGAAGGCCAGCTTGACGGAAGCAAAGCCATAACTCGCCAGTTCAAAGAAGGCTATCACAGAGTTGTGGCTAGCATACAAAAAAACGACCACTACCTAGACAACAACGTCTTCTACAAAACCATCAAGGCCGTGACCCCGCCAAAGATACTGTTCGTGACAGAAAAAGGGGAAAGCAGCATGCTCACGCTCCTGCGTCAGGCATACGAGGTAGAGGTCAACAGCCTGGTGCCCTTTGACCTCGACCCCTACTACGCCGTCATACTCAACGACGTCCCTGCAGGAAGCACAGACAAGTACGTTCCAACACTCACGGACTACCTCACCGAAGGCAATGGCGTCGTGGTGGTGGGTGGCAAAAAAAGCTATGACAACGGCGGCTACCGAAACAGTCTATTCGAAAAACTCCTCCCCGTCCACATCGGCAGCCCAAAGCGCAAAGAAGGCGATAACAACATTGTTTTGCTCATCGACATATCTGGCAGCACAGGGTCGGGCTTTGGCGGCAACAAAGCCGTAGACGTAGAAAAGGCCCTGGCCATCAACGTCATCGAAAACGAGGTCAGCTCTGACACCAAAGTAGGAGTTGTGGCCTTCAACACCCAAGCCTTCACCATATCCGACATCGACTACCTAGGCAACAGACAGGCCACGCTGGAGGACCGCATAGCAAGACTGAAGGATGGTGGGGGCACGCTCATCGGCGTGGGCATGATCAAGAGCCTCCAAATGCTCGAAACCGTCCAGGGCAGCAAAAACATCATACTCATCAGTGATGGAAGAACCCAAGGAGAAAACGTCGCTCTAGAAAGCATCAAGCTCGCCGCGAACAGCGGCGTACGCGTCTACACGGTTGGAGTTGGAGGAATGACGCGAGAACACGTCATGGTGCAATACGCAGACATGACTGGAGGAATCTACTTCAGAGCAGATGACAGCAACCGACTAAAACTACTCTTTGGCAAGGCAGAGCCAGACTCTAGCAGCCAAAAACAAGTCATCGTGCTAAACCAAGACCACGACCTCACCCGAGGCATGGATAATCTTACCGCGAAAATCACCGGCTACAACCAGATCGCACCAAAAACAACAGGACAACTACTCATCAGCACCAGTGATGGATTACCCGTGCTTGTTGTTGGCAGGGTGGGCCTGGGCAGGGTGGCAGCTGTGGGCACGGATGACGGCAGCGCGTGGGGTGGTGAGTTACTAGGAACGGCAAACAACATCTTCCACACCCGCACCATCGACTGGGCCATTGGCGAGCCAGACAGGAAAGACAAGGAACTCGTCATGATCGCAGACACCCGAGTCAGGAGCAGCACGCCCATAATCGTAAGAAGCAGCAAACAACCAAAAATGGACGGCAAAAGCTTCGTACGCGCAGACAGAAACACGTACACCAGCACGATAACCCCAGATAAGATAGGTTTCCAAGAGATTCTGGGTGCGACGTTTGCCGTCAACTACCCCTCAGAGTACGACAGGATAGGCCAAGGAGAGGCGCTGGCCTTCATCACCAAGAGCACGGATGGACAAGTATTCGCCCAAGACGACGTTGAGGGCATAGTAGAGGCTGCAAAAGCACGCGCAAAACGCACGCTAGCCACAAGAGACTACGTTCGATGGCCCTTCATCTTAGCAGCCATAATAGTGTTCTTGCTAGAAATCTTTATAAGGCGCTACTTGCGTGTAGAGTAACATGGCCTTTGTGGACAAAAACGCCAACCTGTTACTGTTATTCCTCATAGTGATTAGTGCGACAGGCCTGGTGGCAGCCACCGTCTACTTCCAGAAGAATTTTGAGACCATCAACGAAGACTACGATAGCAAGGTAGCCCAGCTCAACAAGGTGAGCGATGAGCTCGAAAACCAGCGATCCGCTCTAGAGGCCATACGCTCAGAGCTGCTATTGAAAGAAAACCGTGAGGAAGAATTCGTAGAAAAGTTCACCGGCATCAAAGAAGAAAAGAAAGGGCTAGAAGAGGAGCGGACCAATCTCCAAACCCAGAACGAAATACTCGAGAGCGCCAAGATAAGTGCGGTGGCAGCACAGCAAAAAGCCGAATCCGACCTTGGCGACGCCCTGGTCGCGCTGAACCGTGCAGACCAAGAGGCCGAATTCCAAAGAAGCGAGGCAGAAAAGTGGCGCAAAGAGACAGATAGAAGGCAAAACAGCCTCAACACGTTCGCCTCAAGGCTAAGCAGTTGTAAGAACACTTGCGGCAGCGGCTGTGACGGTATCTAGGACCAAACGCCGCGAAAATCTTTATACTTCCTAGCCGTGCTTTCGAGGTCGCCTTCGCGACACGTGCCAACAAACTCGGCACCACCCTCAAAGGTTTTCACATGCTCTGCGTACCATTTTTGTAATCCTGTATCATCTCCTATGGTGACATCTATGGCATCGATGGGGATTTCTATCACTCGCTCGTACGCGCACCATACTCCTTTTCTACTCCCTTCGGGGATGCGAAAAAGGACGTAATGGAATTCAGGCAGTCGAGTATGCATGATGTTATTACTTACGCACGACATAAAAAGATATTCTAAAAAGGGCACACGTTATTGTATGCCTATCTCAGCTTCTTGGCATCCTTGTCTCGGATGTCCCAGACCTCAGAAGGGATGGGGCTTAGCTCTCCGGCATCGATGATGTAGTCCACGTACAGATCAGAATCTAGCTGGGAGATGCTGGTGCAGACGCGACCGCCGTGCTTGTTCGCACTCGTTGTCACTATCGGAACGCCTGTGGCTTGCAACAATTGGGTTATGGGATGGTCAGGAATGCGTACGCCGATGCTTGCGTGAGGTGCGACATCTTTCAGAAGGTCTGTATCCTTCTTGTCCATGATGAACGTGAGCTTTGCAGGCAACTCCTTTAGTCGCTCTCTATGCCTGCTGTCGCAGTGCTCATCGATCCACTCCATGCTGGGCGCGATAACGCTCAGTGGTGCATCTGTCTGTTTGAGCTCTCGAAGTTTTTTGACCGCCTTCGGGTTGGTGGCATCACACCCAATCCCATAGATGGTGTCGGTGGGGTAGATGATGAGCTTGCCCTTGAGCAACTCAAACTTGAGATCCTCTTGCAATGTGGGGGTGGCCTGGACGTCCTGCCACGAGATGATTTTCATTGATTTTCAAGAACGCACATGATTAATAAAGTTTCCCGGAAACGCTTTTAAAGGCGAGTTGGTTGCTAGGGTGGATGAAAAAGGTCCAGCAAGCGCTAGGCGAATTACGACGGAGCGTGCTCTCTGTGGTGCTGTTCCAGAAGTACATAGACACCTTGGTCGTGTTTGCCCTGTGCTTTCTAGCCACCGTGCTCGTGAGCGTGGACTGGCGATGGGCTTTCCTACCCACCGTGCTCTACCTGGTAGTCCACTGTTGGGGAGGCCTGAGAGAGGCCAAGCTTGCAGAGGTCGAGGCAAAAGTGCCAGAGATGGAGATGCAATTGAGAACTGTTGCAGACAACGAAGGCCACGAAAACCAAGTCATAAAGGAATTACAACAGGAAGTGCTTGACCGCATGAAAAAGGTAAAGACCAGCGTGTTCGTGCACTTTGGCAGGATCGGCGTCAGAGTTATGTCGCTAGTATTCCTGAGCTTGGTGACCATCTTCGTGAGCGCGAGCAACATCCAATTCCTGGACCTGCCAACAACCATTGACGCCATTCGTTCTGGAGAGAGACCAGACCACGACCTTAACGCTTCCTTGCTAGAACTGTTGCAAAACGACAGCGAGTACGCGTATGGCAATCGCAGCGTGGCAGAACTCGGCTATGAGGAGTTAGAACTCAAAATAAGCCCGGTCATGAGCGAGATAGAAATAGGGCAGGTTGAGGACCCCACCCAGAAACAGTTCTCAGAACGCGCAGGCGCGGCAGGCAAGGCACAAAAAACCGGTGGCACCTACCAAGAGTCAGAAAAGGTAAAAGAAAACTACGACCTAGTCCAAAAATACTTCACCGGCATCAGCGGGAAGTGATCTCCACCACCTTAATCCTTGACGTTTTCCCCTGGACTATGCGAACGTCAGACTTCTTCACCATGAATTGTTTAGCAACTAAAGCTATGACTGCAAGATTTGCCCTTCCTCCTACCGGCTTTGCCGTGACGTACGCCTTGCCTGCGGCAAGCTTTTCCTGCTTTGCGTTTGGAATGACCCGGATGGTGAGACGCATGGGGAACCAAGAACCTTAGAGTTTAAATACTGTATGGTGGTAGGTTATTTGATGACGTTAACGCCTGTAGAGAGTAATGATTATTTCCCCTTTGCTGAGAAGATAAGACAAACCGTGGCCACGCTGGAGCCTGCTCCTGATGTCGTGCTAGCCATTGACGACCGACTCGCCCATGTGTTTGGTGTTGAGTCAACAGAAGACCTCACCACGCTTTACTTTAATGCTGGTCAAAACACTGCGGATCACGAAGGAAAATTAGACGAAATACGGTTTGATCATTGTGAAGACAGAATGGTCATCGTCACCCTGAACCAGAACGCTTATGACTTCTTCAGAGCACGTTTTCCTGGTGCCGACAAGGATTATATCTCATGCCCCGAAGGCCAGATCAGACTTGTACGCCACGAAACCGGCCCTGAGCCCATAATTGAAGCAGCCAACAACTAACCACGTAGAGCAGCACGATCATCAACAGCATGTCTACGAAAAATATTTCTGGCAGCAACCGAATAAGGTAGGAGTCGGGTGGGAAGGTGTAGTTGCCCTGAGGGAAGAACCACTCATGGAACCATATGAATGAGCGGCTGAAAAACACCATGATCAATGCTAGCGGGGCGAGCAGCCATATCCCTTGTCTCGAGGCAACAAGCAATGCCGCTCGCTTGTTAGGCAACAACAGCATGCACCCTACCGTGAGCCAGAGCAGCAAGGCAAATGCCGCTGTCACAGAATGCATGACGTCCTTGACATCTGCCATGTGGCTCCTCTCATCATCGGTAAGCTCCAAATCAAGCTTTTCTCGCCATAAGAAGTACGCAATCATACTGTTGGCAGCCTTGTCAGGCTCTCCCACGCCAAAACTGTCGTACGTGCCTGCATGCCAAAAGCCCAGGCTGTACGCTAGTGGGTTGTACATGACAAGATTAGCGCTTAACAGCAGTAGTGTTATAGGGAATAGGGCCAGTAAAACATGGAGCACGATGGTGTTCCGCATTATAAAACCCTAAACAGAACCTTTATAAACCTTTACGCAATCTTCAGTCTTACTGGGGATGGGTGTATTCCAAGTTCTCCCAGTATTCGAAGACGATGGACGAAAACAATCATGACGCTGCTGTGCTTAACGCCTACCTACTTGCGGACAGGTGGAAGCTTGTTGAGGGAACTGGCTGGGATGCTGTGTACCAGCGAGAAAACGGAGAAATGCAAAAAGAGTCACTTGCCAAGATTGCACACAGCGCGACGTATCTTGGGTTTAAAACGGGAGCAGCACACCCTGACGAGGCAAGATGGCAAAACATTCCCAAACCTTCCCTTGAAGATGAGGGGCTCGAGCTGAAGATGACGATGGGCGTTGCCATGGGCTGGGGCTGGCGAAAAAGAGTGGCTAACGAAGCTGAGACTCAAACTTCTGGTACGAATGGTGCTGTGCATACGGCGGCACCACGATAGCTGCCAAGAACACAACCACCCAGACCATCATTACTAATAGTGGCGGTCGGGTTTGCAAGCTTGCGAGAATGACGCTAAACGCGACTATTGCCCCAAGAATGGGTGCCACGATACAAACGATCTTTCCCGTGTGCGTGTTGATTCTTATACTTCTAAAGAACAGGCTTGGCTCTTTGTTCACGTGCTCGACATAGCACTCGTTATGGTAGCCAAACACGCTCAAGCCGCGCAGGGCAGTGGTGAGCTCATTCTTAGAACGGATGTCTTTTCCACACCTGTGGCACTCAACCATGCTCCTGGCCCGGAGTTTTTGTATTTAAGCGTTGCGTTCTGTCGTCCATTGCTTAGCATGGAATCTCATGCTTGATTTTGCCTGGACTTGGTCACAATGATGGCTATCCCAGTCAGGAACTTGTTTTGGTTTTGCGATGTGTGCTGCACGCAATATGCCTGATCTTCCAAGAGCACTTAGTAGAATCCACTTCCTTCCGTCGCGTTCAACAAATGGAAGATCAACGGACTTCATGGACTTTCCCTTCCTTGTGCAAATGTTCTAGGGCTTCGTTAATGTCTGGGAAGGGGAGTTTTGTTTTGAGATGTAGGTCGATAACATCAAACTTTTTTTTACCTTCTCGCTTAAGACTTTGGATACACTGTGTCACCTGCTTCCGTGCAGACTTGTTGGTGTTGTTCTGTTTACGTTGGATGGTGGCAACCTCTTCTTCCAAGCGCTCCACTCTTGTTACTATTGACTCCATAATAGTCTTGTTCCCATTTTGCTTTTTAAGCGTTGCGGAATAATTTCCGGAAGATTTCCGGTTAGAGACGCATTTGCTTTGCTAGCACTATCTTTTTCTTGCCTACCATTTCTGCCTCTCTGACTTTGGTGCAGGGCAGTGCAAGTTTATGCACTTCTACCGCAAAGCCGAGCTGTTGGAGTTTTGGAATGCACTTTTTTTGGCTTTTTTGTAGTTGTTCGTGCCCGAGCTTGCACTCTACAAACTTGAAGCGTCCGTTTCTATAACAAAGAAAGTCTGGCATGCCGTGGTGCACGATGGCTAGGTATTTCAGGTGGCAGAGCGTGCCAACGCGGTGCTTTTCTAATAGCTTGCATAGCCTTTCGTACTTCTTCCTCACGTTTGGATAAAGATTAACGCGTAGGGTGATGTCGATGAGTGCGCTTCTCCACACCTCCCACCCTTGCTTTTCTAGTCGTTTTCGTAAGTACTTCTCTGACAGCCCTCTCCTTTGGGTGGGCATGAACAGCATGGGCACGTAGACGTGCTTTACTGGCTCGTACTCGAATAGTTGCGTCTGACTCACCCATCAAAGAAGCGTTTCGTGCTTAAAACCCTCACGCGCCCGTGTCCAGTGTCTAGTGGCACCGACGGAGACGGAAGCTTTCCGTATATTCCGGAAGCCTTCCGGAAGTTTACTCACAAGCGAATTTCCTTCTATATAGAAAAGAATTCGGGCATAGCCACAGCTAGGTTTGTTCCCTTTCAAAAAACTCGTACATGTTGGCCGCCTCGGCGGGAATAGGGAGGTCATCCACCTCGATCAGGTACTCGGCAAGGTGGGGTAGGGTGCAGTGCCTTCTTGCCAACGCTTGTAGGGGTGGGTACCGCCATCCGTGCTCGTCAACGATGACGACAGAGATGTCGTGAGCGTAAGCAGCCCCCATCATGAAGCAAGCGTGTCTATCCCAATCCTTTCCTGCAGGGAAGTAGGCCACGATGAGATCAAACTGGGGCATGTGGCGAGACTCTTGGTAGGCGTCATCCGAGATCAACAGTGTTCTGTCCGGGCGCTCGTTCCTGACACGCGCGTATACTTCATCCATGGCCCCATCACTCTCGCCGCAAATTAGAATGGTGTTGATGGGCAGGCGCTCGTCAGTGCCCGCAGGATACTTACTCTCGATGTAGACGTCCTTTTTTGGTAGTTTAGGTTGGGTCTTGAGATAGGAAATAGCTTCGTCTAAAGAACCAAAATGATCGTCTGCCAACTGCTCAAGAAGCGGGTCTGGGTTTTCCTCATCCACAACGATGAGGTGGTTGCCGTGCGCACTCGCAACCGCGATCTCTGCATAGCTCATCACACCACGACTCTTTCCTTTTGGGAAAATGGCTAGCGCAACAGGACACTTCTCTGCCTCCCTCAGATCATCGTGTGCGAGCTTGAGCACGCTGGATTGACGGTGCTCTCTAGGATCAGAAAAGGAATATTGAGGCAATGCTTCAATGATGCCATCTCGAAAGCCATGGAACGAGCCAATCAGGTATACCTTGTCCATCACGAAAGAAAACGTTCTTGGCTTAAGAAGATGTTCTACCGTACCACGATGACGTCCATGCTGTCGGGGTTGTGTCCGAGGAGTCCTGTAGTTGTAGCGACATAGTTGTACGGGTTGGGACCGCTTGCCCCTGAAATGGTGGTCTTCATCATAAGATTATGGACGCCTTTGAAACCGCCATGGCCGTCATTGTCTCCAGGGGTTGGCAAGCTGATGAATTGTTCACCTGGTGCCAGCCTGCCAAACTTTGTGGTTTCGTAAGACTCTTCAGGATGGCCCTCAAAAAGATTTCTTGGTTTGAGATATGCTGGCATAACAACGATCGCGTCCCATTGATCAGGACGCAGAGGTTCGCTTCTCACTTCTTGTATAACCCGATCGCCATGCTCTTCGTTAACACCCAAATAGAAACGCCGCAGTGTTGCGTCATTAGTCGCAGGATCCGCCAACCACATAAGATCCTTTCCACCAAGATCGTCCATGGTTGCCTGGTGTCTGGAATCCACGACAATTGCCTTTGGGCCTCGTGCTTTCGTTAGTATGTGTCCTGGCAGGAAAATTCTCATGGGTCAAAAAATGAGAAACCATATCTAAAGATGAGGGTGGTTACTCTGGCTTATCCGCTTTCACGTACTTAGTGATCCAGCCTTCCATTCTGAAGTAGCTACCGCTGCCGTCAGGGTCAAAAATCAGGTATATGGGTTTTCCTTCCTTGTTCTTTTCGGTTTCGTACTTTCCCAAAAAGGAGGTACCATCAGGGCGAACGCCCACCATGAGCGCTGGCGGGGTGATGGGGGTAGGTACGGTAACCGTGGTCCTTTGTTGGGGCACGGCTTGGCATCCTGCCAGTATGGCCGATAACGCCACAGGTATTACCCATCTCATAAGACTCGGAAGAAGATGGAGGTATATAAATATGCCTCTACATGGCTACTTCACTTCCACAAAGTTAATAAGCTAGGCCGCAATCGTCGTCTACAACCGGGTGAGCGACGATAACGAACTATATCCGAAACATTGCTATGTATGTCATGATGGGGGTGGCAGCAATCCAAACTTTTGGCTGTCATACTGCCGGCAAAGTTCGTTCCACCGTGCTTCCTTTCACGTCACACTACTTTCCCAACACGCTTTTTGAGAGCCGAGAGGCAGAAAACGTAACCTCCATGGTCTTCCAACGCTTGTACGACGCCACAGGAAAAGCCCTAAGTCCACAACAACAAGAGACCTACATGCGCTCCAAGTGGGACCTTCGCAGAGACAGACGAGGAGATGAGCACGCCATGAAAAGAGGCAAAGTGTTCATCTCACTATGGGAAGCCCGACGCGTGCTACAGATGTGGGACAAGCAAGACCACATGAAAGCTGTGGAAGAGCTAGTGCGGGAAGGCAAAGAATCTAAGCTTTAACACTAAAATTTATATTCTAGTACGCTTCGCCAGTGGTATGGAGCTCATTTCCGCGCCAGACCCGCAATGGGAGACGCTAAAAAAGTACGCAGTCATCCCGACCGTTGATCTCATCATTGAATGGGGAGACAAGGGAATCTTGTTTGTTCGCCGCAAGGTAGAGCCGTACAAGGGATTATGGGCATTTCCCGGTTTGCGCGTGTACAAGCCAGAGGACATCCCTGACGCCATCCGACGTGTTGCCAAGAGCCAGGTAGGCTTGGATGTTTCAGGATGCATTGCCATACCTCTCGGCCAGTTCGTTGGCAAGTTCAAAGACCGTCAAGATATTAGTGCAGGTTACTACGTCAAACTCTTAGACACCGACCAGCACATACAGCTAAACGCAGACCATCTTGCCGCCTACGAGTTCTTCAAAGACGTCCCCGAAGGCACGGGAAGCATGTACGCCCACTTCTTCGAGGAATACTTGAAATTAAAACACGGAGAGATATCTAAGATTGAGCTATGACTGTTCTCTCACTAGATTTCGACGGCGTGCTTGCCGAGTACCACGGCTACAAAGGCAGGGGGGTGTTTGGCAAGCCCATGCCAGGGGTGAAACAATTTCTTGAGCGAATAAAAAAAGCAGGCATTGGCTTTGTGGTAATAACAACAAGAAAGGAGAGCAAGCTAGTCAAGGAATGGTTTGTCAAGAATGACCTTCCCCTGCCCTCAAAGATCACCAACCAAAAAGTTTCTGCCTCTGCTTATGTTGATGATCGAGGCATAACCTTCACAGGAGATTTTGACAAGCTCGTAAAAGACCTGAGGAAGTTTACCGTCCACTGGCGAGACAAGAAAGTGTTCAAAGACTTATAAGATTCCTAGTCTGTACAACGCGCAGCCAACCCATGCAACCATGATAAGGTACCATACGCCGAAGGCTTTGGTCACGGGGAACCATTTGGACATGACCGGGAAGTATTTTTTGTAACATTTTTGTTCTCTCCACGCAACGACGTTTGCGCACAAACAGTCTGCTGCAACCAAATACCAAAATACGGCTTCCCAAGGGATCATAGGGCTGGGCAAGAGTTAGGATTAATAAATGCTTTGGTTAAACGGTTTGGATGACTTTCTGGGCGGCGTTATGGCCAGGCATGCCGGTGACGCCGCCACCAGGGTGTGCGCCAGAGCCGCCAAGGAACAATCGATCGATTGGTGTTGTGAAGTCTGCATAGCCAGGAACGGGTCGCATGGGTCCTAGGCTTGCCAGCCCCATGCCGCCATGGAAGGCATTGCCCTCGTCCAAGCCCATGATGTTTTGTAGGTCCTGCGGGCTTAGGATTTCTTTCTGCACGATGCTGTCCCTAAATCCTGGTGCGTTCTCATCAATGATGTCTATCACTCGTTCGCGATAGGCGTCTTTTCGGTCAGAGGCCTCCCAAGATAGGTACTGCGTGAAGATGTTTGCCACCCACAATCCGTTGGGTGCTAGTGTGTCATCCAGCGTGCTCGGGATGGTCATCTCGATCATAGGGCTTGAGGACATGTCGCCATGTCTTGCCTCGTCAAACGCTACCTGCAAGTACTCCACGGTGGGTGAGATGTGGATGGTGCCTCTGAGAAAATCCTCAGGAGGGTCGCAGGTAAATTGTGGCAATGCGTTCAATACCAGATTGATCTTGGCGTTGCCGTTCTTGTAGCTTGTCCTCATGACTCTCTTTTCGTACGCTTCGTCCATCTCGCCGTCAAGCATGCGGCACATGGCTCTTGGACTAGCACAGCACACCACTGCATCAGCGGGGAGATAGCTTCCGTTTTCGAGGCGTACTCCCTTGGCGCGCTTTCTGTCGTCAAGGACAATCTGTGCTACCGGGCTTTCTCTAAGAATGGTGAGGCCGTGCTCTTCGCCAGCGCGAGCTATGGAGTTGCTTACCTCGCCCATGCCTCCCCTGACGTAGCCCCACACGCCTGCCTTGCCGCCGGTCTCGCCCATGACGTGGTGTAAGAGTACGTAGGCGCTGCCAGGATCTTGTGGTCCTAGCCACGCACAAATAACGGCATCTGTGGCGAGAACGCTCTTGAGCTGCTCGCTCTCAAACCATTGGTCAAGGAACTCCGAGCCGCTCATGCCCATGAGGTCTGTAAGGGTGAATCTGTGATCCCACAATTTTCTGTTTACTACGCTGTCCCAGGCTAGCGAAGGCATGCTTTCTAGGCTGGGTGGCGGCCTGAGCATGGCGGGCTCGATAGCCCTGCCGATGGCTGCCAGGTTTGCTTCGTACGCAGGATAGGCGTCTGCATCTGCTTCAGAAAACTTGGCAATCTCGGTCCGCAACTCTGCAGGATCGCCGTGGAAGGCAAGATAGCTTCCGTCAGGGAATAGGGATAGGCCGCTAGGATTGCGTTCTAAGATTTCCAAACCGTGCCTTTCCAGCTCTAGCTCTCTCTTGATCTTTTCTGGCATGAGGCTTAGCAAGTAGGAGGCTCGAGAGGTTTTGATACCTTCCCACACTTCCTCTGTTCTTGCAGCGCCGCCAAGAATCTTGTCACGTTCTAACAGGGTGGTGTCGTAGCCTGCCCTTGCAAGGTATGCTCCGCAGACAAGACCGTTATGACCGCCACCAATGACGACTACCTTACGCATGAGTCTAGACAACAATCTCGACTTAAAAAGATGTTCCTTCTGAGTGGTTACGGTACTTTACAGAGGTCTGCGCCGAACTCGGTTGTGGGCGCAAACCACTTGTCAAAAGTCTCATGCAATCTCTTGCTGGGATCTTTTAGCTCTTCTACAGGAACTCCGTCCTTTGCCATGTCTCTGAGCTCGCACATGATGTATGCGTGGACCTCGTCACGCACCACATTGGGATGATAGGTCTGAAAATGCATGTACTCGGTGACAGGATCGATGACTTTGGCAGGTAGGTTATTGAGTACTTCTTCTACCTCTGCCCAGTATTCTGGATTGGTGTGCTTGAGCCCATGGGCCACCTCGTGCCTGCCGTCTGTGGCGTCAGATCGCACGCTCACCCCGATGAGGTAGTCTTCCTTAGGGAGGTGTTGGCACATGTAGAGAAGGTCTATCTCCTCTTGAGAAAGAGGATTGAACTCGAAATTGTAGAACCTGTCAAGCGCGCTTACCGGAATGTTGAACGCTCTGAACTCTGTGGGGTAGACGAACACACCGGTTTCCTTGGCTTTGGGGTAGGCATGCATGAACCATGACCGGTACTGCTCAAACGAGAAGATCTTGCCCGCGAACTCTATGGACTCATGGTGTTCGGTAGGCCTGCAAAAGAGTGCTGCTTGGTGTTCTAACGTGCGTGTGTACACGCAATGCACGCCCTTGCACACCTCGTATAACCACATGGCAAAGAAAGTGGAGTTTTGTTTAAAAACTTGTCCAAAACCAAAAACCATTTAAACTGATGGAAGCCAGAGGGTGTATGGTTAAAAGTAGTAAACAAAGTAGCAAACGACCGGTTAACTGGATCATCTGCCTGGTAATGTCTATCCTGTTTGGCACGCTTGGCGTGGACCGCTTCATCATGGGCCATGTCGGCCTTGGCATTCTGAAGCTGATACCGGCTGGTGGCTGTGGCATTTGGTGGCTGGTTGACCTCATCCTGATCGCGACCAAGCATCCGTTCCAGGACATCGAATGGGTCGAGGACTAAGATTTTCGGAGTGCATAGGTTTTGCATCCCCTCGAGCCATAGTTTTTAACCTCGTGGCAATCCTTTCTTTTTTGGCGATACTTCCAACTTCTGTGGCCGCCTCGGGACCTAGGTGCGTGTTTAAGCTGATTCTTTCGCTCATCTATCGCGATGGCTGTCCAACATCAGGGTTGTTTGCACACTGTGAGGGGCCTAGCTGTGGCATGATTAGGGGCATGGTTGAATTGCTAAACGGAAACCTCGGTGCTGCGGTGGCCCACAACCGAGCGGTCCCGTTAGTTTTCACAGCGATGCTTATAGTCTTGATTATAAATATTGTAAAGGTTGTTAGGGAATAGCTAGTTTGGGATATCTATTTTTTACCCACTTTTTCCATTTTCAAGACTTTCTTAGCTATTAAGAAGACGAGCACGGCTAGGATGGCAAAATTGAGCAGTTCTGCCACAAACGGACCCCATTTGAACACGAACGGGCCTAGGATTAGCTTGGACTCTGCCCAGCCACCTGCAGGCACGAATGGTGTTATGATAGGCATGATGATGTTTTCCACTAGGCTCTTCATCAAGTCCTTAGAGGCCGCACCCATGACAAAGGCGAGCGCCATGCCTACGATGGCGTACTGGTTGAGAAATTCTCGGAACTCCCCATGGATTGCGACAACGCGTTCTTTCACAAAAACCCTGCTTTCCTTGTAGTATATAATTCTATCGCAGCAATTAATAAGGCAAGAAGTATAGCTACAGATATGCAAGAGGTAGAAGTCAAGGTTTTGGATGTTGACGTCCAAGCAGTACGACAGAAGCTGGTCGACCTTGGAGCAAAACAAGTGTTTGACGGCGAGCTAGACATCACCATTTTTGACACAGAAGATGACAGGATGAGGAAAGCAAAAAATCTTTTGCGACTACGCTCAGACGGAGAGAAAACAGTGCTCTGCCACAAAGCCCTTATCACCAAACAAGGCGCAAAAATAATGGATGAGCACGAGGTAGAGGTCCAAGACAAGGAAAGAGCAAAACTATTCCTACAAAGCCTCGGCTTCACCAAGCAGCGAAAGCAAACAAAACACAGAACCTCTTACGTTCTAGGAGACGTACGCTTTGAGCTCGACACCCTTCCAGGCATCCCAACGTTTCTTGAGATAGAAGCTAAAGACGTGGAAACCCTACAAAAAGCGGTGGCACGGTTAGGCTACACTTCCCAGGATACAAAACCTTGGTCAGGTAAGGACGTTCTTGATCACTACGCGAAGGTTTAAAAGAACCTCCTAACTATATGTTCTATGGCTCTCACAGATATAAGCAACCTTGTCATTGGTGCGGTGGACGCTAGTGTTGACTTGCCCTGGCCTGCCAATGTTGGTGGAATAATTGCGAATGCGTGGTACTGGAAGTATGATTTTGCTGAAAAGTACGCGACGGAAGGTCATGAGACAGCGGATAATGATCCTGTATTGAAAACCTGGGACGAACGAGGTTATGTGGGCCTTATTTGGGGTCCTGTGGCGGCACTGGCAGAGCAGGGCGGTGCATGGTTGCTCATGCGGGCCATCATGGAACTTTCTTAGGGCAAAATTAATAAGTTTCAAGACTCTTCCCGTCCTATGTTGCAGCAAGCAAACGTGAACGCGATGGTATTTCTTTCTTACTTGTGGCAGCAGCAATCCATAACTGCGGAACACCCTTCACTTCAAGACGCGTATGCCAAGGGAGCACACCACTTTGGGCGAGCCGCGGAGTGCGCAGAAAGGGGGTACGAATTTGGCATGCAACAAGAGTCATGGTTTGCGTATTTTGGACTGAAACAAGCACGGAGAGGTATACGTATTGACCGCATAGGTAAGATCTTACAGACGATATCCAGTCGAAACATATTTAAAAGAGCACATTTTCCTCGACGGTAATGGTTGACATCCAGCTACAGGCATATATTGATGAGGTGCGAAGCCAGGGTCACAAGGAAGACGAACTGCGTGCTCACCTTCTAGAACACGGCTATGACGCCAAAGCAGTGGATGAGGCACTAGGCCCAGGACCTGCAGCACCGCCAACAACCGCACATCCACCTCTACCCGCGATGGAGGGTGGTTTCAAGCACAGAAACCCTGCGCTAGTCTTACTCTTTAGCATTATCACTGCAGGCATCTACTCCATCTACTGGCTGGCCTCGACAACACACGAACTCAAGACGCAGACAGAGCTCGCACCCAGTCCGTACCTATTGATCCTGTTCGTGATTCCATTCGTGAACATCATTGCATTAATCGTGTACTTTTGGAAGTACGGCAAGGCACTGCACGAGGTCACTGGTTTTAGTGCCATAGGCATGCTGGTGCTGATGCTCTTTGTCTTCCCAGTAGGACAGGTGCTAGCACAAGTGCAGTTGAACAAGCACTAGCGCATCCTTTTATACTTCTTGAGACTAAACCTACCTATGATAACTTGTCTAGACCGCGCAAGAGAGTTAGTGGGTCAATACGTCCGTGTCATATCTCAACGTAATAGTGCTTTGAATGCTGGAGGAAATGCCTATCCCGCACCGCAAGCAAGAGAACAGTTTGACCTCGGAAATGCCAAGTTGGATGACGAAGAGATGGTGGGTATTGTGTGGGTGAAGCCACCTCCGGAAGGTCTACCACGTCCAGACTGCCATGAAGAGTTGAACATTTTCTACGTTGCGCGCCCAGAACCTAAGAGGCTGAAAGCGCACACGCCGTTTAGCGCTCCCTCTGCGCACCCGTCAAGAGAATAACTACTGTGTGCTTCGCTTCCAGAATTCCTCAAAATACGCTTTGAACGAGTCAGCAATATGCTTGTTCACGATCTCCACCGCAATCGCCTCTGGATCTTGGAGAATGATGACGACCGTGTCTGCATACATCAGGAACATGGCAGGCGTTTGGATGTCAGAATCCATAACCTTGGTGACGCCGTCCTTGTAGCTGTTACGATTCTTCAACGTTTTTGCATCCACCCCCTTGTTGAACAACGCGCGGAAGGTGATGCCTTCCCTAACCCTACGAATGTGGTCTTTTTTCCAGTACGCATGCTGTTCTTCTGGCTGGAAGATGGGCACGCCAAGATACACCCACTCATCACCTTTACCGAGCTTGTCGTACAAGTGCTCGTGCGCCGTTCTTATGCCTTTGAAGCCGGTGTACACAGTGGCCTGGGTCTTGGCAGCGCTGGCCTGCTTTAACAGTAGTTGTGGAATGGCTGCCTCCACCTTTTTTCTATGATCTGCAAGCGTGTTTGCTCGCTGGTCCATGTATTCTAACAACTTCGTGGGCGTTGCAGCCTGGTAGTACTTGGTTTTTTGTTTGGTGATGAAGGATACAAGACCTTTTTCCATGAGTCTTTCAAGAATTTGGTAGATGATGGATCTGGCCACGCCAGACTTGTCCACGATGGGCCCTGTGGTCGAGGCTCCCAGCTCTAAGAGTGCAAGGTAGACTTTTGACTCTCCATCCGTAAGATCGGCATGTTGGAGCAACGCTGTTTCCATACTATCAACAGAAGAGGATGGCATAAAAACCTTGCTATTGCTCTACCACCGCTGGTGGGCGTATCATTAAATGGGCTGTTTGCCTCAATAAGATATGAAAAAAGCACTATTAGTAACACTCATACTGCTGTCCGCATGCACCATGCATGCTGCTGTGCCATATGAACAACAACCAATAGTAATAGGCTATATCGGTCCTTTCACAGGCGACGCAGCCAGTTTTGGTCTTGTGGAACAACACGTCATGGATCTGTTGGTTGAGGACCTCAATAACAAAGGAGGCATACGGGGAAGACCGTTGAAAATAATCTACGAGGATGGAAGGTGCAATGCCAAGCATTCGGTGACTAGCGCCAATAAACTAATTTTTGTGGACGAGGTCAAGATACTTTCAATAATCTGTAGTGAGTCGGCCCTCGCCGTAAGTCCCTTGACAGAAGAAAACCATGTCCTTCAGTATAATGCATGGACAACGCATGCGGACATTACGAATGCTGGAGATTATGTGTTTAGAAATAGCTACTCAGACGCTGATGCCGCTAAGATTGCTGTGGGGTTGTTGGAACAACACACTAAAGTGGGCATGCTGTACGAGCAGGCGGGTTATTCTGAAGGGATTAAGAACACCGTTGCGGAGTTGCTGCCGCACGTACTTGTTGAGGGCTATGCCTCTGACAGTTTGGACTTGCGTGCACAGATAACTAAACTTTTGGGAGGAGATGTCGAGGCAATCTTCCTCAACCCTAACACGCCTGCTACTGGCCTAGCAGCCCTACGACAGGTGAGAGAGCTGGGTTTTGAAGGACCCATCTATGGCAACTACTTTGGTGGCTATGCTTCTTTGAGCGAGTATCCAGAAGCAAAAGGCATGCAGTATGTTGCAGATCCGCTGGTTCCCGACTCTCCATTGAAATCTGAGCTATGGCAAAGGTACCAGGATCGGTATGGCGAAGAACCAGCATTCGAGTTTGCCGCAGCAGCAAGATACGACGCAGCCATGATACTCTTCGAAGCATTACGAGAGGTTGGCGACGATCCAGACGCACTACGCGATTGGCTGTACGCCATGCCTCCTCACACAGGCATGCTCGGCACCTACCGCTTTGACGAGAACGGCGATATTACTGGAGTGGAGCCATCTGTGAGGGTTGTGGAGTAGTTTACTTTCGAGCCATCAACTTTCCCAGAATAAAGCACAACAGCGCAATAATCCAGAACCATAGCCAGGGGATTCGGCCCATGGCGGCCATGGTGAGGCTGGCGATGAGGAGGATGCTGGCGAGGATGGCTATTTTTTTCATGTGACCTTCTTGATGGCGGCGATGGCCACCTCGATCTGTTTTCCGGTAGGCTCGCGCGTGGTCAGGCTCTGCGTCCACTGTCCAGGCGTGCTCAACCAGCGAACAAACTTGTTATCGTAATGGTTAGCAGTAAACATCAAGATCTCGTAGGATATGCCGACGATGACTGGCACGAGCACGATTCTGGCTAGTATGTTATAGTACCAATGCGGCGTTCTCACGACGGCAAACACGAAGATGCTTATCAAAACGACAAACAGGAGCAAGCTGGTACCACATCTAGGATGGAAGATGTTTGATTTTTTGCAATTCTCAACGGTCAGCTTTTTCTTGCTTTCATAGCAGTTGACTGCTTTGTGCTCGGCGCCGTGATACTGGAAGACGGTCTTGATGTCTGCCCATAGGCCAATACCCAAAAGATAGGCAACGAAGATGACCAATCTGAACACGCCGTCCCAAATGTTGAAAGCAACGGTTTTTGCTGGCGCTATGAACGTTGCTAGCCAGTAGGGTAGCAGGATAAACAGGCCCAGCCCGAGTAGAAGGGACACCATGACGGTGATGCTGGCTTCGGTGTTAGATATCTCTCCTTCATCATCTTGCTGGCCTGCGCTCCAGATCAAGGATTTCATGCCAACAACGATCATTTCAATGAGGAACACGAACCCTCGCACTAGGGGAATCTTTAGGACGGGGTGTTTTTTTGTGACGCTAGAAACTTTTTGGTTGTGGAATATGATCTTTCCCTTTTTGCGTACGGCTGTGCTTACCTTTTCTTTGTAGCGCATCATGACGCCTTCGATGACTGCCTGTCCCCCTACTTTCATAGCTTCCACAGCCCCCAGTAGAATTCTCTGCGAGCTTGTTCTAGGTGTTCTACCGTGCCAATGTCCACCCATCTTCCGTTTAGCACCACGCTGTGTACGTCTCCTTTTCCCATTAAGTGCTTTATGAGCTCGCCAGAGTTGTCATGTCCTTGCTCGGCAAACTCGCGCACGTGCTTTAGGGCCTCTTTGGGTATATAATAAACTAACGTGCTGATGAGCGTGCTTTCTGGCTTTTCTGGTTTTTCAACAAACCGTACCACCTGGCTGTCCTTGCGGGAGACAACACCGAACCTTTTTGCTTCGTTGTCTTCCTTGACATCATACAGTCCGATAACCACTCCTTTTGTTTTTGAGGCCATCGCTAACAGGTTTTGTAGGTTGTCCTCGAACAGGTTATCCCCGCCAATGACTAAGACGTCCTCCTCATCACCGACACAGTCCAGCCCGAGCACGCAATCCCCTACCGCGCCCTTGCGATCGTCATTCGAGACAGAGCCATCATCGATGACCTCCACCTCTTGGTGTTTTCCCCAGTCTGCAAACAACGGAAAAAAGCGGTGGTTGGTGACTGCGCATATTTTGCTCATGCCCAACCCTTTGACCTTATCAATAATATGGTCGATTATGGGTTTTCCGCCCACGTCTAAGAACGGTTTTGGCACGTGCATGGCCAGGGGATGCATTCTGGTGGCATATCCAGCAGCAAGAATGACACATCTCATACCTCCTAAAAACGAACAAGCTTTTTAAATACTTTCACGATTCCAGTTCTATGCTGGAAAAGCTTGGCCAAGGGATCAGGGGAACGCTGCAAAAAGTAGCTAAAGCCCTGTTTGTTGACGAAAAGCTTATTGACGCCCTCATCAAGGATATCCAGCGGGCGCTACTGGCCTCAGATGTCAACGTACAGCTAGTGTTTGACCTGAGCAAGCGCATCAAAGAACGTGCAAAAGCAGAGACCGCAAAGGGCCTGACAAAAAAAGAGCAGCTCATCAACATTGTGTATGAAGAGCTGACCGCATTTCTGGGTGGAGATGGCAAGGAGCTCAAGGTTGAGAGCAAGCCCTTCAAGATACTCCTCGTGGGCCTGTACGGAAGTGGAAAAACGACGGCTTCTGGAAAGCTTGCCAAGTACTTCACAAAACGAGGGAAAAAAACCGCCATCCTAGGATTGGATACCATGCGGCCGGCAGCCATGGACCAGATCCAACAGACCGTCAAAGGTACAGGAATCAGAGCGTTGATAGACCAAGACAGCAAAGACCCGGTTGCCATCTACAAAAACTACGAAGACGCCGTAAACAAGCACGACGTGGCCATCATAGACACTGCAGGAAGGGATGCCCTGAGTGACGACCTTATTGACGAAATCTCTAAGATCAAGGAAGCGGTGGATCCTGATGAGATCTTCCTCGTGATGAGCGCGGATATCGGCCAGACCGCAAAAAAACAAGCCGATGCCTTCCACGACCATTGTGGAATAACCGGAGTTATCATCACAAAAATGGATGGTACGGCACGAGGCGGAGGCGCCCTGAGTGCGTGCGCTGCCACCGACGCGCCAGTCCACTTCTTAGGTGTTGGCGAGAAGATTGACGATCTTGAGGTTTTCGATGCCAAGCGTTTTGTGGGAAGATTGTTGGGCATGGGCGACCTAGCAAGCCTTGTAGAAAAAGCACAAGGTGCTGTGACCGAGGAAGATGCCAAGGACATGGAGAAAAGGTTGCTCAAGGGAGAGTTCAACCTTCTGGACCTGTACAATCAGATGGAAGCCATGAACAAGATGGGAACGCTAGGCAACCTAGTGGAGATGATTCCTGGCATGGGGCAGTTGAAACTACCCAAAGACGCCATCAACGTCCAAGAGGGCAAGCTCGTTCAGTGGAAGAGAGCGATGGACAGCATGACAAAGAAAGAGTTGGAGGAGCCCGACGTCATTGATTCTAACCGAGTAAAACGTATAGCAACAGGCAGCGGGGTTAAGCAGGATGACATTAGGGGTTTGATCAAGCAGTACAAGCAGTCGAAGAAGATGGTCAAGCTCTTGAAGGGCGATGTCAACCCCGAAAAATTGTTGAAAAAGCTAAAGCACCAGTACAAGGGTTAGCGAACGTAGTTAATGTCGTCAATGCTCTGGACGATGCCGTGATTATGATCGGGCATTTCTATGCTGGTGAAGTGGAAGTCTCTGTCCCCCCACTGACCGTACAGTCGCACTTTATCTGAGTCGCCGTCGTGATACTCGTCGTTGAAGGCGTGCATCCATGATCTCAATCTTTGCATGCCTTTCTTGTCTGTTGAAGCAACGGTTGCTCTGGCGAATGCAGGAATGCCTGTGCGTTTGTACACGGGCAGGGTGAGCGTGTGCGTGCCGCCAGGCAATTTTTCCAGGGTTGCCTCTTTACTTGGCTCGCACGACACTTCCTCTGAACCCTTCTTGGGTTGGTTGGTGATCCTAGATTGGGTTCTGTACAAGGATCGTGGAAAATCAAAGTTGACGTGCAGAAAGACGCCAATCATGGCTGCGCAGGCAATGGCAAACAAGCCCTGGCCAGTGGTAGGCTTTGGCATGCGCTTGGTACAACCTCAGAACTTAAAAGCTTAATGCTTCATGAAGGGAAATATGATGACGTCACGGATGCTTTGTTTGTTCGTGAGCAGCATGGTCATCCTGTCGATGCCGATGCCTAGCCCGCCTGCGGGTGGCATGCCGTGCTCTAGTGCTTTGATGTAGTCCTCGTCAAAGGGATGTGCCTCTTCGTCTCCTTTCTGTCGTTTTTCTTCGCCCGCGGTAAATAATTCCTTCTGTCGTTTTGGATCGTTAAGCTCTGAGTACCCGTTTGCTAGCTCCATGCCACACGCGAATGGCTCGAAACGTTCGATGGCAAACTCTGGGTCCTCTCTGCACTTCTTTGCCAAAGGACACGTCTCCCAGGGATGGTGGGTGATGAATGTTGGCTGGATGAGGTGGGACTCTACCTTGTCCTCAAAGATCGCGTTGATCAACTCTCCCCTGCTAGCACCTTGCTTGACGTCGTCAGGGTTTGCGTGTTGCATGAGATCTTCCTTGCTCATGGATGCTGCGTCGATGTTGGAAAACTTTTTGATGGCTTCGAGCATGGTCATTCTTGGCCATGGCTTTTTGAACTCTAGCTCGTGATCGCCATACGTGACCTTTGTTTTGCCATGGAGTGCGAGGGCGCACTGTTCATAGATCTCTTCGGTTATCTCCATCATGGTTGTGTAATCTCCATACGCGCAATAACACTCCATCATGGTAAATTCTGGATTGTGGGAACGATCGATGTCTTCGTTTCTGAACACCTTGCCTATCTCAAAGACCTTGTCAAAGCCTCCTACCAGTAATTTCTTTAGTGGGAGTTCCAGAGCGATGCGCATGTACACGGTCATTTTGTGCGCGTTCAGGAAACTCTTGAAGGGCTTTGCCTCTGCGCCTCCATAGATGGGTTCTAGCACTGGAATCTCTACCTCTAGGTATCCCTTGTCGCGCAGGACCTTTCTTGTGGTGTCTAGGATGGTCTGGCGTTGTTTGAAAACCTCTTTTACCTCAGGATTCATGGTGAGGTCTAGGTATCTTTGGCGGTACCTTTGCTCTACATCTTTCAGGCCGTGCCATTTTTCTGGTAGGGGTCTCAGCGCTTTGGATAACAATTGGAAGCTAGTGACGGCTACGGATAGTTCTCCTTGTTTGCTTTTGAAAATCGTGCCTTTTGCCCCGATCCAGTCCCCACCATCCAACATTTTTAGCAGGTCATACTGTTTGAGGTCATCCTTTCGGAAGTACAATTGTATTTTTCCTGTGCTGTCCTGGATGTGGGCGAACGTGATCTTGCCAAGGTTCCTAAATCCTAACAACCTGCCAGCTACGCTGACCTCATCTTGTGTTTTTCCTTCTGCAGGAAGGCTGTCGTACTGCTCATGAAGCGCGCTAGCGGTGTGCTGCACGTCATAACCGTGCGGGTAGGGCTCTATTCCCTTCTCTTGCAAGGCTGCTAACTTTTTCTCACGTTCTGCTATGAGTTCTTCTTCGCTAGGCATGGCTCTGTTCTCGTGCATACTGCATATAAACCTTTGCCCTTCACTTCTGAGAAAGGATTAAATCTTGTCTTTAACGAGTGAACGCATTCCACCACAACCTTTTTAAGGCTAGTGTCCCTGCTAAGAGTTGGAGTGAATGAAGTATGACCACACTTACTCGGGAACCGATAAACCGCGGATATGCTAGCACAGAAACTAACTCGCAGACTCCTGCAATAGCGGGTGTGCAGCAAAGCGCGTTTGACAAGTTAGTGGATTTTTATGGGCTACAGGGTGTCCAGAAGGTTTATGCGATGTTTGTGGGTACCTTAGGCGTGACTGGTGCTGCAGATGCCCTGAATAGAGCTGCCAGCCAGCTAGGAAATACATCGGCACAAGAATTAGAAGCGGTGCTTGCGTCCGTCGATACTGGCGCTTCAACTGACTAAGCTTTTTAAAGCACCTAGAATTGTTACACTTGGGTATGGCAAGTAACAGTACACATGGCTTAGCTGACGCAGTAGTCGAGCTAACCACGCTTATGGAACAGCTTGAAGGGGACGAAAGTCTCAGCGATGTCGTTAGGAATATTAGAATTGTTGCGTGGGCACAAGGACACCCTCTAGGGGTCCAAGCAATGCTGCAGCTTGACTGTTGGCCAGAACTACCTGAGTACGACAGCGCCGAAGAATTCAGAGAAAAAATACATGAGTACACGCCGCAAAACGCGGCAAGCCTTGCCATGCTTGCGGCAGCGCACGTTGGTCACCCCGAAGACGAAGGCAGAATCTATAATTATCTAGAAAGAGCATTTGCAGAGCGCAACGCATCTGCCATACCTTGGGCACACATACCGTTTGTCAGAAACGCGATAGGCCGGGAGACACCATACCTTAGAAGATTCCTTTTCACTCCAGATGGCACGAACGCGTGGAAGGCATACACTAGTGACTCAAAACTTCCCATAACGCTCCTGGAGAATTCTGGCTGTGTCCAGGATGTTGTTGACTGGAGGGGCAATCCTGTTCCTGTGGCTGAGGTCACCCGCGTTCTTTCTGGCGAGGGTGCTGCTTCCTTCGTCCAGATGGAGAGAGTAAGGGGGAGGCCTCCTGATCCGTTAGAGGTACGGTCGTGGCCAGAGAAAGATCGTGTGCAGCTCTTCCAAAAGTGTGTAGACATGGGCATGGCGCTGGGTTACAAGCTTAAAGAGGCTCGCGGAGAAGAGGTTGATGATGACACGGTTGTCACACGACCTGCCGAGCGTTCGCATATCACTCTTAATGATCTTGGTCCGATGGCAGGAGCTGTGGAACGATTCTTTAGCTTGCTTGAGCTGCGAGGTGTTTACACTAAAAATCCCGATCTCATACGCATCGAAAACGAGATCATACGAACGATCCAGAACTATGATGATCAAGCGCGGGATTTCCCTGACGATTTCTCCCTCGTCTTCACGGACTGTGGACCAAGAAACGTGTTACAAGATTTTGCTGCACCAGACGCAGAAGAACAGCACAAACGAGTTGATGTGGAGAGCCGGACAAAGGTGTGGTGTACTGATGATCAGTGGAGGCCGTTTGTCTCGGATAATTATGGGTTCCAGCTAAAGAAGCACAAGGAATTGCTAAGGAGTTTTAACATCTACCCGCTTGCTATCGCTGCATATCACGCACAGCCCGACGACGAACTCGTTGATATCGCGAATGCATGGGAATATCTTCAGTCAGACACCGTTGACTCTGGCCACCGAAACAGGCTAGATGCATTATTTACGAAACGAGATTATGGCGTCACCACAGAACAAATGTGGTACCATGGTGTTGCACAACTGGCGAAAATTTCTTTTGAACTTGGGTTCTACGACCTAAATGATCTGAGAATACTGAAAGACAAGATGTCTGGCGTCAGAGAGGATCACGGCACAATATGCGGCGCTGTTGATGAGCTAAGTGCGCAGTCACTCAGAAGGGAGTTAGAGATGCCGGTGGATACCTTCCAAGAGCAAGATGTTGTAAGGCGAGAGTATGCGGTCTACAAGATCCTGTATGATGAGTTTGTGCAAGAACTCAAAATGTATGCTAGATTATGTAAAGAGGCACTGAGCATTCTCGACTGTCCTTCTGCAAACAAACTAGATCCTTACTTTAGTTCTTCTTTGCTGGACCAATAACACAGCAGGGTTATCGGGCTCGCCATGTTGCGCACGGCAAGAGTGATATGCATGAGCGAGGAGGCCTGAAGCATCTCTGCGTTGTTGCCTGTTTTTGCTTTCATCACCGCTTGTTTTGTCTTCTCGCTAGTTTCCAGCAAGGCCTTGAGCCTGTCTACTTTCTTTGATTGGAGCAAGGAAATGGTTTCGGCAAGATACGTCTCCACCTCCTTTGCTGCCTTGATCAGCACGGGCCGGGGCTTGTTGCTCTTTTGTACGCGATAGCTCAATTCCTTGTAGGCATCACCTATGCCTTCTAGGTAGTCGATTATTTCGTACATGGGTCCAAGAGGTTCCCCTCTTGCGTCAGGATGTTTGTTCAACGCCCGGAGGCAAAAGTAGGCGAGCTTGTTCACGCTCGTATCCATGAACGCCACGCTGCTATACCCGCTTTTGTCTGCAGTCTTCATGGCTTCAACCATCTCGCTGGACATGGTTTTTACGAAAATTAGCAGGCGTTTGAAGACGGGCTCGAACTCTTCGAATATCGTGTCGCTAATCTTTCTGAGCACGATGGAGTCGCGCGATTGCTCCACGACCTCGAAGCCCACACAATTGCTGCTGACAAAGTCCTGGGCTTCCTTGACCAAGCTAGGCTCTTTGAAGTTTATTCTGATCTCGTCGAAGCCACCCTTGTAGAGCGCTCCGATAAGCAGGCCACTAAGCCTGCGCTCGTCGGAAGAAACGGTTACCGTGCGTAAGGGCGGCTCGTGCTCTCCCTTGCTCACGAGCAATCCTTTTGTCGTGGGGCTGACGTCAAGCTCATCCCCTTTCTTGATGCTGTTGTGTTTGCACCATTCTCGTGGCAACGAGATGAGTTGCGTGCTATTCGCTATTTGTATAACTTTTCGTTTCATCCACCATGGCTAGCGTTTGATTATATAAAAAGGTTGCGATTATATAAAAATTATAAATTATAAGGAATAACTATATTAAAACCTATTATAGGTTGATTCACAGAGGAAACCCGAATGATGGGGAGTACAAACAAGCGTAACGAGCCGCATCTGGACCGCCTCCGATGGGATGAAGACCTATGGGAAGAGGAGCTAGATGAGGACGAAATAATGGAGGAAAGCGACAATGGAAAATGAAACACCAATGAACATTGAAGATATAGGAGACCTACAAGCTTTCCTATGTAACAATCTACAAGACAGAAAGAAGCGTGCACGATACCAGCGCGCATCACCGCAATAACGCGTCTTCACTCACTTGAGACTACCCCGTCCCTCTCACGAGGGATGGGGTCTAATTCTATTTTGTTTTGAATTCTTAGTTGTAACTTTGCGTCCTTTTCACTCAGTTATATAAAAATTACAAATTATATAATCATTATAAACTTTATAGCATAATTATATAATTGCGGAGGGGTGAGTAGACAATAACAAACATCGGGGGTGAGCACCATGAACGAAAACGATTGGATGGACGACACCATATGGGAAAACGACATGGATGAAGGATCTCTATGGGAAGAGGCCTTTATGCAGGGCGTGCGCGAAGCCGAGGAAGAAGGCTTCGGGGAGGCATGAGCATGGAAGACGTACCCTTTGTGGTGACTGATATTGAGGATGTCCGCGCGTTCCTCATGAACGAGCTACGGGATAGAGAGCGCCGAACCAAATACCAACAGCATCTACACTAGATCAGCCAGCCTGCCAAAAGGAAATAGTTGCCTGTCTACCACGAACACTTCTGTTTTGGTGGGTACGGCTAGATCTGGTGGATTCTTGATCACGTCAGAACCTTCCTTGAGCGTGTTGAAAGAAGGCTGTATGACGATGGTGGACTGGCCTTGTTTGATCTTCAAAAAGCACTTGTACAGCTCGCTCTTCCTGTCCTCTCGGATACGGATGGCAGGGTGATGGTGTCCTATGAGGAGTGTCTTAGGTAGGGGGGAGGGTAGTGTGTCGCCATGCATGATGGTGATGCCTCCGGCAGTGTGTGCGGTGACAAGAGTAAGATCGCGATCCTTTGCAATGGGGTCCAGCACGGTGTCGTGATTGCCCTTCACGACAACTAATTTTGCTCTTTTCTGAATGAAATCAATCAGTTTCTTCACGTCCCTCCACTCCTGCGGGCCTATGCTGCCAAACTGGTCTTTGATATCTCCGTTAAGCACGACCGTCTCTGGATGGGTGGCGTCTAAAATACTCTCTAGTCGGTCAAGAACTTCGGTAAACGGGGTCCGGGGTACGAGAATGCCCTGTCTGTTGAGGCTTTCCTCTAACCCGATATGAAGATCACTAATGACTAACGTGCTAGCTGCCTCAATGAACAGCCCCACGTCAACCACCTGCGTTCCTTCTAGAAGCGTCATAGGGTAGATATGGGGGAGGGTCATAAAAACGTTTCCAACCCAAACTTTTTTATACTCTTATTCGGGCGTTTTACAAAAGAGGTGATGCGCATGGCAAAACGAGGTATATCCTGTACGTGTAATGCGCCAAAGCTGGCAGCAGGAGTGCTGTCTGTCGCGGTGGGCATATACTTGATAGTGCTAGGTTGGGCAACGCAAGGACTGGGCCAGACGTTCTGGAGTGTGTTATGGTATTTCTTGGGAGTGTTTGCGATAACGCTAGGAAATGCCATTAAGAGCAAGGCCTTAGTGTGCGAGATCCATTGAACAAGCAATTAATGTCCTATTTTGAGAACCTTAGAGGGGTGCTCAAGCAGCAAGGATATGACCAGACGGATATTGAGCAAGCTTCTGTTAAAGAGAGCGCGCCATTACTATTCGTGGTAGGGTGGGGTCTGAGCGCTGCCTACTTTTTCATCACTCTGGCCTTCATCTTAATCTCTTTGCTTGCTGACGCGCTGCTAGCCTGGGTGGCCCTGTTGGTCGGAGCGTTTGTTATCGGCACGATTGCAGGCTTTGGGTTAGTACGAGCTACGACACGGCCGTGGAAGGTGGCCACCATGGCAAGCCTTGCTCCCTTCCTGGCCATGATTCTTCTACCCATAATGACGTTGTTGGAGTTAACGCTAGAGAAGGTTGGCATGATGCTTGAACCGTTTACTCAGTATGGTGGCAAGGCAGCTGCAGCAGTAGGAGTGGTAGATATTTTTGCAAACTCTCTTCCTAGCAGGTTTACCGCCGCGTTCCTCATATTCATCTCAGCCGTGTTCATCCCCACAATGTTCTTGATCAAGCGAAAAAAGTTCAAGGCTCTAGCCTGTTTATTGATAGGGGTTGTCGTGTGCTTTGTTGCCTACCAGATCTCTCACACCCTGATGCTGTTGTTGTTTGAGAATGTTGCAGGAAGATTCTGACTACATCTTTTCCAGGCGAGAAATCCTTTCTTCGATAGGTGGGTGGGTGGCAAACAGCGCGATGGTTTTGCCCTTGGTCTTTCTGAAGGGTGTGGAGATGAATAAGTGCGCGGTTGCCCTGTTTGCCCTGTCTACTAGGGGATCAGGATCTCCTTGGATTTTTTTGAGAGCGCTGCTGAGACCAGGAGGGTATCTTGTCAGGGCCGCTCCTGTGGCGTCGGCCAGGTATTCTCGCTGTCTGCTCACGGCTAGCCGCATTAGGTGTCCGATAATGGGTGCGAGGATGGCGAGTGCTATGGCTAGGATGAGTAGTGCAGGATGGCCCTTTCTGTTATCTCCGCCCCCAAACCAAAGACTTCGTAGGAAGAAGTCTCCTAGCAGCGTCACCACGCCGACGAGGACGGTGGTGAGCATCATTAATCGAATGTCAAAGTTCTTGATGTGCGCCATCTCGTGCGCTATGACTCCTTCTAGCTCTTGCCTGTTGAGCTTGTCCAACAATCCTGTTGTCACGGTGACTGAGGAATGTTTGGGGTCTTTGCCTGTGGCAAACGCGTTTAATGCTGTATCATCGATCACGTACGCTTTTGGTGTTGGTATGCCTGCTGCAACGGCTAATCCTTCTATGGTGTGGTGGAGGTGGGGAAATTCTTTCTTGGTCACGGGTCTTGCGCCGGTCATGTTGAGTATCATGCTTCCTCCAGTGTTGAAGACTATGAAGAAGTATATAGCTCCCACTAAGGTGGACATGATGACGCCAAACCACATGTTGCCGTAGTACAGGCCCAAAACGCTGCCGAGCAAGCCCACGATGATGACGAAAAGTATGACTAGGATGGCGGATTTGATGTTGTTAGACCGAATTTGCTGGAATAGCGTTGCCATCTAAAACTCTACTTTTACGTTCTTTTTTTCTGACTCTTCAACCTCAAACATCTCTTCTTGTTTGAAGCCGAGACTGTTAGCGATAATGTTGTTTGGAAAGACTTGTATTTTGTTGTTAAAACTCATCACGACGTCGTTGTAGTGTTGTCTTGAGTAGCTGATCTTGTTCTCTGTGCCTGTTAATTCTTCTTGGAGTTGCAAGAAATTTTCGTTGGCCTTGAGCTGTGGGTAGTTTTCTACTTGTACCATTAAACTACCGAGTGCGTTGCTGAGTTTTGTGCTTGCCTGTGCCTTCGCTCCCATGGTGGCAGCCTTCATGACCGCTGTTCTTTCTTTGGTGATCTCTGTCAGCAAGTTCTTTTCGTGTTTTGCGTATCCCTTGACTGTGTTGATGAGGTTGGGGATGAGGTCGTGCCTCCGTTTCAACTGCACGTCGATCTGTGCCAGGCTGTTCTTGATCTCGTTCTTCAGCCTGATGAGGCTGTTGTACAAGAAAATAACTGCTAGGATGATGATTCCAAGAATGATCGCAATCCACCAACCAATACTCATGCACTAGCAGATTGGTCCACTCTTTTTAAAGCTTCCTGAAAGGCGATGCTGTGTCCTATGCCTTGAAAGCTGTAAGGATTCCAGCAGAAGAGCCTTGCTGCCCAGGCCATGGCACCAACACTCTCTCTAGGTTCATGGGTGTATCCATAATTGTTCTGCCATACTGCTAGTTTGACTATTTCGTACGCAAGATCACAGGCAAAGTCCCTGTCTGCGGTGGGATGTACAAGATTGCCAAAGCTGCTCAACACGTAGTCACTCACTATGTTTTGTGGCGCATGATCGTCTATGCCTCCTTGATGTTGGTCAAGACCAACACGGTCAAAGCAGAGATAGACGTCATTTTCCTCGCGAACGTTTGAACGTTCGATCACTTCTAGAACTTCTGGGCCTTCACTTGGGTCTTTATCGTAGAACTCTCTGTGCACGATGCCAATCCGTATCGCCTTGTAGGCCGCTCCCACCTCGTTGCGTCCTCCGCCCCAGATAATCTGGTGTTTGGCATCTACTACCTTGAACTCCTTGAGGCCGTGGGTGGGTTCTACTGGCTTTCGGGGTCTACCTATCAGGGTCATCACTAAGAGAGTAAAATAAGCCTTATAAAGGTCATTGTTCCAGCCTGTCCAAGCGCTTATCGTGATGAGACACTGTTTTCTTTAGTTGGGTGATCTCATACTCTATCTTGGTGAGCTGAGCAGTATGGGTCTGCAAGGTTTGCTCAATCCTCTGCAGTGTTTTGCCTGCCTGGAAACCGAGACCTATGATGGTTATGCCGCCTGCAAAATGGGGAAGATACTCAAGCCAGACCGGCGTGTGGATGAACCCTAGCAAGCCTGCGATAGCATACCCTAGCCATACGACTAACCCTGCAATGGTTACCACGCGTGCTAGCGTCATCTGCCAGTCGGCAATTTGGGCCATTCTTCCTGCAACGTATCATTCCTTTTTATGCCTTTCGACGAGAGATCCGGAAGATTTCCGGATTATTTTAGGGTGTCAGCTAGGCTTGCGCTCATGCTGGCAGGGAAGGTCACTATGGCGGTGCGTTTGAACGCGAGCAGTGCATCGGTACTCCAGGGTGCTTGCTGGATGAGGAAGAGTATGAGTCCTACGACACAGAAAGAAACGGCATAGGTTATGATGGCGCGCTTGAGAAACTCGTCAAAATAGTCTTGGATGCGGTTTTGTTCTTTGTAGTAATGGTAAAAGGCGAATATAGCCACGAAGGCTATCGAGAGCGCCATTATGCCAAGAATGTTGTTCAGGGGAAGTGTCGCTCCTAGCCTCCAGGTCTCTTCTGTGAACGCGACAGGAATGGCCAACAGGCTCGCGCCCACGACAACCTGGAAGAAGTCCTTCCAGTGAAACTCCACCATCAAGGGTTGCATGAAGTGGTGGAGCACCTTGCCCTTGGCGTCATGGACAGTGATGATCTCTTTTAGCTTGCCACCAATCCGCATCACTTCGTGCTTTGCCTTGGCCATTACCGTCGAGAAAAGATTGCGGTTATTTAAGTGTTTCTGGTGGCCAACTTTATATGGTGTTGGCATATTCTAGGTCTTATGGATGTTTGCTGGCTAGTGGAGAGGGCTAAAGGGGGTTATGAATGGTCTGACACGAAAAAGAATGCCCGAATTCACCGAAAATTGGGAGAGCCTGTCACGCATGATCTTTCTGAGGCGCATGAGTCTTTTCTTGAAAAACCTGAATTTGTAGCTTGGAACTATAAACCATTCGAACGTTCCTTGCCTAAGAAAGGGGAAGTGTCGTTTATTGTTGAAGAGATTGATGTTGAAGCTCAACCTCCATACATTCGCGTCCAGTATGTGGTTGCGAAGAGATAGCTAGTCAATAACTTCTGCTTTTTTCTTCATGACGAACTTGATGAGGCGGTCTGGGTAGGCCTTTGGGATGGTGCCCTGGACGAGCTCGTTGAGGTAGCCGACGAACTCGTCGTTGAACTTGTCCTCGCCGTCTATCAAGCGGAAGAACTCGTCTGCGTACATTCTTGGAAGCCTTAGCTTTCTGGTGACTTCTAGGGCGTCGTGGCGCAACTCGTCCTGCGCTGACAGTTTTTCTTCTACCTTTTCGTCTTCTTGCTGCTTCCAGTAGTTTTGGTAGTCAAAGTCGTGGTCTTCCTGGCCTATCTTTGCAAGCACGAGCTTGTGCATCCTGCGTAAGAACTCGTGCTTGTCCTCGATTTTCAGCACGTCTAGGTGTCCTTGGAGCGCGAGGTTGAAGGCGAAAGGACTTGGTGGGTTGGCGTGGATCTCTTTGACCAATATTTTGCCATCTCTCACGCCTTGCAATACGTTCATGGTGTTTTTGATGTCCATGACGTCCTCTAGGCATTCTCGTTTGGCTTCTTGGAGTATGCAAAAGTCGCGATCTAACCTTTCTAGTGCTTTCATGAGGATCATGCTGCTCACCTGCTGCCTGCCCACTCGCTTTTGCCTGCCTTTGTAGTTCCTTAGTATCATGAGGGCTCTTCCTGCACAGTGTCTGAAACGTCTCTTATACAACTCTGAGCGTTGGATGGCCAAGTCCATGACTTTTTCTAGCTTGTCTGGGCGTAACAACTTGAAGGCTTCTTTTGCCTTCACACGCTTGCCGGAGATGAAGAAGCCGTTGTCAGATATGCCTAGTTCTACGTCTCGCTTGTCTTTTTGGGCGAGCACGAAGGCCACGGCTCTGCTCAGGCAGTCGTTCACTCTTCTGCTGAAGAGTGTGTGGAAGACTGTTTTGCTGTCTTCTGTATTTTGTTCTATGCAAATAAGCTTGTCGTTGCCTAGCACGTTGCAGTAGTCGTACTGTTCGCGTAAGTAACTATAGAGTGCTAGCGCGGTGGTGGCATCAACCTCTAGGTATTCTTGTATCCAGGCGAGGATGTCTTTTTGTGGCTTGTTGTGGAGCATTCTTTCAAACACGAAGCGTCTGAACTTGCCGATGTCCTGTGCTAGGTCGTAGCTTAG
The DNA here is from genome assembly GCA_002687275.1 of Candidatus Woesearchaeota archaeon. GTDB lineage: Archaea > Nanobdellota > Nanobdellia > Woesearchaeales > ARS49. The sequence continues at coordinate 48,353 of NYZT01000011.1, forward strand.
CGGTAGCATCTCTGAGAACCAAGAAGGGACGGTGGGCATCTTGCTTATGGCTGGCTTTACCTGTGCCACCATGCCTCTGCTGAAGCGAAACTCGTACGGGTCCCCGCCTAGGAGGAAGATGTCTCCTTGTTTGAGGTGTTCGACAAAGGCTTCGTCGAGCGTTCCTACTGGATCTTCTCGTACTTTTACGGTGATGTGGCTTTGGTCGGGTATGGTGCCGATGTTGGTCATGTAGATGACGCGGCTCATGCCACCGCTCTTGCCGATGCGGCCCCTTTCTCGCCATAACCTTGCGAAGATGTTTCTGTCTGCAAGGGGTGCGAACTTTCCTGCGAGATAGTCCGCTATCTGCTCGAACTGTGAGCGTTTAAGGTCGTGGTAGCAATAACTTTTTTTGATGGTCTTGTACATGTCATCCTCGTCCCAGTTTTGTTCTAGGGCCATCCCTAGGACGTGCTGCGCTAGGACGTCTAGCGCCATGGTGGGGATGTGGAGTCGATCTATCTTTCCTTCTCTGGCGTTCTTCACCAGGCAAGCGCATTCTACGAGGTCGTCACGATCTAGCACGATTATCTTTGCTTTGATGGTCTCGTGGAGTTTGTGGCCCGCTCTTCCTGCTCGTTGCAAGAATCTGGCGACGCTCTTGGGACTGCCGAGACATATTACTAGATCAACAAAGCCGATGTCGATGCCGAGTTCTAGGCTTGTTGAGCTTACGCACGTTTTGAGCTCGCCTTTTCTGAGCCTGTTCTCTATCTTTAGTCTTGTGCTCTTGCTCATGCTGCCGTGATGCGCCCCTATGTTATCAAAGTATTTTTTTGGGAAGGTTCGTTTGAGATGGTCCACCACCCTTTCCGTGGCTGCCCTGGTGTTGGTGAAGACTATGGTGGTGCGATGTTCTTGTATGAGGGTGTCTATCTTTTTGTACAACTTCCTGTGGAGTTTTTGGTGGGAGGAATCAATAAGGTTTGCCACAGGGCTTAGCACTTCTAGGTCGAGGTCTTTGGTGAAGTGTACTTGGACGATGTTGCAGTCTCGCTTGCCTACGAGGAAGCGTGCTATCTCATCTATTGGCGCGACGGTGGCAGAGAGTCCTACTCGGGACATGCTGGTCGCTATCCTGTTAAGCCGTTCTAAGGACACGGACAGGTGCACGCCTCGCTTGTTTTCTGCCAGGGCGTGGACTTCGTCAACGATGCACCACTGGACGTCGTGCAGGTGGTCTCGAAATTTTAGGCTAGAAAGCACAATACCTAGACTTTCTGGCGTTGTTATGAGGATGTGTGGTGGCTTTTTGAGCATCTTTGCTTTTTCTGATGCTGTCGTGTCTCCTGTTCTTACCGCCACTCTTACTTTTTTGGCACTGTCGCTTAGCTTGACCATCTCTTTTAGCGGTTCCAGCAGGTTGACCGCGATATCATTGTTCAACGCTTTTAGGGGCGAGATGTAGACGCAGTACACCTTGTCCTCAAGGATGTCCTTTTCTGCGCTGTCTACGAGCTCGTTGAGGATGGCAAGAAAGGCCGTTAGTGTTTTTGTGCTGCCGGTGGGAGCGCTCACCAACAGGTTTTGCCTGCTGTGGATTCTTTTGACGCCGTACCGTTGTGGTAAGGAAAACGAAGGAAATTTTCTAGTAAACCATTTTTTTACGGTGGGGGTGAGCAAGCGAGCTACGTCAGTCTGGCTACTGGGCTTGTCCACATACGAGAGCGTTCCCACTACGATCTAATGCATGATTCCATCGTATAAAAGGATATGGTTAGTACTGACATTGCCACACCCTTGCTATAGTGCCGTCTCGTTTGAGTAAGCGGTGTGATCCTTTACCATCGAAAACATTAAATATGAGTTGTTATGGCTTAGTAGTCATGGGCTTTTTGGATCTTTTAAAAACTCGGGGAATGAAGAACAAGGAACTCGAGATGAATCTTAATAATTGGAGCGCCAAGGTATCTAAGTGGACGATGGCTTTGGACGGTCTTGGGGCTACCCAAACGGGAGATGGGAGCAGGGCGCTGCAGGAATTTACCGGTTTGGCTAATAAAACGGTGCGCGAAATCCGGTCAAAACCAAGAGTAAATGTTTCTGAAGCTAAGGCGAAAATGGTTGCTGCCTTGTCTGTGGTTCTTGATGTCATGCAGGATGATGAATCAAAGGCAGAGATAGAGGCTGCCAGAGCTCTCCTGCAGTAGTTTTTCTTGTGGTTACGGTTGGTACCTGATAAGAAGTCTTCCGCGTGCGATATTTGGGAGGGTTTTTCTGCCGTCTTCGCCAACAATGTACGTGGAGATGTTACCTGCGTCCACGGCGTACTCTAGCTGGGCACCGGTGCGTAGGGTGGGCCTGCCAAAGTGCTTTTCTAAGGAAGCGAGTGCCTCCGCAGGGTCGGCCTCACCGAAGTCACCTGCGGTTATTCCGCAGGAGGAAAACAAGACTACCGCGGTGAGCGGTGGCATTTGGTTATCCTTGTCGCTGCTCCAGCCGCGCCGGCCTACAAGATTAACGTTGTCGTTGTGTGGTATGCAGATTCTGCCAAGATCTACAGGTTCATCGGGTTCTCGCAGATCGCTGCCCTCTGCGGTGAGAAGTGTGTACAGTTGGCCTGGTTTTGTTTTTGGCATGTATATGTTGATTTCGTCAGGTTGGGGATGTCTCCAGTCGTCCATGAGCGTGCTGACTTCGTTAACTCGGTCAACAACCGCGCCTAGGGTGGCGTAGCCTCCCCATCTTTGATTTACTGGTTCCTCTTCGTCAACGTTCCGGCTATGCAAGGAAAACAAGGGCACCGTAAGCACTTGGGAGAGACTCATTTCTTGTGGACCCTGTAGGTGTGGTTCGGCGTGTACGGTTCCGCGCAGATAGAACGTGCACCACTTGCCTGGCTCTTCTGCACGGCCTGGTGGAATGTCATTTCCGGTGACGAGTTCGAACCCAGAATATTCAACAGGGAAGTCTTCAAACAGCCATTCCATGGCGGCGATGCTTGTTCTTCCTGAGACGTCCTCAAGAGGAGTCTCTCGGATTTCTTGAAGAGTTGCACCAACGTCATCAGCAAGAGTCTCAAGCCACTCATCCGAGATCATTGGTGGTGCAAAAAACGGGTGGCATAAAAACCTTAATGTCCGCTTTTTAAGCGTCGACGCGTCGCACAAACTCGCCCATGTCGTCCAGCGCGATCTTGACGGCTTCCTTGTCCCCGACGCGGGCGATGAACTCGAGCGAGGAGGGGAAGCGTTTGTAGAGATCCTCACCCTCTACGTCATCTCTGTGACTTTTTGCCCATCTCGCAGGTTCGGGGATGCCGAGTTTTTCCCCAAAATGCTCAAGAATGTAGTTTGCTAGACCTTCCTGGAATCCTTCTGCTGCGTGATGGATACTCCTGTCGGCCTCAACAGGGTGCGTCCCCTGACGGAGTAGTTCTCTTTGGTACCGCTGTTCTGAGAATACGCTGTTTAGGGGTATGGTCTCTGAGAACACGGTAAAGCTCACCACGTCTCGTACAGGAAGAAAGATGGAAAAGCCAGGGTTGGTGCGGGAATGCTTTTTGTAGAGGGTGACGCTAGCCCCTAGTTGTTGACTAACTCGGTATGTTCTGGCAATCTTTTCTGGTTCGTCAATGTTAAATCCTGATAACTCTGTGACCCGCCACACGTACCGTCCAAGATAGGCCTTGTTATGTGCAGAGCCTTCTTGTTTTCCGTTAATGCCTATCCAGGGTATCTCGAAAGGATGGAAGTCTGGATAGCGATCGTAAAGAAATTCGCATGCTCGCTCGGCGTAAGCCCTTACATGCTCTGTGTGTTCTCTTAGTTCAGGAAGTACATAGTTACTGTTGGTGACCTTTGGGACGATATTTCCTTTTCTAACCCCTTTTCGCTCCATCTCTTTTTCGAGGCTATTCCACCCTCCTTTGATAACCTCGCGATATTCGTGCTCACTACCTCTTAGCGTTCTCTCGCTGTGAAGGGTGTGGAGTCTTTTCAGATTGTCAACAAACTGTTTTACGGAAGATGCGGAGGGTGCTCGAACGTCATATCTTTCAGGATAGTCGTCTTGTAAGTACAAAAACTTCCATTCTGGTGGCGTGCGTGGCCAGAACATCCAGGCGCCGCTTGCTAGTAGGGCTGTGCCGCCTAAACTTGCAAGAGCGAAGTTTCTGCGAGACGTGTTTGTGAGGGATTCTACAGCAGGGGTCGAAGCAGTACTTTGGGGTTCAGATTCTCCCTCCCACTCGCTTGGATGATTATTTTTTCTCTTTCTTTTGGCAATAGCCTTCCTCGTACGCCTATTCATCTCTCGGAAAGCAAAACTTGCTTTAAAAACCCCTTCTTATTTATCACGACGGTGTGACGGTCATGAAGACTAACCTTATTATAGGGTTTTGTGCGTACAGGGAGGTATGGGCTTACAAAAGAAGTTCGCAACCGGATTGGGTGCGGTGCTGTTGATTGTAGGCATTTGGGGTTTTGTGGCTAACAGCGTGTTGATTTTTGACGTCAACACCGCCCACAACGTCCTGCACGTCATCACTGGCGTGCTAGGATTGGCTGCGGGCTTGGGTGCCGGAGCGCAAGCAAAGACGTTCAATGTGATTTTTGGCTTGGTGTATGCCTTGGTCACGGTGTTGGGCTTGCTTAACGTTGCTAGCGTTGTGAACCTGCTGAACCTGAATGCTGCAGACAACATTCTGCACTTGATCATCGCCGTGGCCGCGCTTGGCGTGGGCTTTGGCAGCCATGACTAACCTTTTTATTTCTTTTGTTTATTATTAGTCTATGTCAGAAGTAGTTGATTTACGAGAGATGTTTCCCGGTTTGAGCGGTTATGCGATGCGTTCTATGGTAAAAACGGCTACTAACGATCCTAGTGATTTTGGGCATCTCCACCGCAGGATCTTTGAGGCGCGATTTGCTAATAGTGGTTTTAGGGGCAGCATGATTGCAGACAACCAAATATTCCTCGTTTTTGAAGGTGAGGGGAAAACGAGACTGGGTTATCTGGGTGATGTCTCTCCGCAGCCAGGCGCGCGTTACAGCGTAACGCATATATAGTAATACGTCTGAGCACGGGTATGCACCCGCTACAGAACATCATCGATGAGGCAAAGAGAAGAGGTACGGATGTTGCAGCCACCGAACGAATGTTCTGTCAAAGATTTAACGAACACCTAGATATTGCTAGCAAGCGATTGGCTCCCAGGAAAAAGTATCCTCGGAGTCCTGCCCAGATGCATTCCATACTGTTCGAGGCAAAAAAGCAAGAGATGCAGTTGCTCATGCCCCTTGCAGAAAGCTTTGCTTCTTACTCTGCACACCTAAAGGTGGTGGATGCTAGCCTGGCAGAGGGAGTTATTGCTGGCACGAGCACGTTTCATCCTGCCCTGCTGCAAAAGCTTGCCGAGCACATGCAGACGCTTATGCCTGAAGATCCTGCCTCCCACATCCAAGGGAATATACAATTTGCTGATAGCGAACAAGGGCCTCGTGCGAGCCTGGCAGAGCCGCTAAGCCTAAGGATTGAAGACTTGAATGACTTGCTTTCTCAGCTATGACCAGAAGCCTGCGTCTCGAAGCACGTGCTCTACGACATCTACGCAGTCTAACTTTTTGATCTCCTCAATGTTGAAAAATTTTGCTTGTGAGATGTCCTCTCTTGCCTCTAGTTCTGCATTTTTTGGCGATGCGAGAAAGAAAAAGACCACGCTATGGTAGTCTCCAGGTAAGTTGATGATTTCTTTATGGCACAAAAACTTGTGGATGTCGACGTCGAGGTTGGTCTCTTCTTTGATCTCTCTTATGGCTGCCTCATGCAAGGTCTCACCCCACTGTACGCCGCCGCCAGGGATGACCCACTTGTCCTTGGCGTTCTTCTTGTTCCTCTGGCCCAGCAAGAACTTGCCATCCTTCATCACTAACGTTGCTGCGCCGATGCGTGGGCGTTGCTTGTCCATGATGGTGGCAATTTTGCTTTGTATATAAAACTGCGTAGAGGGGCGATCCATAATCCTTATAAATCGTGCGCTAGGATTACGAGTATGGATTGCATCATCTTAGCTGGCGGTAAGGGAACTCGCATGGGTGAGGGACCGCCAAAACCTTTGGTGGTTGCCCAGGGCAAGACCATACTGGACCGTCAGATTAACTACTTCAACGACAAGGTAGAGAACATCATTGTTAGCCTTGGCCACCGTGGTGATGAGGTGGTGGAGCACCTCAAAAAGGAGCACGCTGACAAGAACGTGACCTGGGTTGTTGAAGATGAACCCCTAGGCACTGCCGGAGGATTGCGATTAGCGTTGGGCAAGACGGACGCTGACAAGATCGTGGTGTTGAACTGCGATGACATTGCCGATGTTGATCTGAAAAAGCTAGAAAAACAGGATGATCCTACCATCTGTGTCGCCCATCCTCGTCTTCCTTTTGGTCTGGTTGAGGAGCACGCAGGCCATGCAAAGTTCACAGAAAAGCCCTTGCTTGACCTGTACTCCAGCATGGGTTGGTACACGTTCAAAACAAAAGACATCCTTTCCCTGCTGCCCACCTCAGGCATGCTAGAGTACGACGTCTTCCCCAACATGAAGCTCAGGGTCCACCATCATGAGGGCTTCTGGCGCAGCCTAAACCTCAAGAAGGACGTTACCGCGTTTGAAGATGAAGAGTTGCCGCTTGCTCTAAGATAGCGCAACAAGTTCTTTTCCTTGTATCTTCTTTTGTGTCGCTTCCTTAGAAACTCCACCCTTACCGTCAAAGACTAGGTAGCCAGACTCTCCTGTGTATTCTTGTAGTGCGTTTAGATGGACTTGCAGGTCTTCTGGCTCAACGCTGCCTGTTGTCCTCATCGCTCCAGCAAGAAGCATGATTGCGTCGTATGATGTGTCAGCACCAATATCTGGAGTTCTGTTGTAGGCTTGTTCGAATTTTGCTACAAACACAGTAGAAGGCGTAAAGTCTGTGTTCACGATGGTTCCTTCCATGAAGCCATTGTGCGTTTCTAATGTTTCATGGTAGACGAGAACGGAGTAGAACGGTGTTGTCACTCCTAACTCTTTGAGTCTTCTTGCTAACGTCTGTTGCCCGGCACTGTTGGTGAAGACAATTGCGTCTGGATTTACTGCTTTCACTTTGGTTGCCTCTGTGCGATAATCTTGTTCCATCAATTGAGGGAGTTGGAATGAGACAACGGTGCCGCCCGCTCCCTCAAATCCTTTTTTGACGGCTCGTGCTTGTTCTTCCTCCCATGCTTGGGTTGAGCCTACGATTGCAAGGGTTTTGTGACCTTGTTGGTAGATGTGCCGGCCAAACTTCTCGTTTAGAACCTCATCATGAGGTCGCAGGGCAAACAAATACTCACATTCTTCGTTAAAGGCTACGCCTGCAGTGGGTGACATGAGAATTATGTGTTCAGAACATGCTATAGGTGCCATGGCTTTTGCGGTGTTGGACCATGTCGGTCCGATAACAACATTGATATCTTTGTTGATAAATCGGGTGAGCACGGTGACGGAGGTCTTGGCGTCAGCGCTTTTTGTGTCGTCCACTTCCCACGCAAGAAGTCTTCCGTTAATACCTCCAGCTTGGTTAATTTCGTTAATGGCGAGCTCTGCAGCCTGCGCTGAGTCCTTTCCATGTGTTGCTGCTGGACCGGTGAGCATGAATATCCCTCCTATGTTTATGTCGTCGGGGGAGGAGCATGCCGCAAGCATGAAGAGTAGGATGGTTAGTCTTTTCATGATGTTATTGTGCACAACTCCAGTATAAACATTAGCACACCGGTACTAGTATGCAAAGGGTAGGGTTTTTATGTTATCTGCATATTGCAAGACTATGGATAGGGAAGTACTCATTGAGGCTGGGCTTACTGATGGCGAGTCGAGGGTGTATCTAGCTTTGCTTGATCTTGGTTCATCTACCACTGGCCCTATAATCCAAAAGTCTGGGGTCACGAGATCGTTCATCTACGAGATTCTTGACAAGCTGATCAAACTAGGCCTCATCACGTACGTGGCCAAGGACAGGACAAAGTACTACCAAGCGGCAGACCCTAAACGCTTGCTTGAGGGCATCAAGGAGCAAGAGGACCATCTTAAGCAAAGCAAGACAAAGGTGGAAAAGCTCATCCCTGAGCTGATGGCAAAACTACACGCCTCCAACCAGAGCGAGGTTAGAGTATACCAAGGATTTAAGGGCATGATTGCGGTGCATGAGCAGACCTACAACAAGCTAAAACGTGGAGATGCACATTGCTATTTTGGTGGCGCAGAGCAGCCAAAAGAACACCATCTTTTCTGGCAGCGAGACCATGTACGTAGGGGAAAGCTAGGAATAAAAAGTAAGATTTTGTTTAATCAGGACACCCCAACCCAGGTTTTGAATAATAGAAATAGTTACAAGGGTTGCGATGCCCGGTATATGCCGATAAAATTTGATTCACCGACTTATTTTTTGGTGTACAAGGACACGGTTGTTGTCTACATCCCTACCGGCCAGAATCCCGAGGATATGCTGGCGGTGGAGATCGTCAAGCAGGAAGTTGCTGACTCTTTTCAGGAATTTTTCGATGAGTTTTGGAAAAGAAGCGATCCTAGACTGCAGATCAATTAGCTATTTAAAGCGGTTATTGATGCGTTAGAATAGCCAGAAGACAATAACTTCTGCGCCGTCAGAACAACCAGCCTTTCTTAGGGGAGCCGGCGAAGTCTTTGAGTGCGTCTTTTTGCTTCTTGGATAGGCGTTTTGGCACGTCTGCTAGGACGCGGACGTGGAGGTCTCCTTGCCCGCCGCGGACGGAGGGCATGCCCTTGCCGCCGAGCTTGAAGACGGTGTTGTCTTGCGTCCCTGCAGGGATTTTGAGGTCTCCCTTGCCGTCTAATGTCTCTATCTCTACCTTGCCGCCAAGGCATAGTATGGGGAAGGGTACGCGTTGTTCTGCTAGCAGGTGTGGCCCGCGTCTCTCAAACCGATCATCTGGTTTTACGTGGATGAAGACGAATAGGTCCCCATCTCTGCCGCCTTTGAGGCCTGCCTCGCCCTGTCCTGCTAGGCGTAGTCTCATGCCATCTTCTACTCCTGCAGGAATTTCTGCTTCTATCTTTCGTTTCTTTTTGGAGCGTCCTTGACCTTCACAATCTTTGCACTCGTTTTGGTAGCTCACGCCTGCTCCTGAGCAGTCTTTGCATGGTCGCTGGGTGGCAAACACGCCTAGCGGCGTTTGGTGGGCTTGTTGGATGCTTCCTTGGCCTTTGCACGTGTCGCAGGATTGCTCACCTGTGCCGCCCTGGCCTTCGCACTCTTCGCAGCTTGTGAGGCTGTTGATGGTGACGTCTTTGGCTAGGCCTTCGCTGGCCTCTTTGAGCGTTATGCTTACTTCAGTTTGCAAATCATTGCCATGCTGGCCGTGTCTTCGGCCAAATCCTTTGAAGCCGAAGCCGCCAAATATGCTGTCTACGAGGTCATCGAAATTGCCGAAATTGAAGCCGCTAAAGTCGTGTCCTTGAAAGTTGGGTGCGTCTGCGGTGCCGAACTGGTCGTACTGCTGACGTTTTTGGTCATCGCCGAGCACTGCGGCTGCTTCTGAGATCTCTTTGAACTTTTCTGCAGCGTTTTCTTCCTTAGAAATGTCTGGATGGTATTTTTTTGCGAGTTTTTTGTACGCTTTCTTGATGTCCTCTTTACTTGCGTCTCTGCCTACGCCTAGTAGCTCGTAGTAATCCTTACTCATCCTTGCGCTTGCTCTTGAATGCCTTTAAATTACTTCTTCTCTTTGAAGTCAGCATCCACTGTTTTTTCTTTTTTGTCCTTGGCGTCTGCTTTTGGATCTTTAGCTTTCTTAGCTTCTTGTTCCTTGGCTGCCTTTTGGTAGAGTTCGGTGGCCATTTTTTGGGCTACCTCTTTGGCTGCCTCTACCGCTTTCTTGAGTGCTGTAAGATCTTTTGGATCTTTGGCTAGCTCTTTCTTGACAACCTCGACCTTGTCTTTGACGGCTTTGATCTCGTCTTCCTTGACCTTGTCTTTGACCTCACCAAGGGTTTTTTCTGTGCTGTACACCAAGGTTTCTGCTTCGTTTAACAACTCTGCTTCTTCCTTGCGCTTCTTGTCCTGCTCGGCGAACTTTTCTGCGTCCTGGCGCATCTTCTCGACCTCTGCTTCGTCCAACTTGTTGGGTGCAGTTATCTTGATGCTTTGTTCCTTGCTCGTGCCGAGGTCTTTTGCGGTGACGTGCAGGATGCCGTTGGCATCTATATCAAAGGTTACCTCGATCTGTGGCACGCCTCTTGGTGCTGCAGGGATGCCTACAAGATCAAACTGTCCGAGGTTTTTGTTGTCCTCGTACATCGGTCGTTCTCCTTGGCCTACCCGGATGGTTACCGCGGGTTGGTTGTCTGCTGCCGTGGAGAAGGTTTGCTTTTTCTTGGCAGGTATCGTGGTGTTCTTGTCTATCACTTTGGTGAAGACTCCGCCCAGTGTTTCTATGCCTAGGCTTAAGGGCGTGACGTCTAACAATAAGACGTCTTTGACGTCTCCTGATAGCACTCCTGCTTGGATGGCTGCTCCTTGGGCGACGCATTCCATAGGGTCTACGCCGCGTTCTGGTTTTGCGCCTAGCCACTCTTCCACTTTGCGTTGGACGATGGGCATTCTTGTTGGCCCGCCGACCATGATGACTTTGTCGATGTCATTGGTTGACAATTTTGCGTCTTCTAGCGCTTGCTGGACGCTTTTGTGGCACTTTTCTACGATGTCGTCTACCAAGCGTTCTATGTCTGTTCTTTTTAGCGGGAAGCTGCAGCTTATCGGTCCTGAGTTTCCTTGGGCGATGAACGGTAGGTTAACTTCGGTTTCTACCACTTGGGAGAGTTCGATCTTTCGCTTTTCTGCCTCTTCGCGTACTCGTTGCATGGCTGCGCCGTCGTCATTCAGGTCAACGTTGTGGAGTTCTTTGACTTTTTCCACGATGTGGTTGATTATGGCGTCGTCCATGTCGGTGCCGCCGAGTTGGGTGTCTCCTGAGGTTGACTTTACTTCGAAGACGCCATCTCCGAATTCCATGATGGTGACGTCTAGGGTGCCACCGCCAAGATCGAAGACGAGTATTTTTTGTTCGCCTTCTTTCTTGTCTAGTCCGTAGGCTAGTGATGCTGCGGTTGGCTCGTTGATTATTCTCTCAACTTTTAATCCTGCAATCTCGCCTGCGTCTTTTGTCGCCTGTCTTTGGTTGTCGTCAAAGTAGGCGGGCACGGTGATGACTGCTTTTTCTATTTTTTCCCCTAGGAATGCTTCTGCGTCTTGCTTGATCTTTTGGAGGATTAAGGCGCTTATCTGTTGGGGGGTGTAGTCTTTGCCGTGGATGGTGTACTTGAAGTTTGAGCCCATCTTTCTTTTTGCGGCCATGACTGTTCCGTCTGGGTTGCTGACTGCCTGGCGTTTTGCTGGCTCGCCAACGAGTGTTTTGCCGTCTTTGTCAAAGCTTACCACTGAGGGGAAGGCTTTGCCGTACATGCTGGCTCCTTCTGCTGATGGTACGATTTTTGGTCTGCCGGCTTCTAATATTGCGGCTGCGCTGTTACTGGTTCCTAAGTCAATTCCTAAGATTTTCATGGTTTCCTCCTGCTAATGCTTACTTTGGCATAGCGTAGTACTTTGTCTCCGATGGTGTATCCTGTTTGGACCTCTTGGACTATGGTTCCTTCGGGTTGTTTGCTGTCTACTTCTAGCACGACTTCGTGCTTGAAGGGGTCTGGCTTGCCTTTGCACTGTATGCACTTTACCCCTTGGCTTTCGAGGAACTTGTCCAGGCGTTTTGCTATGGTTACGACGCCTTGGGCGAGTTCTTCTTGGGAAGCGTTTGTTGCGTTGTGTACTGCGTGATGGAAGTCATCTATGATGTGTAGGAGGTCATGGATGACTTGGTGTCGGATTTGTTGTTGGGATGTCTCTCTTTCTTTCTCTACGCGTTTTACGTAGTTTTCGAAGTCTGCTTGGACGCGTTTGAGCTGGTCCAACGTGCCGTTTTTGGTTTTTTTTGTTTTTCCCACCATCGTATATTGTTGACCTTACGTCAACATAATGGTATGTAAACTACGTTCACTATATAAACCTTTCGGAAAAGCTTATATAGGGGGGTTGGCTAACTAGTGCTATGATCAAGCGCAAGATCGTTCTTGTCCGTACTGGCTCACCAAGCAACAACATCAACGCAGAGCTGCAATGGTTTGGACAGAGCCTCGGTTTATTCGGTCCTAGAGATCGAGATAAGAGTGCGTTCAGGCTGTTTTTAGAGCTCCTAAAGGCTGCAAAGGCCCAGGAGAGCATGAGCTCTGACGAGTTAGCAAACCGGCTGCTTATCACGAGGGCTACTGTCGTGTATCACCTGAACGAGCTCATGGAGCGAGGACTTGTCGTGCAGCAAAGGAAGCGATACTTGCTACGAGAGAACGAACTACAGCGCCTTATGGATGACCTGCAGCGAGATGTGGAGGCCACGCTACACCACATGCGTGATGTTGCTAAGGAAATAGACGAACGCCTATGATTAAGTGGATGAGATAGATAAGAATTATTCCGCCTACAAACACTCCTAAGAGCACAAGCCAGCCTTGTTTTGAGGCAGGCATGCTCCAACTAACTTTTGCGGGTGCTGGAGGCTCTACGGTTATCTCGACGGGGATATCGATCTGTGGCTCGGTGGTGGCTTCTGTGGTTGGTGCGTGGGAGATGAATAACGTTGCTACCTTGAACGGGCTCACGTCTAACAGGTTAACGTTCACCGTTCTTCCCTCGAGCTCTAGCTGTTGCAAGGCATTGACGCCGATCTCGTGACTCACCTGGCCAGGGAAGAGCTCGTAAAAAACGCTCTCGTTGGTGATATCTTTGATCGCAAAAGAGATGGTGGTTCCGTCGATTCTTACCACGTCATCCTTGATGATTTCGATGGTGGCACTCTCTTCTTTAACATCGATAAAGTCAGGCTGTCGTAGTTGCTCTGCAGCCATCACCGACGTGGCCAGCAACATGAGCAAAAGTAACCATCGCATGGTGGGGAAATCAGAACTTGGGTTAAAAAGGTGTGCTTGGTTTAACCTTGTTCAGACACTGCCAATTCTTCGGATAGCTCGGGGAAGGCATCGTCGAATTGCGCTAGTGCCCATTTGCAGATACTAATTCGGTTTACCAGGACCAAATAGCTCGACCTCCTAGACTCTTCACGCTTTTGATTTCTTTTGTCATCGTCTTCTACGGATTGATTCACTTCGGCTGTTTGGTAAGGCAAAAACATTCTGGTCGGGCTTCCCGGTCTTTGCTGATCGGTGTCATGTTCTTCCTGGTCTTGCGCAAGCTGCATTTCGAGTGCTGTTCTGTATCCGCGAAGTCTCTCCATGACCTCGGCTGAAATCTCTGTCATGTCTTATATAAGTGAGGCATGACCGATAAACGTTGGCATATTCGAGAAATATACTTTTGTGCGGTTACTCAGGATCGGGGATGGCGCCCTCGTCGTGGCCGTCGTCTTCGAAGACGTCTTCTTCATCTTCGTCGTCCTCTAGAAAGTCCTTTGGGTTGTACTCTGTCATTGTTTCCTCTTGTTTGCCCTGCGGCTAGGTCGCGCCTTTACTCTTCCTTTGCCCTTGCCGTGCATGCCTCTGGCCTTCTTGCCAGCGCTGGTTAATCCTCGGTTGACACGGCCTTTGCGATGTTCCAGGGAAGGCATTCTTGCCTTTACGTCGGGGCTTTGTGGGTCTGCTAGTATGACTTCGTACCATGCCTTGGTGCCATCCTGGCCTACCCAGTAGGAATTTAGCACTTCGGTGTTGGGGAATGCCTTGCCTGCTCGCTGCTCGGCAATGACGCGATAGTTCTGTCTTAGGTTTAGTCTGCCTGTTTTGCGCTTGCTTCTTCTGCCGCCAGCAAAGCTCTTCTTGTGCGGTCCTCGAATGACGGTTTGTCTGACAACGAATAATCCTTTGATGGGTTTGTACCCCAGACTTCTTGCACGATCAAGACGCGTCGGTCTTTCTAATCGTAACGTGGCAGGGTCTCGACGCCAGGCCATGATCCTTGTTTTCCACAGCTCCATCTTCTTGGGCTGTTTCCACAACGACCTCATTCTTGTGTATAAAGACATAGGTCGAAAAAACAGTAGGCAGTTTAAAAAGGTTTTGGATTAGAATGAGGCTGCGGTGGTAAAGCCCCATCTTCGAAAGAATCCTTCCTTTTTGGGTTCTGGTCGTGCCATTTTTGGAGCTTTGGGTCTGGGTGTGTTAAGATAGTCTGTGTCTGTCAGTCCTCTTCGGAAATCGTATTGGCGGCTAAAGTTCGCGTTGCCAAAGTCTTCCCGACGATCCCTAAAAAACATGCTAAACTCTGCGGTCTGCAGTTCGTTAGCATCCAACGCTTTCTCGTAGGCAATTCTGCCTTGTATAAGGTTGAAAACGTGCTTAAAGTCATCAGTAGATATTTTTGGTTTGCGAATGGTTCCTACCTTCACTCGTTTTGCGTAGATATTTGCTTGTTTAACAAGCGCGTTTCTGGCTGTTCGCAGACAATCCACATCTAATCTTTCTTGGGAGTCTCGCAAGTCATTTGCGGTCATGTATAGTGCGCTCTCGAGTGTGTCTGCAGGGTCGCTAGTATTATGGTTATGAACTTCTTGTTCTATGGTTTCTCCGCCAACCCTAAAATACTCTTTTGCCCGGTCACGAATTTTTTGAAAGAATGATCGCTCAACGCCATGGCCTTCTTTTACGCGTAACCACTCGTCTGGACTTTTCGATCTGCCCAGCATACGATAAGCTATCGCTTTTGAAGTGCCTAACCCTGTCCCATCATAGGTTGCGGTTGTCACGTAGCAAAGGCACAACTAACCAAAGAAAAAAGTTTCGTACGTGCTGTACGTGTTATCGACGGAAGCTTCCAAACCTTGGTCGGTCGGTTCTGCGCCGTTGTGGCATGCGTCCTCGGCCGCCTGGTTTTTCTGCAAACGGATTGAAGGCTACCTTGTTGAATTTTGGTAGGTCTCCTCGCTGGATTTTTAGCGTTGCATCTTCTAGGACGTTGTTGAAGTTGTCGTAGTCTCTCTCGCTTAGCAAGGTTACTGCGTCTCCGCTTTCGCCTGCTCGTGCGGTTCTCCCAATTCTGTGGATGTACTCATCAGATGTTGGTGGAACGTCGTAGTTGTACACGTGGGTGACGTCTTTGATGTCTAGTCCTCTTGCAGCAACGTCGGTTGCCACCAAAACTTGGATTTTTGCATCATGCAAGCTTTGTAACGCATGCTCTCGCTTGTTCTGGGTCATGCCGCCGTGGATGCCCATGGCTTTGACCTTGTTGTTTTGCAAGTTCTTTGCAACCAATGAAGCCTCTCTTCTTGTCGCACAGAACACCAGGGCTAGCCCGTCTGTCTTTTCTCGTAAGAAGTGGACGAGGGCTGAGAACTTTTCTCTTCTGTCAACAACAAAATACTCTTGCTTTAGCTGTGAGTGGTCTACCTTGTCCTCTCCTTTGATGGTGACAGGATCTCTCAGGTGTTTTTCTGCTAGCTTGTAGATGTGCTCTCCTACGGTTGCAGAAAATAATAGTGTCTGTCTGTCGCTGGAAACATCGCTGATGATTCTTTCTACATCCTCGATGAATCCCATCTCAAACATTCGGTCTGCTTCGTCAAGAATCAACCATTTTACGGTTTCAAGATTTAGCGTACCTCGTTCGATGTGGTCTAGCACTCGTCCGGGTGTGCCAACCAAGATCTCTGAGGTTTGTATGCCGTGTTCTTGTGGTTCGTAGCCAACACCGCCGTACACTTGGACGACGTTTACGCCTACTGTCTTGCCAAAGTTTTGGAAGACATCGGCAACTTGGGAACAGAGTTCTCTTGTTGGTGTTAGTACTAGTACTTGTAGTTTGCCTGGCTGTAGTTTGTTCAGCACGGGTAGGCAGAATGCAGCGGTCTTTCCGCTGCCTGTCTTGCTTTTTCCCACGACATCCTTGCCTTCAAGGATGAGGGGTATGCACTTTTCTTGTATCGTGGTCCACTCTGTGAAACCTTCTTTTTTTACGGCCTGATTTAGCTCAGGCTTTAGTTGTATGCTATCTATGCTCAATTTTAACCTCCTCGGTCAAAAGAATTCGTATTTCCAGCCATCTTTATGGCAGGTTAATCCTCCTAACCTTCTCTCTACCAGTAAGTAACAGTTCACGGTTTATAAACCTTGCGATTCGTGACTAAATAAGGGACAGGTTTAAGAGTGCAAGAGGATAATAGCCATCATGCGCATCTACCGAGGAGAAAGCGGAGGCTTTGTGTTTGAGTGCTCTGCAGCGCCGTCTCACGTGGTGACCAAACTTTCTGATACTGATGACGCGTACTGGACGTTCTATCATCTTGTGGATTGCGACGGGTGGAGGGTTAACCGCTCAGAAGAGGTCTGCACCTCGCTTGATATGGCAGGCCAGAGAATACGTCCTAACGTACGCTCTAGTAGGGTCTGGGGGACCCAACCCCAAAGAACTAGACAGCTCATCCGCCAGGTCGTCAAAGAAAGCCACGGCAAGCCAGGCGTACACGCAGACTGCCTCGAAGAGGCACTAACAGATGTGTTACTCCTCGGAAAAGATCACCTTTATCAATCAGACCCTGTTGAAGCATCCAAGGACGGTAATGGGTGAAGCATGGCTGACAAACCAGGGACACCTAAACGCAAAAAGGCAAGTACCTCGCGGAAGAGGACGTCTAGAAGGAGACCTCCGAAGCCGCCTCAGACCCAGGCGGAGAAGCTAGAAAGAGAGATATTTTTACAAAACCGCCATCACGTCCAAGAGCATCATTCGCATGACAGCGCCTGGCACGCCCTCCCTCCTGGAGGAATTAGTGATGTTCGTCGCTATGCTACAGGCTACATGAGGGCCTTGGCCCATAAGCATCACCGCTTACGAGCAGACTACCTTTGCAACGAATTAGAAAGAGCAGGGTATGTGGAGATGGACTTAGAAACCGCGCTTACCGCAGACATGGAAAGCTTGGGAAACCGAAAAAAATTCTATGCAAGACGGGGATTGATGGTTTTTGGCATCCAAGTGGGTCTTAAGGGTATTGAAGAGGGAATGCACATTGTAGCAGCCCATATTGACTCTCCGTGTTTGAGAGCGACAGACCATCCTCTACGTCAGAATTACAACCAAGCAGGCATACAGTGCATGCATTATGGCGGAATAAAATCGAACGATTTCATGAACATACCTCTTGCAATGTATATCCATGCGGCTTTGAGAAACCGCGAGGGAAAGCTAGAAGAACGACACATTATCATCGGGGATGACAACGGCGAGCCACACTTTTTTGCCCCGTCCGCAGCCTTCCATTATACTAATGAAGAAGCTGAGATGGACGCGCTTCGAGTGTTGATTGGCAACCGGCCATATAATGATAAAGGCTTCAATCCTAAGAAAACAGTCATACTACAGGCCATGAACGGCCTGCGTAGAACCACACAAACCCAGATTACCGAGCGAGACATTGAAGATGCAGATATTTGGTTCTTCCCCGCCGGGCAGGCCAGATTTGCTGATCTTGACAAGTCAATCATTGCAGCGCCTGGCCAAGACAACATGGCAACGGCCTATGCTTTGTTGAGAGGCTTTATTGGAACGACACGACCTGAGTATACAAAGCTTGCAATATGGTATTCTGGAGAGGAGGTTGGAGATGCCGGAGCTGGTAGCCTACGACAGAACACGTTCTCAGATGTTGTCACGCCCGCAATAACCTTCTTAAGAGGTAAAGAGTCAGGTCACGAACACAAAGGCCTCAGAAATGGGTGGAGCCTGTTCTTAGATGTCACAGCCCCTGGAAGTCCTAGCCAGATGGGGTTGCACGATGTTAAGGATTGTGCTTACATGGGCGCTGGACCTGTGCTTGTTTACAGCGGTGGTGATACTGGTGCCTATGGAGGATATGACTCAGACCCTGTGTTCCGCAGCATGTTTAGACGCGTGCTGGATGATAACGACATCCCACATCATGTGGCCATGATGGGATCGCAAGAGGAGCGTATAGCTAACGCTTCAGATATTTTCCACACCACGCTCGGCACGCGAGGAATCGATGCGGCAATATCCATACTGGGCATGCACCGAGGGATAGAACACGTCGCCGCAATAGATGCGTATTACTTAGAAAGATTGGTGAGAGCATTCTATGGTGTCAAGAACCACGCAAAATACGAAATTCCTCTGAAATAACTACCACCTTATTTATATGAGTTTGCCACAACGAGGGTATGCGATGGCTATTACTGTTTTTGTTGGTCGGCTGCGGAACCTTTCCCCATATCGATTTTGAGACGAAAGATTCCACCCTAGAGGTCGAGGTAGAGTTAGCGATAGAGTCTATGGACCAAACACGAGGGCTGATGTTTCGGAACTCGCTAGCACCTGACAAGGGCATGCTGTTCATGTTCGATAGCGAAGAGCACAGAGCGTTTTGGATGAAAAACGTACGATTCCCTATTGACATGATCTTCTTAGACAAGGACTGGGTGGTGGTGGACATCCAGCAGGCAGAGCCCTGCCTTGCCGACCCTTGCGAGCATCACGTGAGCAAGCAACCCACACAATACGTCCTAGAGGTCAACAAGGGCTTTGCCAACAAGCACGGCATCCAAGAAGGGCACTACGGTCGTTTCCACCCATAGAGTACGTACTAAATCGTTTAATACGGCCATATTTGCCGCTACTATGAGGTGAATATAATGCAAGGATGCGAAAAGTGCATGAAAATGTGCGGCACCATAACGCTTGTTCTAGGTATATTGTTCTTACTTAGAGACTTGAGCATATGGCACTTCTGGAATATCCAGTGGTGGACAGCTGCATTTTTGATGATGGGCTTAGGAAAAGTAGGCTCACAAAACTGCAAAGCATGCAAATCCAAGAAGTAAGGTACAACCTTACTTTCTGGTCCATGTTTATAAGTAGACTTCACGCTATACTTTGATGCGTGTTTTAGTTACTGGCGGGACAGGCTTCATCGGAAGCAACCTCGTCCAAGAACTCATAAAACAAGGTCACGACGTTCTCATTACAGGGCATGATGCCGAACAAAAAATACCTGACTTTTCTGGCACCGTGCTCCAACCCTCTCTCGTAGGCATAGATTTTGAGAGACTAGGGAAGATCGATGTTTGTTTCCACCAAGCAGCCATCAACGACACCACGCTGATGGACAAGGAGGAAATGTTCCGTGCCAACGTCCACAGCAGCATAGAATTATTCAAAAAGCTCATTGCAAACGGTTGCACGCGTATTGTTTACGCCTCCTCAACAGCAGCATATGGTGATGCGCCCGTGCCATTCAAAGAAGATGGCCCTATGCGCCCGATGAACCCGTACGGTGAAAGTAAACAACGACTAGAAGAGGAAGCAATGATACTAGCAGCACAAAACCCAGGTGTTGTGTTTGTTGGCTTGCGTTATTGCAACGTGTACGGGCCAGGCGAGGACCACAAAGGTCCGAGAGCAAGCATGATCTACCAGCTAGCACAGCAGATGAAAGAAAAAAATCCAAAACTGTTCAAGATGGGCGAGCAAAAAAGGGAGTGGGTGTACGTCAAGGACGTGGTAAAAGCTAATCTGCTAGCAGCAAAGGCAACGCGAAATTGTGTTGTTAACGTGGCCACAGGTACTGCGACAACTTTCAACAAGATCGTGGAGATACTAAACAACGCCATGGCCACCTCACGCACGATAGAGTATATAGACAACCCTCATGAGGCGTATCAAACGCATACAGAATGCGACATGGGCCATGCCAAAGAAATGATCGGTTTCGAGCCAGATTTCGACGTGGAAGCAGGCATCAAGGACTACTTCGAAAGCGGACGCCTGCTAAGCTGAGGTTTATATACTACTTGTTAGTTACTCTATGATGCATACTGTTGAGCTCGATATTTCCAATCGTGAATGTGATCTAGAATTTGCACACATCCTGTTAGGAGATAATGGCTATGTACATCAAGTCCTAAGGCAGGTTGAACTCGCTAGTGAAAAATTCCAAGGATTCCATTCGCGAGGAAGAGGAGAGCTCTATCTCGGCAGCAGGAAAACTACTTGCGAAGATGGAGTCATTCTTGCTAACTCCCTTGGGACAGGCGTCATATTCTATAGTTCATATGACATTCGGCAAGGTGTAATACCTGAAGAATTCGAAGCATTTAGGGAAACGCGTACTCTTTTGTCACGACTCAACACCGCTGTGCTTCAAGGAACTAGAAAACTTGCCGCTCTCACGAGTGAATGGTTAAATGTTTATTCTACATCTCAGGTGCAAAGCCTTCTCGAGGTCGCACAAACCCGACAATTCGTGTTTTCTGTAACGTTAAGAGACGAGACCCTAAGACCTGCGATAAGAAGAATGCAAAAACACTAAGATCGCAACTGAAACTACCTCTAAGTGATATCAAGGTGAAGGTTTATAAGGATGCTGCTGCTCCCCCTGTCATGTTTAAGGACAGGGATTTGAGAAAGCTGTGCGAGGATTCTTTCAGCCGTGTCAAGCACGACATGGACCAACTCAACGTTAAACAAACTGATCAGCAAAAGGAAATGGATCAGATGAAAGAAAAACTATTGAATCTTTACGGCATGCTCACGGACATGCAAGCTGCGCTTGCAGATCCTGTAAAGAAAGAATCTGAAGCAAAAGAAGAGACCAAGCAAGAACGTAAGAAGAAAGATTTCGTGGTCAGCATGAGGTCGGGGAAAGTCCACCAACGAGAATGCTTTTTTGCTCGAAAGATCGATCCACGCCACAGATTATTGTTTGATACTAAGTTAGATGCTGTGAATGATGGCTATGCGGTTTGCTCTGCTTGTGCTTAGTACGGTTCTGGCTCATCTCTCCATATCTCCTCAGCTGTCTTAATCCCGTAGATGAGAGGGATGCCTGCTGTCGCCCGCTTACTAGTGGGTCGATACTCATATTCCCATGTTTGCCAGCGCTCTGCCCCGTCGTACACCGAGTCCATTTCGATGAACTTGTGCCATCCTACCCTGCGCTCGTTAAATCGTCTTCTTGTACGCGCGATCCAGCTGTTGGGTGCTGTCTCTGTTTTGAAGTGTTTGGCTGCTTGGTAGCAAGCGTAGCGGGGTCGGGTCTCGGCGATCTTAGCTAGGCATTGCATGACGTCTGCATGCTCTCGCAGGTCTACTTGGGGCGGTGAGAGTCCGCGATCATCATTTGTTCCAAACCACTCGTTCAGGAGAACTGCTGCCATGTCTCGCTCCTCAAGCGGGGCGGGTGTTTCGTCTTTGTGTTCTTCAATGTATCGCCATACTTCCTCAACGTGTTTTTGTGTACCTCTGAGATGTTCGTTTAGTCCGTCCATGAACGGGTTTAGTCTTTCCTCAGGCAAGGACACCAACCATGACATCGCTGCTAAGGGAATGTATTGCTGGACGAAGTGCCTGTTGGCCCAGCACAATCCTAGTCTTATGTTTTGCATTCGGTCACGAAGATCCGTGCACTGTTGGGCGTAATCGTTATCTAGATCATGTAGGTTAGCGTATCGTGCGGCTTCCTGCCATCGATAGTCGTCCATGAGTAGCTTGTGGTAGAATTTTTGTTGGTACAATCGGTTGGCTGCATCTTCGCTGTGGAGAAGATGACCATACATGTCATCTCCAGGAACGAGCACTAACTCTTCTAGATAGTATTTTTCTACCGCTCGCCGCCTTATCTTTTCTATGGTTGCCTTAGGCCGGTCGACCTTTCTGTAGAGTAATGCTGCGCTGTACCAGCTGGTTGCCTTGTCAAGTAAGTCAAAGGCCGTCTCAAAATCTTGCATCTCTGTGCACACTCTTCCTTCTGCTCCATGTTGGTTGCAGTAGGAGAGCATGACGCGGGCTGCTTCGTAAATGTCAAGATACCGCTCACTCCCTCTCGCTTTTGCGGTTCTTGCCCATGTGACTATTTCCTTTGCTGCTCCAAGGGGTGTCTTGCCAAAGGCAAATTTGCATTCTGCCACCTCCGTCCACCCCTCCAATTTTAACTGTTTTATTCCGCTCTCTGTGCGTTGTGCGAATTGCGGCCATTCCACATCCTGAAACATGATTACAGAATCTACTATCCAGTCGAAGCGCTCTGCTTTGTAGCCGACGCGCGCTGCCCTGAAGTGATCTCCGCGAGCTTGGTGGTGTTTTCGCCACTTGTCGTATATTGGCATGGGATCTTTTTCTGTTTTGAAATGCACGCTCTTGGCAAGGTAGTGGCACATCTCTGGTGAGGCTCGTTCTGCTAGGACCTCGACAGATTCGTCATTTGCAAGCCATTCTAAGAACAGGGCGCCCATGCTCTCGTCTCCGTTGATGTTGTGGTGTACTAGTATGGCGGTGTCATAGTCTTCTAGGCCCTCTGCAACCATGGCTATCCGAAACTTTTGTGCAGGACCTAGGCGATCGAAGAAGGGATGCTCTTGTGGTCCTGATCCAACAAACTCGTGTTGGAGACTTTTTAGCTCACGATATCTGACGTAGTTTATACGCGCAGGGTTCCTGTCCTTGGTGGTTATTATATTAGATGAATCAAACTCGCCCATCAGGCTCTCGATGCTTGGAATGTCCGACATATCCCGCCAGGGCAGAGATGGCATAAAAACGTTAGCTCAGAACTTCTACTTTGGACTCGCCGCCGCAATATTTTGTAACTAGCTCTGCAAGTTCGTCAGAGATGGCTTGGATGTCATCTTTGGAAAAGGGAGGTAAGCCTTCTACGACGAGAACGGCATTCTTTGTGGCTTCGGTCATTTTTGTCTTGTCGCACTCTCGCCAGTTCCACCTGCGGCAAAGAACTTCCTTGTCATCTTTGTAGATGACTTCTCCTGGCTTGGGATTGCTTTGTTCTTTGCTGTTTAGTTGCTCGAACGACTCATCCCCTTTTGCTAGCGTTAGCGTGATCTCGCCGTCTACCTTGTCTGCGTCATCCCCGCCAGCAGGGATGGTGTGCTTGAGTGAGATGTAGTTGTAGATGTCCACCACTGGGTTTATGCTTCGTAGCGTCATGCCTTCTAGAATCATGCGGTAGAGGTTTTCTACTGAGCACCGGTATTTTGAGGGCTTTGCGCCAAACGAGCGGTAGGCCTCTTGCCAGGATTTTATTTTTGGGTTGTCAACTAGCTCGTGAATGTTTAGACTCTTGACTTTTGTTTGTTCTTGTTGTACCAGCTTCGCAACTTCGTCGTGCGGTTTGGTGTTGTCAATGCCTGTTATACTTACAACACCTATGTGCAGGCCTGGAAACTTTTCTTTTACTTCAGGATTCAGGTTCATGATGTCAAAGTGACCGCTTTATATTCTATCTCTACGGGCTTGCCTTCTTTCAATAAGCCGACAATGCCTGCTCTGCCTGAAGCTGCTATCTTGGCGTGGACGGTGATGTCTCGTGTGGGCACGTCTGCGTGGTGTTCGAAGAAGAACTGTTCGATGCCGAAGCGCAGACTTCGTCCTTCTAGTGTTCCACGGATGAACAAGCCATCAGGAACGGTTGTTGAGACCGTGGTTGCTCTGGCAATTCCCTCTGCGTCTGGTTGGAGGCCTATGTAGACGTGGTCTCCGTTTGTTAGTCCTTCTGGTCTCTCAACATTTGCTATTTCATAATTGATGATCATGTACTGGCCTCGGAAGGGATCAAACGGATCTACGGGTCTTGTTGCTAGCACGACATCTGTACCTGAAATGTGTGGCCAAGAAAGGTAGGCCCACATACCTAGTAGTATTACGAGCAAGACAATCAAACCAACAACTAACCGTGTCCTCAGATTATGAGCTTTCGTCTCCATTTCTCAATCAAGAATCCGCCAACGATGAGCACGAGGCCTCCGCTGATGAAAATAACCGAAAGGCCAACATAGCCAGAAAGGTTGACCACGAAGCCTACGTATCTTGTTACAACGTCAAGGGCAAAGAAGAAAATTGCGAGGTTGATGATGCTGTTTTTTCCTTCTGCAGTGCCATACCCCACCATTGCGAGTATGGTGGCGATGAAGGCGATGTTTGATATGATCCACACAGACCACATTCCAAGGCTCATCTCACCATAACTCATGAAGAAGTTGCCATCCTTGACAAACCATGCCAGGCTAAGAACTAATGCTAACCCTACGATGACTGCGAGCACTCCATGCATCTCTTTACTATCAACAACGTGGGCTGAGGCAAAGATGCCAGAAACCAGTGTTATTAAGGCAGCA
>NYZT01000012.1 GCA_002687275.1 Candidatus Woesearchaeota archaeon
CTGGATCATCCAGCCAGGAAACCCAGAAGGAGTATCCATAACGGCTATAACCAAGAACAGCAGCGCGGCTGCCGCAGGCATGGAGAGCCCTACTCTAGGGACGCAGCCTAGATCAAAAGAGCTCATCACCAACGTAAACGGGGTGGCCATCACCGACCTTGAGAGTTATTACGCCGAGATTGGAGACCTCCAGGTCAACCAAACCATTAGCCTGCGCACCACAAAGCAAACGTACACGCTACGCGTTCGGCCATTAACAGTAGAGGTAGACCTCAACCAAACACAAACAATCCAGGTTACCGAAGAAAAGAACGGCACCAACGTTACCACGACAAAAACCGTGCGAAAGACCGAGACAAGAACGTTAGGTATAGAAGACTTGGGCGTCAGAGTAACTGAGGCAGCCAAAAACAACATACGAAAAGGTCTAGACCTCCAAGGAGGCACGCGAGTGCTGATGGCTCCAGCAGAAGAAGTCACCGAAGACATCATGCTTGCTATCATCGACAACCTGCAAGAACGACTGAACGTTTATGGCCTGGCAGACGTCACCATCTCGCCAGTAACCAGCGGCATCCCGCTCCCTGGTGTAGAGCAGGACACGCTCATCCTTATTGAAATGGCCGGTGTCACAGACGAAGAAGTGAAAGAACTACTCGGCAAGCAAGGCAAATTTGAGGCTCGCGTCAGCAACACCACCGTGTTCAAGGGCGGAGATGATATAACATACGTATGCAGAACCGCGCAATGTTCAGGCATAGATCCTAACTCTCCTTGTGGGCAGGTAGACGGAGGGTTTTCGTGCGGATTCTCCTTCCAGACAAGCCTAAGCGCAGCTGCGGCAAAAGGATTCGCAGCAGCGACAAGAGACCTTGACGAGATTGTTAGAGACGGTGGAGGCAGATACCTCTCCGAGCCAATAATACTATACCTTGACGACGCAGAGGTTGACCGCCTAGAAATCGGCGCGGGCCTACGAGGAAGACCAACCACAGACATCAGCATTAGCGGAAGCGGTCAGGGCATCACGATGCAGGCCGCAGTAGACAACACCTTGCAGAACATGAAAAGGCTCCAAACCATACTCATCACAGGAAGTCTTCCTGCCAAGATGAACATCGAACGCATAGACACGATAAGCCCACTTCTAGGAAAAGAGTTCGCAAAAAACGCGATCATGGTGGCGCTGGTGTCCTTGTTAGCAGTCATAGTCGTGTTGGTTGTTGTGTACAGAAAGCTAGTTATTGCCGTCCCGGTCATCATTACTGCTCTTTCAGAAATACTCATCACGCTAGGCATTGCGAGTTTGATTGGTTGGAACATCGATCTTGCCGCAGTGGCAGGCATCATAGCTGTCATAGGTACTGGCGTGGATGACCAGATCGTTATCACGGATGAAGTGCTTCGAGGCAAGGACTCCTACTCAACCAGCTGGAAACAACGCCTAAAGAATGCCTTCTTCATCATCTTTGTTGCTTACTTTGCAACGTTGGTGGCCATGGTACCTCTATGGTATGCTGGCGCAGGCATGCTCAAAGGCTTTGCCGTCACCACAATCTTGGGTGTGAGCGCAGGAGTGCTGATCACAAGACCTGCCTTCGGCGTGTTCATGGAGGCGCTGACTAAGGATGAAGAAGCCGAGTAAGCTCCAAGCGGTAGGTTTAGTTATTCTGTGCACTTTTGTCACGAGCACTGCCCAGATATTTTGGAAAACCGGTGCGGATTTACTGCCAACGCTGTCATGGCACATCCCTGTAGGCCTGTGCATGTACGCTTTAGGGGCGGCCATACTGATTTATGCACTAACCGGCGGCGAGCTCACCTTGCTATATCCCGTCATCGCAACAAGCTACATCTGGGTAAACATCCTTGCATACTTCCTTTTCCAAGAACCTCTAACGTTTACCAAATGGATAGGTATCGCTAGCATCATCGCAGGCCTCACGTTTGTGGGCATGGGAGGCAAGCATGACTAGTCTTTATGCGATAGCCTTGGTGGTTTTTGGCACGTGGATTGGCACGTTCGGTGCTATTGCCTTAAAGAAGGGAAGTCACGGACTATCCTTCCATCCTCTAAAGCTACTAAAGAACTATCAGCTCATCGGCGGCTGCGCGCTCTACGGGTTAAGCACAGTGCCATTCATACTCGCCCTGCAGCACGGCGACGTCTCAGTACTCTACCCGGTTACCAGCCTAGCCAACGTCTGGGTGTGCCTATTAAGCCCAAAAATGCTAGGCGAGAAGATGAACACCACCAAATGGCTAGGCATAGCACTAATCATCAACGGTGTTGTTGCGATTAGCTGGTAGCTTTTTATAGGTAAGGACCTCCTACCAACCATGACAGCTCTACTCGCTTTGCAGCTGAACGCCATCGAGGTAGGCCAGCTTGCCAAAGAACTCCATCCCTATATCGGTGCGTACGTAGACAACGTCTACCAATACGAACGGCAGCACATGCTCTTCCAGCTACGCAAAGGAAAGAAAGCTTACCTGCACATCCTACCACATGTCGGTTGGCTGTCTACTGACAAGGAAGAGGCACCAGAAAAAGTTGGCGGTTTCTGTACCCAACTAAGAAAACTCCTAAACAATCGAAGGATAGAGGGAATAGAACAGGTAGGAAGCGAACGCATACTCAAGATAAGCTTTCGAGACGCAGCATTATACATAGAACTCTACGGCAAGGGCAATATTTTACTAGTAGAGGATTCCATCAAAGCAGCACAGTTCTCAATAGCGTTTGAGGACAGAAAGATTGGGGTTGGTGAAAAGTATACTCCTCCAGAACGAGAGAACCTGTATGAGATCAAAGAAATAAAACTCGGCGGAGAGCCAGTAAGTAAGACGCTGGCCCAGCTGGGATTAGGCAAGAGGTATGCGGAGGAAGTGTGTCGGCGTGCAGACGTGAGTCCTCACGCACTCCAGGCAGACCCTGAAGCCATCATCAAATCACTCCGTGGCGTTCTGGAGGAGGACAAACCAGAGGTCAAGGACGGCTTGCTAACACTTTTCTCTGTTGGAGGGGAGAAGTACAAAACAATGAGCGAGGCCATCCACGCCATCATGCAACCCTTACTAAAAAAACCTGACGTTGAACCCGAAGCAGAAAAGTTCAAGAAAAAGATGGAAAAAGCTGTCTCCATGCAAGAAAAGAGGGTTGAGGAATTACAAAAAGAAGAGGCAGAGTACCAACGAAAGGCAGAGGTCCTGTACGAGCACTACCAAAAGGTTGACGCGCTATTGAAGGAAGTCCAAAAATACTACAAAGGACCCAACTGGGCTGATTTTGTGAAGAATGCCAAGCCGCTGCTCAAAGAGGTGGATGAGAAGAACAAAGAAATCCTTATATACTTGGAAGATTGAAGCAAGCGCATGGATCCTCTGACAATAATTGCGAGCGTTGGATTGGCGCTATCGTTGTACGCTTTTTATGTTGAAGGAAAGACGACAAAAAAACCTGCAGTGTGTGACATCTCTAGCAAGGTAAGCTGCTCCAAAGTGCTGACGAGCCCGTACTCCAAAACGTTTGGCGTGAAGAACTCTGTCTTGGGTGTTGCTTTCTATATCGTAGTGCTCGTCATGGTCTATTCCCAGAATTTGCTCTACGTTCGCTATCTCGCTTGGATTGCGGTTCTTGGAAGTGCCTACCTGGCATGGGTGATGCACACGAAAGTCAAGCATTATTGCGTGGTGTGTGTTGCAATCTATCTTGCAAACATTCTCTTGCTGTACTTCAGCTACTGAAATGGAACAAACCGTACGCCTGTGATATCTGTAACTTTTCCATCTGTGTACGCGCGGAGTCGGGCATGCACACTACCAAAGGGTGCCTCTGGTGTCAAAAGACAGCCGCCCGGTCGTACCAGTCCTCTCATGTGCCCTACCTCTTGAGGGTTCATGCGGCAGGCCACGCTTACACAGTCAAAGCTTCCTTGCTGTTCTTCAATTCCTGGGCCTACATGGTCCAGCTTAATCCTCTTGTCTAGGCCGTCTCTTTTGAAATTGGAAAGGGCAATCATCACCAATCCTTCGTAGATTTCTGTGGTTGTGATGTGGATGTTGGGTAGAGCATGGGCGAGTATGGCTGCTTGGGTTCCTGGCCCACAGCCAACCTCAAGTAATGTTTCTGCACCGGGTGCAAGCTGCTCGAACACAGAGGCGTACATGGCATGTAGGTAAGGCGCGGTCATGGTCTGCTCGCACAGCACGTTTTTGGGATTCATGTTGTACTCGCCACCGTACTCCTTGCGGTCTACCTTTTCCACGGAGTCTAGAACGTTTTTGGACACGGGTTGGGAGAAGAGGTCATTTGCTTGGCGCATGACTGCGACCAATTCTTGCATGTTGTTGAAAGTGCGGTCTCCTGCTTTTTCCATACACTTCCTCATGAAATCCTCAAAAAAGTCCATGGCATTAAAATCGCCACAATATTTATAAGGGTTAGCTGCATGTACGGTGTCATGAGTCCAAGATTGGCAGACACGCTATATGGTGGGGTCAGAGGGTTGTTGACAACTCTTGACGCCGCAGGTTCGACGTACTCGCTCCTTACTGGGAGACATTCTGTCGGTGGATCGGCAATGCGCTCTGCCATGGGCATGACTGGACGTTATCGGCGCCTGGGTTACCTCCTGGGTGCAGCAGCAGGCGTCGCTACCCAAGTGGTGTACTATCCTGCTGCGTTACTAGCTGGAGCCGCAGCGAATATTTTGTTAGCTGGAGCTTCACGATATACTCCTGCAAAAACGCCCTTGCTCGATCCAATATAAGAAAAGGGTGACAGCTTACCGGTTTTCCCACACCTAAAGCGCAGTACAGACCGGTACGGAAAGTGGTTTAACTTCCGGGTTCGAATGAGACCGGGTGGGACCCACTCCCTATGGCCGTCTAAGCATATTACGAGAACGTTCTTTATAAAGCTTGCGTGGTGGCTTCAAGTTCGTACAAGCAACTGCAGTCTGGACACTCTTCCATGTGCTCTTCGACTCGTAGACACTGCTTGCTTGACATGCTGCCTCCAATGTACATACGCAACTGGTTATCTGTAAGGCATTCTTCTGTGACATTCTGCATCAGGTCCACGGTTGGCACCCAGCCAACGTCCTTATGAAATTCTTCTATCTCCACCAACGTGCTTACTCCACTCACAAGCACTGGAGGATACTCGCGTCTTTTAAACCTATCGCAATGAGCCGTAACTTCGGGGTTAACTGTGCTCATGAGAACATGCGTTATGCGGGTTTTTTCGCCTCATCAGAAAGAGAGACGTACATTTCGGTGCACTCTCCACACGACTGTAGGTGGGCGTCTACCTCTTTGGTTCTTTCATCGCCCAACTCACCACGGGAATATTGCACTATCTCAAATTCAGAAATGCAACGTGCTGCCTGTCGTAAATCTTCCTGAGACAATCCCTGCTCCTCGAACCAGGTAATTGGGTCTACATCATCGGATAGGTCGCTCATGGTTCTTACAAGCCACAAAAGCCATTTAAACCTATCGCAAAGCGACCGCGACTAACGTATGTCTTTGTCTATCTGCTAGAAATCGTTCGATCCAGCCAACTTTGCTTTTATGGTCGATGTACGAAAAAGGAATGCCGGTTATGGTGACGTTCGAAAACGGGGAGAGCAGGGCCCTCAGCTCGTCAAGGGTGTACTCTCTGGCGTGCATGTCCTGGCCTTCGTCCCACTTGTACCCTATCATGCGCAGCCACGCGTGGATGGCATAGCCAGGGTTTGGGGTGGCTAGGATCAACAAGCCCCCTTTCTTGAGTATTCTTTTGCATTCTTGGACGAACTGCTTGTCTTGTTGGATGTGCTCGATGACTTCTGAGGCCACAACCGCGTCAAAAGTGGCGTCTTTGAAAGGAAGCTTTTTTTCTCCGCTTCCTGCAACAAAGGGCACGTCAGGGTAGGTGTCCATTGCGTGCTTTACGACGTCTGGAAGGTCCATGCCTACTGCCTCAAAGCCTTCTTTTTCTAATCTTGCCGTAAAGCCGCCATCGTTGCAGCCAAGATCTAGCACTTTCTTTGCCTGGTGCTTCCTGAGAATGTCAATAAAGTGGGAGGCTTTCTTGCTTTTAGCTAGCGTGGTACCCTCCTTTCGGGTCTTAAACTCTTCCTGTTGGCGTTGTTCCCAATCCATGCTGATCCTGGATCCAGTATATTAATAAAGGTTTTGTGTGTGGTGAGCATATGAAGGTTGTGTTCTTGTATTACGATCCCCATCCTGTCCATGAGGCTTGGGCAAAAAGTCAGCACGCACGGTTTGTTCCGTTCGCGCCAGGATGGGCAAAGAAGGCAGGCTTAATAATGCATGCCTATGCTTTTGTGCGAGGCCTGTTCTTGCCAAAAGCAGACGTCTATCTTATAGAAAGCCCGATGATGGTGACCGGTTTGCTTCTAAAACGCTTGTTTGGAGGGTTCAAGGTCGTTGCCATAAACTCTGATCCTTTTTTTATTGCAAGAAAGCGATGGAATCCATTAGTAAGAGGGTTGTTTGATCTTGCGGGAAGACTGGTCACGACCATGGTAAGCACGAGCGGGTTCATGGACGAGCATGTTACGTGGAAGGCAGCAAGAGCCATCGTCCCGCCTTACGTTGACACGAAACCTTACTTAGGGGTCAAGCCTGCAAAGAACAAGAACGTGTGTTTTATCGGTCCACACTTGAACCAAAACAAGGGTGTTGATCTCTTGGTGGCTTTGGTGAAGGCCCTACGAAACAAGCACGAGCTGGACCTGTACTTGGTGGGAACGCTCTCTAGAGAATTATTATGGATTAACTCTGAGCCCAACGTCATTGTCACAGGAAGGGTGCCACACCCAGAAAAGATACTGGCAAAGTGTGGGGTGTATGCCAACCTTGCGCGGTTAGAGCCTGCAGGTATTAACATTATCGAGGCCATGGCTGCAGGCTTCGCACCGATTGTCACAGAACAATGCGGCTACAAGGAAGCAGTGCGTGAGCTATCCCCAAGATTGGTGGTGCGAACGGTGGCTGACACCGTGATCGCGTACGAGTTTGTGCTTCGCAACCAAGCAAAGCTGTCAAAAAAGGCAAGAAAGATAGCGGCACGGTTTACCAAGGCAAAGACTATTCCTTTGTTCAAGAAAGCTTTTTCGCTCGCAGCATGATGTTGAAAGCAAAAGGACCGTAATCTATGCTATAATCTAATTCCATGAGTGTGTTCTTAAGAGCGTCCACCCAGAGGGGATTTTTTTCAAACAAGAAGTGTAAAATGCCATCTTGGACAAACCATAATAGCGGCCAAACGAAAAAACCTCCTCGGTGAACTTTTTGGATGGCAAACTTATCCTTTATCAAGCGTTGGTATTGCTGAAGTGAGTAGTGTCTGTGCCAGTCTGGCTCTTGGGTGTAGGACCTGGCTGCCTGCTCTCCTTTGACCATGCGGAACAGGAAAGGAAAGCGGAATTTCAGGTTGAAAACGTCCATGAACTCAAACAAGCCAGTGTGTGGTGTGCTCATGATGAGCACGCCATCCTTTTTTAGCACTCTGTGGATCTCGCTGATTGTTTTTTGCTCGTCTTGGACGTGCTCTAAGGTTTCGGTCATGACGACGACGTCGAACATGTTGTTTCGGTAGGGCAATTTTTCTGCCTGGCCCTGCTTTGCCTTGACCTTAGGAAAATGTTTTTTGCAATACTTTACAGCGGCAGCATTGATTTCTAGCATGTGCACCTCTTTGGCCTTTTCTAGATACTTTTCGGTGACGTCTCCTCTATCGCCGCCAATGTCTAGGAGCTTTTCGCATGCTGGCACCCAGGTGTATGCCTTGCGGAATCGGTCTCGCAACTTCATTTTTCACCAACAACGATCATTTGGGTCCAGCAATCCCAGAAAGGCATGTAGGCTGCTTTTGGGGTGAAGTTGTTTTGCTGGAGCTCTGCTCTTGCTTGCCAGGGTGTGATCCTTCCTGGTTCGTCAGGGAAGAATTGTTTTGTTACACCAAAGAACTTGTACGTGCTGCTTACCATGGCCAGGAAAATCTTGTCTGAGGCGTGGGGTGTTGGCCAGAAGATAACGATTCTGCCTCCTGGTTTCAGAACGCGGTGGAATTCTTTGAATATTTTTTTGCGTTGTTCCATGGTGAAGTGTTCCATCACACCAAGATTCCAGATGCCGTCAACACTGTTCTTTTTGAAGGGTAGTTTGCGAATGTCTGCCTTTACGGTTTTGTCCACAAACCGCTTGGCGATGTCTAGAGGTCTCTGTGCATAGTCAACCGCGATCAACGTTTTTCCCTCTCTTGGGATGCGGTAGCTTGTTTGCGAGCTCCCGCTGCCTGTTTCTACAAATGTTCCCTTTCTAGGGAGGTGTTTGATGAATGCGCGTCTGACCGCTCTAGCTCGAAAGTTGAGTCTGAAGAATTGCGCAAATTTGCTGAAAGCGCTGGGCGTGTCTAACAATTTCCAATGTTTTTCCCAGCCCTGCTTACTAGCTTTCATCCTCTAACACCTTGCTGGCCGCTTAAAAAGGTATTGGATTGGGGGTTTACACAAAGCTTTTAACCGCACTGTCAACTCTAAGTTCATGCAAGCAAAGCATGTATTATGGATTATTCTCCTGCTAGCGCTAGTAGTGCGATTGCCTGCGCTGGGGCATTTAGTGTATGGGGATGAGTATCGCTTTGTTCCAGGAGCCATGCCTACCAACCATGTGGGGTTAATAGACAACTTTGAGATGCCTCCCCTGCCAACATGGATGAACCAGTTGTTTGCAGTGTTCATTCCTGACGCAACCTTGGCCACTAGATTGGCCAGCTTGCTGTTTGGCATGCTCAACATTTGGCTGGTGTACCTTATCGGCAAGCGTCTGTACAACGAAAAGGCAGGGTTGTGGGCTGCGGCGCTGTTTGCCTTTTCTGTTTATGCCGTGTGGGCTTCGGTTGCTGTAGAACTAAACGGCGTGAACATGCTGTTTGCCTTCCTCCTCGCCATGTATGCTATGATTAGCTTGGACAAAACAAAAGATAAAAAGTGGCTGTACGTGTTTGGTATTGCTGGCGGCATAGGAATGCTTAGCCGCTATGAATGCTTCCTGTTCTACCCCTTACTTTTACTCGATCAATGGTATTACCACAAAGATTGGAAGCTTGCCATCAAGCGCTGCATAATCGCAGGTCTCATCACGACAGCGATCTTTGCAATATTCCCTATAATTTCGTACGCCACAGGAAGTAATCATTTCTACAGCACGATAGAGCGTGGCGCGAACATGACGATGAAAACCGTGCAGGACTTCCACATCGTGCCCTACCTCGTGCAATTACTCTATGCTCTGTTGTGGTTGGGGCTGCCCTTTGGCGCCTTGTTGTTGATAGGGCTGAAAAAATACGAAAAGGCACATTTCAGATGGTATGTGTGGGCGGTTCTCTTAATCCTCTTCTACACCTTGTTCGTGAATGACAACTTCAGTCCGTTTGATCGATACTTCACTTTGCTCATGCCTGCATTCTTGTTCATCGGACTCAGCAAGGTAATTGTTAAAAAACCCAAAGGATGGTGGCAGAGCTTTGCGTTCTTCTCCATCTTAATGCTCGTCATGGTGGTTGGTGCCAACCAAACCCAAGAACAACTGCCTTTCTATCCAAAAGAGGCGTACGTTAGCCGCGCGCTGTCCTTGGACTGGCAGTTCTTGATACCCTTTAATGGGGGTTCTGGTCCTATTGGCTTCTTGGCAAGCTTTTCCAGCATTGCACTAGCATTCTTGGTGGCGCTGCTCTGTATCGTAGCGTACTGGGTGTTGCCACACAAGGAGACCACGCTGGCGTTGTTGCTAGCAACAGGTTTAGTGCTGAACGTCTACCTCATCGAAGAGTTTGCGTATGGAACCACCCACCCTAACATCAACCAAGTAACCAAGCATGCCATTGAGTACGTCAAAGAAACAACCCCTACTGACGAACATCTCTACTTTTTCAGGAACTGGGCGCTGAAACTGTACTTGCAAGAGTATGAAAAAACAAACTTGGACTTTTTTAATGACACTGCGACCAACGCGCGCCACCTCCAATCCGAGTTCAAAAAAGGCGGCACCATAATGTGGGTGGACTTCCCCCCTATAAACAAAAAAGGACCACTATGGAAGGTGGTGAACTCCTGCAAGAAAGATACGAGCTTCTATTCTAAGGGTGTAGAAACCGCCATGGTGTTCCGCTGTAGCCCTAGTCCATAATGTTTTTAAACGCTCCTCAGGAATTTTACTTGTGAACATAGAAGACCTACATGTGGCTCCTACAGCCACGATAAAAGAGGTATTGACCGTCATTAACGAGGCTCCCAGAAAAGGGGCACAGGCAGGCATAGCCCTGGTGGTTGATGACGGCAAGCAATTGTTAGGCATTGCTACCGATGGTGACATCCGAAAGGGAGTGATTGGGGGTGCCAAGCTATCCTCGCCAGTCAAAGACATCATGAATTCCGAACCTATTGTGATGTCTGACAGCCTGAGCTATCCAGAACTAGTCAAGGGCATCGAAGAAGAACTCCGCTCAAGAGGCAAAGAACCCAAATCAGGCTTCAACATCCGACAGGTTTTGTTGTACCATGACCACCCAAAACAAGTAACCGACATCCTCAACTTTTATGACATCTGGCGGGCAAGCGAAGCCAAAACAAGACACGTATGCATCGTGGGCATGGGCTACGTGGGACTAACGCTAGCCGTCACCATGGCAGATGTAGGCCTAAAAGTAACTGGCACAGACATCAGCCCAGATGTTGTTAGTGAGTTGGGCAAGGCAAAGCCGCCCTTCCACGAAACAGGACTACAAAAAGTTCTTGAAAGAACTCTCAACAAAACTCTAACCGTACAATCAACAATCCCTGAGGAAGCAGACGTCTACATCATCTGTGTGGGAACTCCTGTCCAGCCAGACAACACGCCAAACCTTGAGCACATCAAGGAAGCAAGCAGATCCGTTGGCAAGGTGTTGAAACGAGGAGATGTCGTCATCGTACGAAGCACGGTGCCTGTAGGAACGTGCAGAAGCGTTGTCCTACCTGAACTCGAGCGGGCCTCAGGAATGAAAGCAGGCACGTTTTTCTTCGCAAGCATGCCTGAACGAACCCTAGAAGGCAAGGCACTGCAAGAGTTACGAGAGCTGCCGCAAATCGTTGGTGGTTACAACAAGCAAAGTACAGATATCGCCATCAATATCTTCAGAGAACTAACCCCCTTCATCGTGAGCATGGACTCCTTAGAGGAGGCAGAGATGGCCAAGTTGTTGAACAACGTGTATAGAGATTCTACCTTTGGTATTGTCAACGAGTTCGCGCTAGCATGTAACAGCTTGGGATTAAGCGCAAACAAAATCATCGCAAGAGCAAACGAAGGGTACCCTCGCGGCAACATGCCACAACCCAGCCCAGGTGTGGGAGGGTACTGCCTAAGAAAGGATCCGTACCTTTTCATGCACAGCGCAAAAAAAGCAGGCTTCACACCTCAGATTATTCCTGTAGCCAGAAAAACCAATGAAAGCATGCCGTATTACGTCTCTGAACGAGTTTTGGCATTCTGTCAAGAGAATGGCATTCCAAAAGAGCAAATGAAGGTGTTCCTCCTCGGTTTTGCCTTCAAAGGAAGACCGGAAACAAGCGACACACGATTTTCTACCACGTTAGATATTCTTTCACATCTTAAGGCAGCAGGCATCACCAACGTGCACGGCTACGACGCCGTGGTTAAAGAAACAGAACTCAACGAGTTTGGGGTGAAGCCCACAACGCCTGAGGAAGGGTTTGATGGCGCGCATGCCGTGCTTTTCTTGAACAATCATACCTCTCATTCTGACTTGGATCTTTTTCGGCTAGCCCAAAAAACAGAAAAGCCCTTGCTTCTCTTTGACGGCTGGGGAGTAAGCTCAGAAGACATAGAAAAATTACCACACGTGAGATTCGTACCACTATGAACGTTCTCGTCACTGGAGGGGCGGGCTTTATCGGCCGCGAAGTATGCAAACAATTACTAGCCAAAGGCCACACGGTTAGGGTTGCAGACAACCTCAGCAAGACAGGACAAGAACCTGAAGGCGTGGAATTTTTGAACGGTGACTTAACCGTACAAGAAAACGCTGACAGAGCCATGGAAGGCATCGACGTATGCTTACATCTCGCCGCAAAAGTAGGAGGGGTGGGGTACATGAGCCAAAAACCTGCAACCATCCTTGATGGCAGCCTGAAATTGTTATCTGCAGTCTTCGAGGCAGCAAAAAAGGCAGGCACAAAACGAGTTGTAGTAGCAAGCAGCAGCATGGTGTTTGCAGATACTGACCGATTTCCCAGCAAAGAGTCTGATGTTGGGGAGATTCCTCCCCCAAAAAACATCTACGGCTTTTCCAAGCTAGTAACCGAGTATTACGCAAGAGCATACGCTGAAGAGTTTGGCGTTAATTACACGATCATCCGCCCTTTCAACTGTTATGGTGTGAATTCGTACCTACATGAAGAAGTGGGCTACGCAAACGTCATTCCTGACTTTATCAGAAAGATACTGGCAGGAGGCACCATGGAAATGTTGGGAGATGGAGAGCAAACAAGGTGTTTCACCCATGTTACCGACATGGCAAGAGGATTCATACTAGCTGCAGAGTCAGAAAAAGCAGTCAATAAGAGCTTCAACATTGGCAGCAACCAAGAAATAACCATGATGGACCTTGCAAAGAAGATCTTCACCCTCTCCGGCCAAGAAGGAACCTTAGAGGTCAAACACGTCAAGGAGTTCAAGCACGACGTACGAAGAAGAGTGCCAGACAACACCAAAGCTACCGAAACTCTTAACTGGGAGCCTACCAAAAACTTCGACGAGGGTCTTAAAGAAATGATTGCTTGGATCAGAGAACTACCTGTCCAGCAGGTTTAAAAAGCGCGTTTTGTTACCGTACTCATGACTAACACACCTGAGGTATGGGCAATCATCCCTGCAAGAGGTGGAAGCAAAGGTATTCCTAGAAAAAATATCAAGCGCATAGCAGGCAAGCCCATGCTGGCGTATTCTGTGGATCAAGCAAAACAAAGCAA
>NYZT01000013.1 GCA_002687275.1 Candidatus Woesearchaeota archaeon
CCCTATGGCTGGGCAAACTCTGGGGTGCAGCCTTAGCTAAGAAAATAGCCAAAGATTTCGACACGACCATGACCAAGGCGATTGCTGAGGAAAGCAAGCTCAAGGTTGTTGGGTTTTTTGACACGCACAGACTAGCCAAAGAGCTCAAGAGTAGCCTGCCAAAAATGGACGCCATACTAAAAGCGTTGAAAAAGAAAGGCCACAAAGCAACCCGCACACACTTTAGCGGTTATGGTGTGAGGACGGACGCGGATAAGAAAACTATGAAGCAGGTGATGAAGTGTTAGAGGAATTAGCAAAGGCGCTTGAAAAAAGCTGGTGTAAACGAACGTGCGCAAAGACTGGCTTGTGGAGAAGGGACAATCCTTCCTGGGGGCAGTGCGCAGTGACCGCAGCAGTGGTGCAGGACTACATGGGTGGCAAGATTGTGTGGTGCATGGTAAGGCCCCCCGGTAAAAAAAGTGCCTCCCATTACTTCAACAACATTCACAAAGCAGAGCTTGACTTCACACGCGAGCAGTTCCCTGAAGGAAGCAAATTCGAGAGAGGCCAAAGAAGAAGCCAAGGACTACGCACAACAAGAAAGTACATCATGTCATCAGACGCCACCAGGAAAAGATACGAACTGCTCAAGGAAAGAGTGGAAGCGGAGTTAGCTAGAGCTCGTAAAAGTTAGCCGTGGCTAGATCGGTTCCCAAGTGGAAGTTCAACCCCCCAGCCTTCTTGTTTCTTAGTGCTAATGGCACGATCTCTGTTTTATCCGTGGGCTTGCTCTGGTCTGCAACACCAGGATTCCACATGCCAAGCACGGCATCTGCGCGCTGCTCCAACTCGTGACATTGCGCGAAATCGTGACACGAGCTAGGCTTTTTTTCTTTTCCCCTCGTAGGAGACTTGAGCTCTGCGTTAACCCAGATCATGATGTTTAGGTCTGCAGCAAGATTACGCAAGGTTTCCAAGTACTCTCCGTACACGTAAGAAGGATTGTTTTGGTAGGGGAGGTACTTAGGCAGGCTCTGTAGTTCGTCCAACACCACCAAAGGCATGTCTGGGAATCTTCTCTTCATCTCAGTAATTTTGTGAACGATGTACTCTATGTCTCGCTGGCCTCGGTGCACCCACAAAGGAGTGTTTTTCACTGTTTCGATAGCCGGCCGTACCTTGCCCTCAAATTCTGGCGGGAGCTCTTCGTAATAGCGGAACAGCTCGCTGTCCACACCTGCCTCTCTAGCGATGAGCTTTTGTCTGGCCTCGTAAGGTCGGAGCTGATAGCTCAAGAACAACGTAGTGAGTCCTTTTCGTGAGATGTTTTGGCAAAGGTTCAGCGCAAACGTGCTCTTGGCGTGCTTGGTGTGACCACCCATGACGACGAGAGGAAGACCGCAACCGTACGTGATGCTGTTCAGCTTGGAAAAACCGAGGTCAACCTCTGGCTTTCCATCCCTGGCCCTGAGTTCCTCAAACCTTTCTTCAACCTCCTCAGTGCCGCGTAAGGGATCATCCCTAAACTGGGCACGATAGGGCAGCAACTTTGCGAGAAGGTCGGTTCCTAACGCCCGAATGAAATCTACCATGGTTCGCGAAGGAATATCCATCTCCTGCAAACGACCAGAATGTTCAGCATGACGCTCGGATTTTACCACTGCCTCTGCCTCTGAGGGAGTTATCCGCTCCTGGCTGTAGACACCTCTCATGACCTGGTTACCCCACTGAATCAACGAACGAGCGAGATAGTGCTCCTCCACGATAAGGATGTGGTCAGTGATGGCTGCTTTGCTCACTTGCTGAGAGAACTCGAGCAGTTCGGTTAAATATGTCGCAGGCAATTGGGCGTGTCCTAACTTCTGTAGCTCTTGGAAGACCGTCACCGTGTCAGCGCGAGCGCCAAGTCGCATCATGGCGTCATGGATCTTTATATGATCAGGGAAGTAGAACATGGAGTGAAGATATTTTTGGTTAAAACCGTCCATGAGTCCGGCATCGCTAAGATACAAGCCCAGCACGGCACGCTCTGCGTCTTCGTCGTGTGGCGGGGCTCTTAAATGGAGCCTATCTTCAGGAATCTCCCGATCAAAAGGAAGACCTTCTGCTGCCTGCTGCAAGCGTTTTTCCAAGCTGGCCGCGTGCTTTGTCTGACCGCGAAGCATAGCCTCTGCCTTGCCAGCCCTTTCTTCTGCCATGTGCAGCTTACCGCGGAGTTCAAGATCGTCTGTAGACACCTCAATTTTGGGCGGAGGCCCCTCATCCGGCAGTTCAGGTGGCGCCCACCCATCATCTTCAGGAACCTCGATAAGACCGTTCTGATAAGCAGCAAAGACTTCCTCGTCTGTGGCGTGAGATGGATCATCCTCTCTGCGCCGATGTTTCAGCAAGCGTGCCTCTTCTGCAGGGGAAGGAACGGTAGGATCGTCAGTTGGATCTTGGTCAGGCTTAGTCACGCCTCAACAGGAAGAACTCAGCTTTTAAGGCTATCCCAACGCTCTCGTGACGTTGGTAATATTTGAGGATTGCACGCCCTCAACGTCAGCAGCCTTTTGCTCAATGTCATCAGGGCTGCCCTTGTCTTCTGGCCAGTAGAAGTGTACTAGTAACTCTTTCAGGCCAAAGGCCATGTCATTCACCTCTACCTTGCCCACCTTGCCGCCTTCCTTCTGGATAAGGTTGTCAATAGCTTTCTGTATGGCATCAGTATCGGTTTCTGGGCTTTCTGGCCTCACCGTGAGCGTGCAAAGAACGTCTGCCATCAGTTAGGGCCCTCAAAACTACACTTAGCACAAGTATATCGCGTGGCAGTCTTGCGACAGTGCGCACAGCGGACGATGTCAAAATCGTTGCACTGTGGACATTTGAACTCTACGCCGCCTGCATCATTCATCAGGCTCTTCTTGCACGTAAGGCATGAACGTTCCATACCTTGCTTGTAGTCACGCTATTTAAAAAGGTTATGATGTGGAGAAATAGAAACGTTTTTAAACACAAGACGCTGTTTTAGGTTGCCGGGGGGCACCAATGGCGATCATAAAGCTCAAACCACCAACAGAGCCAGCAAAGAGTTCTTTACACATAGAGCAGAAAGAAAGGGCCATCAAACAACGAGAAGAATTCCTAAAAGGCCAAGAAAAGAAGGCTCAGCTAGAAAAAATTCGCGAGCCAGGAAAAGGAGGAATACTCTCCAGAGTGGTGGGAGCGTTTGAGAACAAACACAGCGTACAAAACGCAGAACACGCCACCAAAAAACTCGAAAACCAGCACATACACCTAGAAAAAAGGATTGATGAGATAAAAAAACGAGAGGAAGCCCTACTCAAAAAAGAAAGAGAGATCAACGCCATCAAAAAGCAAGTAGAAGAACAAAAGAAAAACATCGCAAGAAACACTGACGAGTACAAGCGCATGATGCGCGAGAGACCAGAAGCAGAAAAAATCATCGAAAAAAGCAGAACGGTCAAGGACGACGTCACCCGAGCAGAAGACAAGCTCCGCCAGGTAGAGATGGAACAACTACAGCTCGAAAGCTCACGAGAAGACTTACACAGAAAAGCAGAAGCAATAGAAGAGCTAGCAAAAAGAACCAGCCTGCACAGCCAGCAAGTAGAAGAAAAAGAGCAAGAGACAGGCAGAAAAGAAAAAGACCTGGAAGAACGAGAGCTCTCACTACGCGTGCTCGAACGAGCGTGTGACCTAGCCAAAAGAGACCTGGCAGAGACAAAAAACCAAGTAGAGGCACAGTTCAAAGGGTTGCTAGACCAACTCCCACAGTACGAGAAAAAGTTTGACAGCAAGGCACGAACCGTCCAAGAGATGCTCAACAAGATAGAAGTAGAAAGCGAACACATCCAAGACGTGGTAGAGGAAGAACTACAAGATCTTTCAACAAGACAGGATGCCTACCACAAAGCAAGCTCAGAACTCCAACAAGACCGAAAACGCTTAGAGAACGACGAAGACGGCGTGCTCGAAAAGATCCAGCACCTAGAAAGAGAACAAAAAAATCTCAGAAACATGCAAGAGCTCATCAAAACAAAAGAAAAGCACACCACACGAACACAGCAAGAGATACAGAAAAAATCACAGCAGATCCAAGCAGAAAAAGCAGCCATCGAGAGAGAAAGAAACAAAATCCAAAAAGCAAGGGTGACCGACGCAGAGGTCAAGCAGTTAGAGAAAAGAAAGATGCAACTAGAGAAGTCAGTCAGCGTAGAGGGCCGAAGAGCCGCAAAGAAGGCCACCGAGAAGGTAGAGGTCAAGCTACCCAAAGGATTACGACCTGCACCAAAACCCGCGGTCAAGGCAAGCGACACAGAGGCCCATCACGCAATCGAGCGAGCCCAGCGAGCCTTCCTAGATGGAAACATGGACCGTGCAAAAGAGCTAGCCGCAGAGGCCCAAACCGTGGTTGACGGCATAAGGGACACAGACGCCAGGCGACCGCTAGAGTACAGTCTACGAGAGCTACAAACGAGCATCCGATTAGGAATGCTGTAAAAAAATTATTCTAAAAGATCGATATCATCCAGCGCCAGGTCCTCGTCTAGATCAAAATCGAGTTCTTCATCCAACAAGTCGTCCAGTTCAGATAACTGCTCGTCTGGCAACTCATTCGTAGGTGCCGGCGGTTGCTCAGGCGCAACAACTGCGGACTGACCGCAAGCCACCAAAACAAGCAAACCTAACACAATTGCGATTTTTTTCATGTTCATACCTCGTTCTTAGCCGCTCCCTATTTAAACTATTCGGAAAAAAGAAAAAAAATAATTTACTCTGCTGCTTTCACGGTTTCTCTAACCTTGACAACAAGGTCCTTCAGGGCCTTGTGCGTGTCTCGCACGTGGTCTCTAGCCTCTACCATGACGGCTTTGGCATCCTCGATATCCCCGCCAGAGATCAAGTCTAAGAGCTTGGTTGAAAACTCGTCGATCTTGTCCACGTCAGCCTGGACCGCGTCAATGCTTGACTGGAAGTCCAGGTTTCTCTCGGAAACAACCTTTTGGACCCGCTCCAGCTGACCGCCCAACGCCTTCTGGGCGTTGCCCAACTTGGTGGTCACGCCATGCGTCTGGCCGATGTTGACACTTCGCTTAGACTCTTTTTGAGCCGTCTTGAGCTCTGAAACATAGGCTTTGAGCTCTTGCTTGGTCGTGTCCTCGTCAAACTCTGCAGCTTTTTCGCGAAGCTTCTCTAGCTCATCTCGCTGGGCCTTGATGCGCTCCAACAGCACATCTCTCTCTTCAGGAGAAAGATCTGCGGCATTAATACGCCTCTCAGCTTGGTCCAATCGCAGCGTTCGCTTGTGGGCCACGTCATGGTAGACCTTGATGAGTCCACCACGCAGGTTCTTACGTGCTTCTTTGCACTCAGCTGTTCTTTGCTGCTTGCATGCTCGCGCGCTAGCCCTTCTCTCTTTCAATTCTGCCTTAGACTTTTGTACGTGCTCTTTGCTTTGGGCGATATCGAACTTTTCCAGGCGCTTGTGCACTTTGTCTGCACGATCACCGCGAGTTATATTACCATCCATAGGTCTGGCTCGTCCAGGCAATCCTACCTTGGGTCTGCCTTCCCTACCCCTATCTCTGGCAAAGTCTCTAGCGCTACTACCGCAGACACCTTCCCGGTAGTCAACCTCTGCTTGTTTGGCCTTGCACGGATTCTCGTACGTACGACCGTCACTGCCACATACCGGCTTGACAAATGCGGGGCAGATATCTTCTATTGGTTGAACTGGCTTGGTTATCGGATTAGTTTTCTCACAGGGTCCTTCCTCAAAGCGTTGGACACCTGCTGCGTTAGCACGGCAGGCGTTCGGGAACGTTCTTTTCACCCCAGTTGAATCAACGCCACATACTGGCTTGAAAATTGCCGGGCACAATATCCCCCTGCTTCTATCGCAACTTCCAGGGCCGAATCTCTTCCCTGCCTTTCGTGCTTCGCACGCGTTGCCATAGGTTACCCCATCCCGACCACATACTGGTTGGTCGATGTCTGGGCAAATCAGATCGGGCTGGTTTCTTCCTAATCTTGACTTTTTATTGTTCCCATCAGTTTGCGCAAAAGCAATACTTACGCTTGCCAAACACATGAGCAACATCAATGCAATACTAGTAATTTTTTTCATTGTTTGTTTCCTCCAGCCAACCCTAGAAGGGGCTTGCTTATAAGCATTCTTTCTGGCTTAGTCTTGTAAAGAGTCGTAAAGGGTCGTGAAGAATGATTTTACCGACGGCGAAAGCTTATAAAGCGCATTGACTTGGTAAGACCTCATGAAACGTCTATTGCTGTGCTTGCTTCCCTTGCTCATGGGCGCCACACTCTACGGCGGCATCTATGATCTAGATCTGAGCATCCAGGCAGACGCCATCGTAAAGATTGACACCACGCCACCGCAAACCTTGGTGGCAAAGAATGGAACGTACAGGTTTACCGTGCCTCCTGGAAACTATATCATTACTGCCACGTACGCAGACAGCATAGCCAAAGAATCTGTGGAAGTGGATGCAGAAGGAGAGTACGTTCTTGACCTGCTTCTAGGGCCTGACTTTGAGGAGGACGAAATCCCAGAAGAGGAAGAAGAAAGGTCGTATGCCTGGCTAGCATTCCTTCTCATAGGCATCGTACTCTGCGTTGTAGCCATCAAAAGCCTGCCC
>NYZT01000014.1 GCA_002687275.1 Candidatus Woesearchaeota archaeon
ACGTGTACAATCCTTGCGGCAAGAGCACGTGCTGTTCAGAGTCCATAGTCTACAAGCACCGCATCGGTCAGTGTGGGGCAGAATGCAATCCTGGAAAGACAAAATGTGTTAGCACGAAGTATCACACTTGCAACGACAACTACCAATACGTAGACAAAGGAGAAGTCTTGGGCCATTGCGGCGTCACGCCCCAGTTCATCTGCGAACAACGCCAGGGAGGCACGTGGCTTGAAGGAAAATGCTGTAAGGGCGGCCAAAACTTTAACGTGAACACCCCCAAAGTAACCTGCACGTCCAAACCCGTCACCTTTTTTGGCATTACGTTGTTCACCAAGAAAAGATGTAGTTCTACCGGCGGCAAGACTGCCTGCTTTAGTGGCAAGCCCATCCCAGAGAAGGGCGTTGCGGTGAGCAAAAAAGTGTTCAATCTCGGCGGCAAGTTTGTCGGT
Source organism: Candidatus Woesearchaeota archaeon (assembly GCA_002687275.1). GTDB lineage: Archaea > Nanobdellota > Nanobdellia > Woesearchaeales > ARS49. The sequence goes on from NYZT01000014.1 coordinate 450, forward strand.
TGCGGAAGCACAGGCGGTCTTGCGGGCATGAAGGACACCAAACGAGGCGGAAAACTCATATCCTTCCAGTCAGCCTGCGCAATCATAGACTTTGGCAACCAAGAGGTCCTCTGCACGAGAGCAGGGGTGTGGGAGACCATCAAGAAGCAAGAAGACCAGGGTAAGTCCTTCTTGGCGAGAAGACAGCCAACACTCGGCAAGGCAAAAGCCGGCACACAGAAATGCTGCCCTATTGACAAGTGCTGGAATGGTCAAACCTGTGTGGGTGTAGGGACTGAGATCGAGATCAGCCCTACGAAGAGAATAAGGTGTGAGCACACTACTACTGCTTTCAAGTGATCCCGTCGAAATATTTAAATAGTCTAAGACTGGCCACTGCTGTGTGAAAAAAGAGGTAGTGCTGGGGGTTTTGCTACTATTGATTGCACCGATAGCTCTAGCTGTTTGTGGCGATGGTGTGTGTGAGAACAGCGAACAGGACGGCAGCTGCAAGCAAGACTGCTCAGGAGCGACATTCTTCGAATTATTCCAAAAAGAGAGCTTTGACAGGAAGATAAAAGGGTTCTGTCGACAGCCACACCACTGCCCAGTCACCCCTGTGGGAGACTTAGACAACACAGGCAAGCCAGACACGTTCTTTGACGCTAACTCTGCAATAGAACAACCCAAATGCGTGTTTGACACCCAGTTCATCCTTGACCACTATTGCAGGAAGGGTGACTGGGTCACTAGGACAAGCATTGTTTCAAGCATCATGCTCAAAAGCGTTCCACCAGGTGCAGACTATCAACTGTTCTGTGGCAGACACGAGGAGGTTGCAAATAGGTTAGACCTTAAATTCCGCGGAAAACTCCTCAAAGAATACCTCAAGACGTGCATCAAAGGAAAGGCAGGCAAGGTCGTGGACTGCGTCAACAACATGTGCGTGCTTACCTATAACGACAAGGTAACGATAGGAACCGCGTACAACGTACCGCTAAGCAGTGATAGAGGATTCTTGGGAGCGCTAGGCCAGTCTAGCACTGCGTGCAACGGGGTAAAGGACAACACGTTTGGAAGGTGTCTAACCACCTCAGAAGGAATCCACATCTATGCCCACAAAGGCTTTGACATGGTGTTTGCCTCGACAGACACACGCATCGATGGCAGCGGGGTCGGTCTTGGCGCGGTTGAATCACTCGTGAAAGCCTTCACCGAGTTTGGCAGCGCACGTGACTCCTTCTACGATGGCTTTGCCCGCATGCTCCACTTCAACAACCTCTACTTCCAAAAGAAGGCAACAGGAGCCGTGTCAGCACTGCTGGAAAGAAACGTTGGGCCAGACAGCAGAGACATGGCTGGCTTGCATTATCAGAACATAGATTTCAACGACGCCGAGCCGCCCTGTCTGACGTACGTAAAAACACGGGACTCTTTAGCCCTATGCGAGGGACAGACCGACGTGGACAACACATTCATGATCGTTAGAATAGGGTCGACAGCGCCACCGCCACGGCCGCCAGAAGAGCCGCCAGCAAAAGGTGTTGTCTCGCTATGGGGGGATGCAACTGCTAAGCTCAGATGAGAGGACAAATAACACTATTCATCATCCTAGGAATCATCATCTTAGGTGTGGTGGGTGTAGGTGTGGTGGTGTTTCGGCCAGACGAGTCTTCTGTCCAGGCAAAGCCACGAACAGACCTCGTGATAGCGTTCGTACAAAGCTGTCTACAAATAGCCGGAGAAGAAGCATTACACCTCCTCAGCAACCAGGGAGTAATCGAGGAACGACAGGGAGGCAAGCAGTCTGACATGGACGACGAGACCAGCACCATACTCGGAGACGGAAGGGTGGCCAACTACATACTCCTACAGCCAGAGTTCAACATACCCGGCCCGCCGGTCGTCAAGAACGCACCGCAAAATCCAGAACAACTCCAATACAAACAGATGGACCACTACCCCTGGAACACCTTCCCCATCATCAGCCTATCTGATCCAACCACCAAAGCGTTTAAGGCGCTAAGCGTGTTTGGCTGGGCTAACATTCCCCCCACAAACACCAGCTTCAAGCGCAGCGTCGAGGAATCCCTAGAAACCTACACCGCCCAGAGAATGCTTGCCTGCCCGCTTGACGCCCTAGAAGATCAGGGAGCAAAAATCCAGCCAGAATCCGAACCCGTCATTGACGCTAGACTAACCGAGGACGGCACAGACCTCTTCCTCACCTGGCCTCTACAAATAATCGATTCCTCGGGCGTGTCCAAACAAGAAGAGTTCGCCCAACACTATGACGTAAGGTTGAAGCGCTTGCTCAGACTAATCCGCCTGATGATAGGCAAAGAAATCACCGATCTTAATTTCGAGCTCCACCGTCAGGCAGGCGTGAAAATAAACTCTGTGCCTACAGGCACCGTGGTCACCATCACCGACACCCACAGCCGGTTGGCAGGCAAACCCTACAACCTATCCATAGGCATTCCTAACCGGGCCCCTGTCCTGCTGTACGTCGACCAACAAGAACTGGAGCCCATACGTGCGTGTGCAAACACGCGACTGAAAAGTGCGGGCACCACGCGCTCTCCCGGGAAGATATCCGAAAAAATGCGCGTCGTTGGCGGAACGTGCAATCCCAACAAGGCCATCAAAGTAGAGGCCATAGATCCTGACGACTGGCAGCCCGTATCCTTGCGCTACACGCCCAAAAACTTTGGCGGGCCCAAGCAAGGAGTAAGCGTTGTGCAGAATTTCAACCAAATACTGACGGGTACAGAAACCTTGCCCTCAACGCCCTGCCTCCATCTCCTCATCGAAGCCACGGACGGCTCAAGAACAGACGGACAACTGGTAACCCTATTCAATGACGACCCAGAACAATGCATTAACTAAACTGGCCCTAGCACTCATCGTGCTCGTCGTGCTAGCCATGCCTGTCTTTAGCCAGGCGCAGATGAGTTGTTGTTGTAAAGATAATATTGCCAATCCAAAAAACGTAATTAACCCGATAGACGATTGTCCGGACGATCATGATCGTATGGAGGTGACGAGCGTCATCGCGCCTGACGACCAAACCTGCACCAAGCTTTGTGGCGGAGAGACCGCAGAAGCCGAGTGCGGCAACGACGAGATAGAGCTAGGCGAGGAATGCGAGCCAGGCCTGGCCCTCACAGTAGGATGCGCGGAAGTCAAAGCCTTCCACACCGGACCCTTGAGCTGCATAGCCAAGGGTAAGACAAAAGAATGCCAGTTCGACACCAGCAAGTGCGTGCTCGATCCTGAACAAGGCTGTGACAACCCTGCCTTCAACCCACCGCCACAAAACCTTAACGCACTCCACGTACCAGGAGAAAAAGAAGTAAACATCGTGTTTGACGTGCTGTGCTCCCCTGAGCTTGTCAAGCTCAGCAGGTGCAAGGGTAGCAAGTGCACAGACTTCGAGCAAATACATCAAGGAGTGTTTACGTCATACAACGACCAAGACGCAGAGCTCCTATGGGACGAAGTCTACACGTACCACGTGGTGGCCATGTATAACGGTAAGGACAGCGAGCCTGCAACCCAGAGTATAACCATGGGAGACATTCTCTGCTGGAAGCAGACAAGGGTAGCGCCCTTCTGTGTCAACATGGCTAGCTACCTCGAGCCGTTCAGAAGGTCATACCTAGAACAGAACGGGCTAGGCATCATCCCTCCTGCAACGTTCCAGCCTAGCTCTTTCGTAAAAAACGTCAAGGAGTTCTTTGGCCAAAGACTCGAGGCAGCACACACCTGCAACTCGTTCAACCGGTTAACCAAGACGGACGAGTGCGGCAGTGATGCGTGCACAACGGATAAGGAAGGCACAGACTGTGCCAACACCGATCCTTGTGCCACGAGTCCCTTTGCACTGTTCAACAAGCAACCAGAATGTGAGGGAGGTACTGGTAAAGATAGAAGCTTCTGCTTCTTTAACCGCGGCTCGAGCGTGGTTGACGAGTGTACCTCGTGTAAGAACACCATGCTGTGCCATGATTACAAAACAAAAGGGTCGTGCGGAAGGGATCATTGTGGCATTGGAGGGGGACTATGCGAGTGGCGAGACGTCATAGCTGATGTAGGCGTAGGGGTGTGCATCCATCTGGAGAAGGACAACTGTGCTAACTGCGTCAGCGAAGGAACCTTAGCCCAATCAATCAAGGCCAACAACAAACTATTCGATCAGTGTACTGAAACCAAGGCCAACAAGCTATCATCTAACACCGACAAGTGCTTGTACAATCCCGAGCTAAGAATCGCGGTAAGCTGCAGAGACGCCACCTGCGCAGACCACAAGGCAAGCCAGTGCGGCAGCCCCAGCGGAGGCATACAGATTGACGGCCAAAACCGGGTTAGCGTAGGCAGCACGTCAAACACGTGCGGGTTAAACGTGTGCCAACTCAACCCAGGAACAAAAAGGTGCTTCAAAAACGCGGATGGAAACAGTAACGCCCCAATCCAAGACTGCTTTGACGATCCTAGCTGCGAGGCAGACCTCATCCCGCCAGAGACAAAGCCATTCTTCTCCAAAGTAAGAGGCATAACCACCGACATAAACTTCCAAGTCTTCGACAACCTTACGAGATCCGGGCCACAGCTAGATATCACCTTTGGGAAAAGCCACACCATCTTCCTATGCTTGCCAGCAGAGGGCCAAGATTGTGCCAACGCCAAGACCTTCCCCATAGCCACCACACAGTCAAGTCTCATCATCAACAACCTGCTCTTCCAGGATGGCGTGAACAAGCTGGCAGACCTCAAAGAAGGCGCGAACACGTTGCATTACTATTCCAAGGACAAGGCCCAAAATCCTGAGGTGGTGCAGACCATAACGTTCAACGCTTGCGCAAACTGCCAAGGACCAAGAGTGGCCAGGGTAAAAATATCTAAAGGTAAGGGATTCAAAGGCAAGTTGTACACGGCAGACACTCAGCCAACATTCACGTTGGACTTTAACGTGCCTGCAAAGATCGTCGAGGTAAAGCTCTTCAACCTAGACAGAGAGGTGGCCCTCGCTCCGGATAACCTCCAGCTAGCACAATCCCACAACGTGTTCACGGTTCCAACAGGTGTTGAGGGTACGTTCACGCTAGACGTGCTTGCAGAAAACGATAAAGGCGTTCTCATGCTTAAGAATTATCGTGTAGGTGTGGTTATTGATCCGGATCCTGGCGAAATCTCTATCAAACCTTCTGTGGACACCACACAGACTGACGTCATCGTTAAGGTGACGGCCACCAAACCTGTCGAGCTCACCGAGCTCATCGCAGACCAAGAGATAGTGTTCAACAAGTTCATCAGAGGCTCGTTCAGCCAAGACATAACCGAAAACTACACAGCCAGTGAAACAGGTAAGAGTTTTGAGCACAAGGACAAGAAAAAACTCATAGTAGATGGCGCCGTGACCTTGTTCGCAACTGCCAACAGTGTACTTGATGTTAAGCTAGAGGCAGAAAGCACGTTCTCTGCAGGGAAAGGGGTGGCAAAGATAGTTCTCCTAAAACCCTACCTCGGTGCAGCTCCGTCACTAACATTCGAGGTGAAGCTAGGTACCACACGCAAGGTGGACTGTGGCTTTAAGATCAACGGGCCTGCCCCAAATTCTAAGGGTAAAAATGTGTTCAGTCAGCTTCCCAAGTTCGTCACCAACGCTGGCTTTGAACACACAAGGACCATAACCTTACCAACCGCGGACGACAACGTTCTCCACGTGGTATGCGCATCAGAAGATCGCAAAAAGTTCGTGTCAGTGCCCTTTGTGCTACGCGTGGACACCTCTGCCCCTGTCATCGTGGAAAAATTCGCCCTGCCCAACCCTGTGGTAGAGGAGACAGTGAACAGAGACGAGTATGCCACAAACCTCATAGTCATCACTGATGATCTGGCGTTCTGCCGGTTCTCCAAAACAGAATTTTCCATGTTTGACGCTACAGACGAGCAGAGAAAAAACATACGAGCGTTCAACAACGGTATCGTGCCCTCTCAAGAGAGGGAGGAGAACAACAACGGCCCTATGATGCCTGCACGCCGCCACAGCCAAGCCATACTGGTCAAAGAAAAAGGCACCCACACATTCAACGTGGAGTGTGCAGGAGCCAATGGTAATGTAACAGACAAGATAACATTCAACGTGGCCCTCGAACCACTAGCGATCACTGTGCACACAAACCGATACGTGCCCGACTTTGTCATTCCCATAAACATAACCACGAACAAGAACGCCTCGTGCAGCTACCGCGAGGTCCAAAGCCCAGAAACATGCTTCTTTGTGGCAGACCCAAAGAAAACCACGAAATGCGTTACTGACGAGGAAAGCGACAAGCGCATCCTCAGCAGAGCCCACCTTGCACTAGTGGACGTAAAGACCTTCGTGGACACAGTCTACGAGGTCAACTGTGTCACGCTGCTTAGCAAGCAGAATAGTACGTCATTCAAGGTAGCCACCGGAGACACCGGCGAGGCGCAATTTCTCTCTATTCTCCCAGAAGGCATACTAGAACGAGACCCCGACGTTGAAATTATTAGCAAACGACCCTATGCCTTAGAGGAGTTTGCAATCATCGAAGAGATCTTCCTAAGCAAGTTTGTCAAAATAATAACCAACCAAACGTTCACTGACGGATTCAAATCAAAACCCGCCAACAAACCACTCGCCCTAGAATTCAGTCGCAAAGTAACCGACATGGATGACGGCGCAAAGAAGGTGGTTGCCACAGGAACAGACTTCCTCAAGCGTACGGTACGGGGAAACGGAAGCTTCCGCATGGCAGGCCAAAATCCTAAGATCGTCATGATCCGCCCACGATTTGGAACGAGCAAGGACACCAACCACGACATCCTTATAGAAACAAGCAGAGCTGCAGAATGCCGCTACAAGCTCGGAGAGACGCCCACAACCGCAGACTTCCCGGTGATGTTACCCTTCACGACCACAGATAACATCCAGCACACAAAGCTGTTGACAACGTCCACAGGAGATCACACCCTCCACGTGATCTGTGCGGCAAATGCTGGCAGGAAAACCTTGTTCGGCCAGGAGGCGTTCGTGCTCACCATAGACACCACCCCTCCAGTCATCAAAAAACTACTCGCAGATCCTAACCCGATTGCTGAGGAAGACCTTGTGGGAGGATTCATAACCGAGTTCTTCGTCGAAACTGATGACGTCACCGAGTGCAGATACGGCGAGGGCAACGTCGCCTTTGACGAGCTTCCTAACGCCTTTGACCAGGTTCCCGGTCGCACGCATGAGGTCGAGGTGTCTGTGGATACCGACCTAGCAAGCTACGAATTCTTTGTGGCATGCAAGAACGTCGTTGATCTCATCGGCCCAACCAAGAGTCTTAAGTTCAGCACAGACAGCACACTACCTCTGAACGCCACCAGCCGCACGCCCGCAGAAGTTTTGGGCCTGAAGGTTCCGGTAAACGTCCGCACCAACAAGCGCGCAAACTGTTTGGTGGGGTTGGTGGACTGCAAGACCGCAGATCCGTTGACCGCGCTAACGCCCTTCGGTGAGTTTGGAAGAAAACACCTCACGTTCGCCTCGATAGACGACGTCGGCAACCACTGCTTTACCGCAGAGTGCGAGACGCTAGGGGGAGAGAAGGCACAGGTAGACTTTGGCGTGCTGGCTAAGGACCGTTTTACCTCTGGACTAGAGATCAATCCTACAGACCCACAAACCAGACAGCGTGTCAGCGTGGCGGTGAACGCCACCCAGCGCTTCAAACTCCAAGAAGTTGTCCTAAAAGAGCGCAAGTTCCTCAGCCCATTCTTTGTCGTGGCGACACAAGAAAACATTGTTGGTAGCTTCAAAGGAAAAAGCAACGAGCGCGCCTTCACGTCCAGCATCGACCTAGAACCGGGCTTCAAAAACGTTAGCGGGTCTGCCCTGGACTTTGTCGACCAGTTCCTAGGTGGGGAAGGACAGTTTGACGTGCTCAAAGGAGACCTGAAGATCGTGCTCCACGAGCCTAGCTTTGGAATTTCTGGCACAGAAATAAGCGACATCGTGGTCGAGACTAACATCAAAAGCCAGTGCGTGTTTGCCTTTAACCAGCCACCACCACCCATCACGCTGGCAAACTTCGAAGCATCTGCCCTGCCCAAGTTCACCAGCCTAGACAACTTCACCCACAAACGCCTAGGCTTCCAAGGTCACGACGAGAACGCCAAAGAGTTCCACATCATTTGCAAGTCTAACACGATAGACAAGATCAAATCACAGCTAACAGTCCAAACCTACCAACTACGCGTGGACAAGACCCCGCCAACCATAGAAGTGGGCGCTGCGCCAAACCCCGTAGCCCAGAGCTTGATACCCGACCAAGAGATCTTTGCCTCCAACCTAATAGTCGAAAGCATTCCTGACTCACCTGACGAGGAAGCAGATCCTATCTTCTGCAACTATGATGCTAGCCCTGGCCAGTTCGGCCAGCTCAGAACGCCCTTCCCAGGCTCCAAGATCAACCCAAGACAGGTGCTCACCGTAGAGGTGAATTTCACCACAGACATGAGCTCGAACAAACTCTTCATAGCCTGCCAGAACCCTGCAGGTTTGGTAAGTACGGTAGAAAACATCACGATCAAGGTGAACACCACCATACCGCTCTCCTTTGTCGGGTTACAAACACCCATCGTGACCTCTCAGAAAAAGCTTGACGCGCGCGTCACCACCAACAAGCGCACAGATTGCAGGGCCCAGACGCCTGGAGACGCATTTGTCCAGCTAGGCGAGTTTGGATTTGTCCACCAGAAGCAGGTAAGCTTGGACAAGGGATCAAGCAAGATAAAAGTAGAGTGCTCCACGCGTGAAGGAGAGCAAGTGGCGGCAGACATCGACGTCTTGTTCGATAGCACTGCGCCAAAAATGAAAACCGTGGACACCGCCACAGGCCAGGCAGAACCCCAGGTCAGCATCAATAACGACAAGATCAAAGTGGCCTATCTTGGCGAGGATGCCGAGAGCCCCATACTTTCCTACACCGTACGCGTCAAAGAATGTGGGGCAAAGACGTGCAGAGGCAAAGACCTCGAGTTGGTTGTCGAGAGAACAGAGTTCGTGCTCGACGGAAGCGCACACTTTGTCGCAGCCTCGCTAGAGGACACAAAAAGCTACCTCGTAGAGGTAGAGGCCACAAATCGCGTGGCCCTGGTGAGTAAGCCCAAGGCCGGCAAGGGTGTGCTAGTAGACCTGAACACCATCCCCCGCAGTTGCAGAGACGAGCGCAGAAACAACGACGAGACAGACAAGGACTGTGGCGGCCCCATCTGTCCTAGCTGTGACCTGGGAAAGAAATGTAAGGAACACACTGACTGTGGAACCAACCCCTGCGTCAAACGCAGCAAGAGCTCCAAAACAGGAACGTGCAAAGAACCCTCCTGCGAGGACGGCATAATCACGCCCGGATTTGAGATCGGCGAGGACTGTGGACAGAACTGCCCGGCATGCACCACTGGCTGCTCCGAAGATGCGGAGTGCGGTACAGGAAAAACCTGCGACCAAGGTATCTGCATTGGCGGACCCTGCACCACGGACAACGATTGTGACCCCGGATTCCTCTGTGAAAGCGGGACGTGCAAGCAGGGCTGCAAGACCGATAGTGCCTGTCCGCTAGGTCAGGTGTGCAACAACAAACAGTGCAGCATTCTCAGCTGCACCAAAGACAAGGACTGCGAAACCGGGTTTAGCTGTGTGAGCGGCACGTGCCAGTCAGGAAACTGCAACGATAAGAGAAGAAACGGCGATGAGTCAGATAAGGACTGTGGAGGAAGCTGCACCAAGAAATGCGAGGACGGCGAGAACTGCAATTCCAACGCGGATTGTGAGAAGGCAAACTGCGTGCTCAACACGTGTGGTGGGTTTGACCCTGGCGCTGACGATGACGCAGACGGCGTGCCAAACGGCCGAGACAGATGCCCCAACACTCCCGCAGGAACGCCTGTGGACTTCTTTGGCTGCGGCACCGTAGACAATGACGGTGACAAGATGTCCGACGATTGGGAGACCCAGTTCGGGCTGAACCCTGCAGATCCAAGTGATCAGCTAGCTGACATAGACGGCGACAAGCTTTCCAACATCGACGAGTTCCTAAGAGGAAGCAGCCCCATCGACCAAGACATTGACGGGGACCGAAAGAAGGACCCGGTAGATAAGTGTCAACGCACGCCCAAAGGAAGCGTATCCCGAGACGGTTGTGGCAGGGTAGACACTGACGGGGACAAACTGCCTGATGACTATGAGGTAGAGTACGGCTTCGACCCTAACGATCCTGCAGATGCCATCCAAGACGCAGATGGTGACGGTGTATCGAACATCTTAGAGTTTATCAAAAACAGCAACCCTCGCGTCAGAGATAGCGATGGAGATACGGTTGAGGATGCACGAGACAAGTGTCCACGAACGCCCTTTGGCCAGACCATCGACAGCGATGGCTGCGGCACGATTGATGGAGACCAGGATGGCATCCCTGATGACTGGGAACTCTTCCTAGGTCTAGACCCTGCAGATCCAGATGACGCCAACGCGGACTTTGACGGTGATGGCCTGCCCAACATCGTAGAATTCCTCCTCGGCACAGACCCCAACGAGGCAGACACAGACAAGGACGGCGTGCCCGACCCACGAGACAGGTGCCCGCTCACGCCACCAGGAGCCACCGTAGACGAAGACGGCTGTTCTAACGAAGATAAAGACAAGGACGGCATCCCCGATGAGTGGGAGCTCCAGTTCGGCCTTGATCCTAACGATCCAACAGACGCGCTCAAAGACTTTGACGGTGATGGCGTGCTGAACATTGACGAGTTCAGACTCGGCAGCAACCCTAACGATGGCGACACAGATGATGACGGCGTGGATGATGGCCAAGACCGATGCCAGCACAGCGCACCCGTGAAGGTAAGCCCTAACGGGTGTGATCCAACAGACAATGACCGAGACGGCATGCCTGACGAGTGGGAGATCTTCTTCGGCCTTGATCCTACTGACAAGAGCGACGCAGTCATGGACATTGACGGAGACGGGCTAGCAAACATCGTTGAGTTTGCGAAAGGCTCAGACCCCACAAAATCTGACACAGACGGAGACGGCGTACCCGACGACATAGACCGATGCGCAGCCTCCACACCCACAGGAACCACACCCAACAGCAAAGGTTGCGCAGACCAAGACACTGACGGGGACGGTCTGCCTGACGAATTTGAGATCTACTTCGGTCTTGATCCTGAGGACCCAAGAGACGCCAAGCTTGACCTTGATGGAGATGGCCTCACCAGCCTAGAAGAATACCTACTCCACAACACCGTACCTAACATGAAGGACACGGATGGAGACGGGGTGAGCGACGGCCAGGAGATTAAAGAAGGAACAGACCCTCTAGACCCTGAGGACTTCCTCGTGGGTGAGAAGGGTAGCATGCTTGCTCTTGTCGTAGCCGCGCTCATAATCCTGTTCTTACTGGCTTCAGGCGGAGCGTACTACGTCATACACAAAGGAAAAGCACCTCCGATCGTCCCTCAACCTCTAGCACCAA
>NYZT01000015.1 GCA_002687275.1 Candidatus Woesearchaeota archaeon
ACGGATCCGCCAACCGAGATCCAGCCATCCTTCTCTGTGCTAATACCAAAGCGCAACACATCATTCTTTTGATACAACGCAAACGAAGCTTTGGTGTCTGTTGTTTTCGCAATAATATATCCCTCTTGGAGCGTGTCCGTCTTTATCATGGCCTCCACGGTCAGATAGCTTGTCCTAAAGTGCCGATCCACCACTTTGGTTATCTCTCCGAGGCCTACGAAAGCACCTGCAGGGTTTAGACGGTAAGTAGTTACCTTTAGCGTGTTCTTTTTAGGATCTATGGTGAATACGTCAACCTTGTTGTCAAAGCCCTTCTTGCCTTTATACACATCTGCCTGGTAATCACGAACAAACTGGTTTATTGGCTGTCCGCCAGCATATCGGGTCTTTTCTTCAGACCCTGTGGCGTGTCCTCCGACAACAAGAGCCATCTGAGGTTGATTAATCACTACCTTCTCATAGATTTCCTCACCATTATTACAGCTACCTGGTTTTTCGCAGCATCCATACTTGAACAGACCATACTTTGCCCTAAGATAAGGATCATCCGGGACCGAATTGTAACATGCATTAGCAAAACCACCAGACTTGCTTAGGTAGGAGTGTGTGGAGAGAATGACCACCCGGTCGGGATGTTCTGAGATGACTTGGTTAACCCACTCGAGTACTGCATCACTAGGACAGAATTCTACAGATATAACAATGAAGGGTACTCCGCCAGCGGTGAAGAGCGCGTACGTGTTCGCGTTAGAAGGATTTTTGGCGTTGTCCTTGCCAAATGCCAACCTTCCCCTAGGAACATCTTTGTATCTTTGGAAGGGGAAAAAGGCGTGGTACTCAGAGAGCTTCTTATTTTTCTTACCCTTAACACACTCATTGTCGTAGTCATGATTTCCAGGGCTGACGATGAAAGGTATGCCTGCGCGTTCTAGCCTACCCATAGATTTACTGGCAAGTTGCCACTGTTCTTCCCTGCCATCACCAACATTCTCAAGATTAACGACGTCTCCAACGTGGATGACAAATTGTGTGTTGAACTCATCTTTCGTGCCTACGACCCACTTGGTGAGTCGGTTCATCTCCTTAGGATGGTAGTCAGCAAGCATTTGTGTGTCAGGAAGGACGACTATGGAAAAGGGTTCTCCATCATAAGCAGATCCAATAAAGTCATCATGATGAGGGATGATGACTTTGTCATCAACGCCATCTAGGCGCAAGCCTGCTCCTGAAAAGCCTTCTGTCACTTGAGGATTTCCCAGTATGGTGCCATCATGATCGCCATACCCATCTTTCAGTGTTGATAGCCCCTCATAGTACCCTTCAAAACCATAGAGAGCTATCAATCCAGGCACGTAGGGCATGCCAGGATCGACAATTATTGCCTCGTCATAGTGAGGCATGCCACCCATGGGCTGCATACCTTGGTACATACGGCCCTCTTTCGCTGTTTGGAATGTGAAGACGATGGCCACTATTGCCACGACGCCCACGATCGTTAGTACTGTTTTCTTGCTCACGACAAAGAGGGCACTTTTGGAGTATATAAATGTATAGAGAGCAGTGCTGCAGGACTATACAAAGGGTTTAGGGTCATTTAAAAGGGACGACAATCGAAACATTTATAAAGGCCAATTTGTTATAGTATACTATGCCTACTAGCTCTTATGAAGGTAAATCTCACTTATACGTAGCAGGAGGCTACCTCACCACCGCATTAAGCCTTATACCCCAACGGCTATTTGATTGGGTTGTTGGCACCAACGTCCATGGACGTCGTAATAGCAAAATCCCTCCTCGAACGTGGAGAAGGGAAAAATATGCCGGAAATGGAGAAGGGAGCGTTCTTGTGTTTCCAGGATGGCACGTAGATATAGAAACCATGGAGCCCCTATACGATCTTTTTGAACGAGACGTCATAGTGCACCAACTTCCTGACTCAGTAGTATCTTCTGACTTACAAGGATCCATAGACGAATTTACGCTAATGGAAGAACGCATCGAAGATGATCTTGGCGATGCAAGAAGCGTCGTGTGCATGAGCATGGGAACCACGCTAGGATTTTACGCAGCAAACAGAGTTGCAGAAATGTACCCTGGCCAGCTAGAAGACCTGGTTGCAATACAAACAGGCATTGGCACGGCATCCGCGGTTTTCAACTGCGCCATCACAAAACACATAGTAGCGGATCTCATGGCAAAGTATCCTCATGAAACCCCCGCCGAGGCAAGGAGACTGGCACAAAAGGATTTGGAAGAGGCCACTGGACAGTATGACCCCGTTCGTAACCTTAAGCATCTTGCCAAGACGCCAACAAACGGAATGAAGCCTCGCGTAAGCATCTTTGAAGGCATGGCAGATGGCGTTATATCTCCTGTAGGCGAACAAATCTTCCCCTTACTGGCAGCGATGAGAGCTGGAGGAGTTGACTACAACATAGACTTCCAGCAAAAATGCGGACACTACTCCATCCTCCCCCACACGGTCAAAGCATTACAGAACGGACGATCAGACCTCTTAGGCCCTAGAGAGGCGTAGAGCTCACAGGGATCACAGCAAGGTTTTTATGCGATCCGTCATCAATAAGCCATATGCGTAGTTTCGAGTTGACTTCCATGTTGGCGGAAGATATCTTATACACAGGTACCTCTGAAGCGAACGTTAGAACCGAATTTCCGGGAAAAGACCTGGAGATGGTGTCTGGAAGCGTCATCCTCTCACCCGACGCAGAGAGTCAAGTTTCACAAGAAGAGAAACAATTAGGCATAGGTAGCTATGTTGTTTCTAACCTAGACGAAGAGAAGCCAACACACTACCTCGTGCAGGGAATCAGCTTGGCCGATGCGTTTTGTCAAGCTGCAGAAACAGACGATATTTTCAACGCCTCTCACGTTAAAATAAGAAAAATTGCAGACAAGACGCACTACACCTCTGCGGCGCGATCCCTATTGTTAGAATAAGACGCCCTGGCCGGGATTTGAACCCGGGTCCCAAGCGCGACAGGCTTGTATCCTAGGCCACTAGACTACCAGGGCAATACGTCAAACAACACGGTGTCTGTTTAAAAAGGTAACGGGCTGTCCTCACCCATACTACTACATAACAGGCAAATTATTATACTTCAATCCGCAAAACGGCACCATGGGCGCGCCTTCAGATCTTTTGATCAACAAACTGATCGACTTGTTTGAGATAGCCAAAAGGTTACAAATATTTTTCCATGCTGCCGGCCAGTTCTTGTTGCATGATTCTGAAAGAGGTCAGGAGGTAGGCGTCAGCATGCGAGCATTGAGAGAGGATCATGCAACCTTGCTCGTCGAATTACAAGAGGTAGCCGACATGCTACCCCCTCCAGAAGAACTATCCAATCACTATTATACTTCTCTCTCACAAATATTCACCTATAAAGCGAAAGGGATAAACAAAGGCTGGGGAGTTAAAAGCACCGCCGAAGAGATGGATACTGGCGTTCTTACCGACGGCATAAAGTTGTTCACCACGGGCAAGGTTATCTATTTTGACGGCACGAAGCTATTTCGCAGAGATACCACAGAAAGGCAGATACTACAGTTCTCAGAGACCGCTGCAGCTGCGAAATTGGTCGCAGGGGCTATTGTAAGGAGCATATGGAAATGCATAGGACAGGATGTACAGCACAGGGTCCCTACCAAGCTTCACCACATCAAGGACAAGCTCAGGGCAGAAGGCGGAACAGAGGTTGTGGCTTCCTTTGATGAGAATCACATCGCTCACGGTGAAAGGGGAGGCAACCTGGACGATCATGCAGAAGCCAGGTTGTTATCGCAAACCGACTCTAGAAAATACGGACCCATACTGTACGTGAGCGACCCTCCGTGCTGTCATTGGTACTACGTTTTACATGTCCCCGCAGTTGTTAGGGGGGAAAAAGTGGAACTTCAATTCTTGGCGCCCGGACAAGAGGTTAAAGAACTCAGCGAGGCGGCCATCATAAAGGCAGCCATGACTAATGGCAGGCTGTGCCAGATAACCAAGAACAGAGATAGGCAGAAGATACAAACACTCTTTCCCGAGCCCGAGGTTATCGTAAGAAAAACAAGGGAGATTGAGACCCGGGAAAAGAGATTAACGTTTGTCTTACCGGAAGGCAAGGGAAATAAACAGCATGTCGCTCGTGACGAGTATGAGTTCCTCCCTGGAAATCCCCGTCAGGCTGAGATACGCGCTGCTCTAGGACCATATGGAATCGCAGAATTAGGTGTTGCAAGATTCTCGAGAATGATCCGTGGCTGTGTTGTCAGCATTAAGCACGCGGGCGTTCATGAAGTACAGTGCTATGCCACAGATACCACAAAAGGCTCAGAAGCAGCACTCTTCAATTATTGTTCAATGAATGGCATAAACTTGCGATTCCTAAAGAAGAGGGACTTTGCATAATCCAAGTAAGAATGGCATAATAAAGGCCTCATCTTCTCTAGGATAGGCAGTGGAAGCTAGTATCTCACCTTCCAAAACCCGTGTTTGGTTTGGTTGCGTTTTACAGGTAATCCCTTCAGGAACCCCATCAACGCCGACCACGACGTGGTGGTGGTCTTTGCTCATTGCCACTAAGACGTCTAGCTGCGGTCGTGATTTCCCTGTTTCGATCCAGGTTTGCAAGAGGCCCTCTCCAGGGAATTTTGTTTGGTACCATTCCCGGATACCCAACAAAGGCAGCGCTAGAGTCTCTAACGGCTCGGCACTGCCATGAAGCAATCGGGCGTAATATACACTGCTAAAGTCTTCAATCTCGTTCTTTGTCACGTACTGTAAAGCTAAGAAAGACTTATAAATATGATGGAGCGATACTCTTTATGGGCGTGGGTAAGACTGCCATACTAGGACTAATCCTGTTATTACTACCTGTCGTGATCGCAGGCGAGATCGACGATATTCCTACACCAGAGACAGCCGGCAGGCCCGTCACGATCTTTCTCATAATTTCGTTCTTTGGAGGAGTCATCAGCTTCATCAACCCGTGCACGCTTCCTGTGCTCGCAGCGTTCTTTGGCTACAACACCAAAAAGGTCATGCGTAACACCCTACTATTTGTGCTTGGCCTAACCCTTGTGTTTTCCTTGTTTGGCACGGGCGCTGCGATTGTTGGTGGCGCAATGAAAGCAAACCAAGGCATGTTCACAAAGATCGTCGGCCTAGCACTCATAGGTCTCGGCGTTTTCGAACTGTCAGGGAGAGGGTTTACTGGCTACAAGATCAAGGTAAAGAACCAAAAAGCGGGTCTGGGCTCGTTCGTGTTCGGCATGGCGTTTGCTGTTGGCTGGAGTGCCTGCGTAGGACCAATACTCGCAGGACTTCTACTATTAGCAGCAACCTCCACAATCATTAACGGCACGCTCCTGCTGTTCGCATACGCATTGGGATTGGGCCTGCCGTTTTTGTTGATCGCACCGCATTTTGAAAAAGTAAAGCAAACAAAGATTTGGAGTTCGTTCAAAGGAAGACAGGTCTCTGTAGGAACCCACAAGCTTCACACCACCTCCATCATCGCCGGCATACTGCTCATCGCCATCGGCATCCTGGTCTTCCTAGACTACTTCACGTCTAGCATGTCAGCAGACCAAGTCCAGAACTTTGTAGGCCAAGCAGAAGCGTGGTTTAGGATTCGTAGGTGACCGCCGTAGTTAGGAGGCAGAGCTCGTTCTGGTCCTCAAAGATGGGCAATGGTGCAGGCGGCAACAAATCGGGCGGAACACTGTTTTCTCTGTCCTCCATCGCCGCCCCAGGTACTTGATGAGCTAACTCAATAATGGTAGGACTGCACAGTATGCGACCACCTGGCTCGAGCACGCGCAGCAACTCTTGCATAATGTCCAGGGCCTTGATTCGGACCTCTACGGCAATAGACAAGTCTGAAGCAGCAAAAAGCCGGTAGGACGGTCCGCACGCAATGTAAAATGGCGTAAACATGTGCGCGAGTATGGTGCGGTAATGGTTGTCTGGCCGTGGCAGCGCGTCCTTGCCGAGATCTGCGCCAATTATCCGGCCATTAGTTTCCGCCAAGCGATCCACACCCTCCACATCTACCTCCTGACTTATGAAGTGATCAACAAGGTAATGGTTCTGTCCGCAACCAACGTCCAACACCCTGCCAGAAAGATCTTCGGATGTTGGTTCCAAGAACAAAAGCTGCGTTTCTGCAAGCTCCTCCTGAACGAGCTCATCAACCATCTGGTCAGCTAAAGACATAGCAGGAAAAGCCACTGAAGATTTATAAACCCCGTTGTCCTCAATCCCCACATGAAAACCATCTTGGTGGATGCGGTTCAGACGTTCGTCATCGAGGATGCAGGCATATTTGGGGAGATGCAGGACCTGCTTGAGAGGTATCCTAACAAGAAGATCATTCTCACCAACGCCAACGATGAGGAGATGGAAAAGTTTGGCTTGCACGACATGCCCTACCCGGTCTTCACGCTCAAGCACGAACCAGACAAGACCGATCCGAAATTCTTCAAAACCATGCTCAAGAACTTCAACCTACAAGCACAAGACGTCATCTACTTCGAACACAACCCTGAGGCAGTAAAAAGCGCCCAATCCGTAGGCATAACTGCCTACCATTACGACGCAGAAGAGCGAGACTTAGAAGCGTTAAAACGATTTTTGGATGAGAATGCGTAACAGAGCTAACATTTATTAAGATTTCTTACCTTTTATTCGCATGAGAAGAATCGAGATATTTGAGGAGGTAAGAGACACACCCTATCGTTTTGCGCTCACTCCTTCGGAAACAAATACTTCCTGTGTTGGCAAGCATAAGAAGCTTAAGAGACTTCTCAATAGAGCAGGACTCAAAGTACGGCCAAGAGTGTGTGATTCTAGTTGGAGCACCGTAGATTTACCTGAAGAGATCCGTCGTATTCCACACGTAGACCAGATATATCATGTGTACTTAGAAGTATTGACCCGTGGGAAATGGTGTTCTGTTGACGCCTCCCTTGACAAGGATCTTGCACCAACATTCCCCGTTATTGAATGGGACGGGTACACAAGCACCAGGCTTTGTGTCCCGCCAAGTAAGGTATACTCCCCAAAAGTAAGTCTTGATATCTTCAACGAAACTTGCGACCAGGATTTTGACACCGAACACGATTTTTATCATGCATTAAACGTATGGTTTGAAGGGTTAAGAAAGTCCTAACGCTTCGAATACATGAATAGCGCTGCAGCGATGATTAAGAAGACAACACCAATCATGCGAAGGGAGTTTTCAGAATCAGAACAGGCAACGTTAAGTTTTTTTACCACATAGGATTGCATCTTCTTTATTTTCTTTGGAAAAAGGATTATTAACAAACCAGCCACCAAGAAAATTAGCGATCGGATGATGTTCTCTTCCATGGCACACACAGTAGAATTGAAATTTAAATACTTTTACCACCATAACTTTAAAAGGTAGGAAAATACACTAGCTAATAATGGACAGACGAGCCGTTGCAAGTGCGATATTCATCGTTGTTATCTTATCCTTACTTCTCTGGGGCGTTCCAAAATACAAAGTTTATTCTAGAGAGTTGAATGGAAAAGCTCAGCTAAAAGAAGCTGAGTGGAACAAGAAGATCGCCATAGAGGAAGCGATTGCAGAGAAAGAAGCGGCAAAGCTAAAGGCTGAGGCTGAAATAATCCGTGCGGGAGGCATTGCAGAAGCCAACGAGATTATTGCTGACAGCATCACAGAGAGCTACATCCGCTACAAGTTTGTTGAAGGGCTAAACGACGGCAACACCGAGGTCATCTACGTCCCCACAGAAGCCAACCTACCCATTCTTGAGGCTACACGGGATTTTAAGTAGGTATTCGGATAGTTAATTATAACATTCTCGTAACACACGAGTATGCGGGAGTTTAATCTGGATGCTGCAAGAGAGTTGGTCCGACTTTACGAACTACACCTTGGCCCTTCGGTTATGGAAGACTTTGAACAGGCAGACCTTGAGAAAATGGTTTCTGAAATGAAAGAAAAAGGTACGGTGGTGCAGGAGAGGATTGGTTCTGGATTTGCAGCCCATGCCACGCTCCGCCTTTCGATTAAGGAATCAGGAATTCGTTGGGATGTTAACCTAAACCACAATCCAGAGTCCAGAAGCGGAGAAGCCTATGAAGAAGGACTAGCCGCCGTTGAAGAGTTTAAGCAAGCGTTCACCGAGTATTGGGAAGGATAGGCCCAGTCATTACATTTATAAACCGCCAGTGTTCTTTTTGGATTGTGGGACCATAGCTCAGCGGTAGAGCACCCGGCTCTTAACCGGGCGGTCGAGGGTTCGAGCCCCTCTGGTCCCGTACGTGCTCTCTCCACGCACGATGATCTCTCATGTCAAACGTGAGATCTCCACCCACCTTCTCGCTTCTATGGCCAGGCATGTGCTCAGGCCACCGACAGCAACAACACCCACCAAAATCTCATACTCGGATAAGCGACGCAAGGCTTTTATACTTTCATTCAATAGTAACTGTTGAATGATAGAAGAATTGAAACTATTAGGGTTGACCGATGGCGAGATCAAAGTATATCTTTCCCTACTCAAGCTCGGACCCTCCACCAACAGCCCGCTAGCAAGACAGGCAGGCCTCCAGAGCTCCACCGTGTACTACTGCCTGAACTCTCTAATCGAAAAAGGGTTTGTTAACTACATCAAAAAAGGCGATCGCAAGCATTTCAGCGCTCTTGACCCAGAAGACATCATAGCAGTGTTACAAAGAAAGGAATCTGAGCTCCAACAACAAAAACAGCGCATAAAGAAAGCAATACCAAAACTAAAACAACACCAAAACGTCCTACAAGATCGCAACACCGCAGAAGTATACGAAGGATTCCAAGGATTCCAATCGACCTTTACCGAAATCTTACGTACGCTCAAGCGAGGCGACAGGTACGAAGCATTCGTCATCGAGCAAGCTCTGGACGAACCAAAACGACTCAAGCTGTTATTCATACGCCATAACAAAATGCTCAAGGCAAAAGGCATAAAACTACGCCTGCTAGCGCCAGAACGCATGCGATCTGTCTTCGAAAAACTCTACGGCAAGCACTTTCTCAGAACCTACCAGCAAGTTCGTTACACCAAAGAAAAAACACCCGTAGGAATCACCGTCTACAAAGACACCGTGGTGACAAATATAGAAGAAAACGGACGCCCGGTAAGCTTCAAGCTTACCAACAAGAAGCTGGCAGACAGCTATAGAGAGTATTTTAGCTCAGCGTGGGAGAAAGCAAGGCCCTAACGAAACCTTTATAAACAGCTCACCGTTGGTATCTGTATAGTTTCTTACTTTAGTTTTTGGTGATCTTAATGGCAGAAGAAAAGGAAAAAACCGAGGAAAAACCTGAGGAAAAGTCCGAAGAAAAGGAAGAGAGCGCTACAAAGATCTACGCTCTCCGAACCACTGCCAACCGAGAAGACCAAGTAGCCGACTTTGTCTCGAGCAACGCCAAGCGTAAGAAGTATAAGGTGCAGGCAGTCATCCGACCGCACGGCATGCGCGGCTACATATTCGTAGAAGCCATCGACAAGCAAACCGCAGAGATGGCCGCCGCAGGCGTACCCTACGCCAGAAACGTGCTAGCAAAAGAGATAAGCTACAAAGACATCGAACACATGCTCGCCAAGGTCAAGATCGACGTCGACATCCGAAAGAACGACGTCGTAGAGATCATAGCCGGACCGTTCAAACGCGAAAACGCAAAGATAACCCGAGTGGACAAGACCAAAGAAGAGGTCGTAGTCGAACTCTTAAGCGCGGCAGTGCCCATCCCTATCACCGTAAAGATAGACGCAGTCAAAGTTATCCGCAGAGACAGCGATGAGGAGGAAGAGGATTAACTTTTTAAGACCTCTGCAAACAATCATACCATGGGTACGAAGACCATCGAACAATTAGTGGAAGGAGGCAAAGCTAGCGCAGCCCCCCCACTAGGCCCAGCCCTAGGACCTCTAGGAGTGAACATCGGAGAGGTCATCTCTGAAATCAACAAAAAAACAGAATCCTTCAAAGGCATGCAAGTGCCCATAAAACTAACCGTAGACGAAGAATCAAAAGAATTCGAGATATCTGTCGGACTGCCACCAACAAGCGCACTCCTAAAAGCAGAAGCAAAAATCGAAAAAGGATCAGGCAACGTCATCACAGACAAGGTAGCCGATCTTAGAATCGAACAAATCATCAAAGTGGCAAAAATGAAAGAAGAAGGACTCCTAGGCATGGACATGTTTGCTCGCGTAAGAGAAGTTCTTGGCAGCGCAAACAGCGCAGGCATCCTGGTAGAAGGCAAGCCAGCCAGAGAAATAATCTCAAAAGTACAAGAATCACCATTAAAAGAAAAAATAGAAGCAGAAAAGACAGAACTTACAGAAGAAGAGCTAAAAGAGCTAGAAGCAGAACGAGTGAAACTGCAAGCAGCCATCGAAAAGAGAAAGCAAGCAGAAGAAGCCACCGCACAAAAGATCATGGACAGCATGAGTGGCAAGTCAAGATCAGACATCAAGAAAGCTCTAGAAGAAGCAGGCGTCTCTGCAGCAAAGATCCACGAGTTACTCCCAACCAAAGGAGCAGAAGAAGGCGCCCCCGGCAAGCCCGGCGAAGCACAAGGCGCTCCTAAGTAAGCATGGATGCTGCCCTTCTCGAGCAGATGTATCGTGCCTCCAACAATTACGACGAAGCGTGGGCGCTAGCACAAGAAGAATTCTCTGACGGGTCACTAGAGGAAAGAAAATTTCGAAGAAAATACCGAAGGCGTCCAAATGAAGAGAAAAGCGCACTCGGAGCAGCCAACAACGCAGCCACCTACCGAGACCTTCTACAGGAAGGAAGCCCCGAAGATGCAGACAGGCTTCTTGGAAAACTCAAAGAAGGAGAAACAATACTCCGCATGATGAACGTCACCCTTTCGCTCATAGATCTCGACTGGTCAGATCTATGTCGAGAACACCAAAAACTCCTTGGACCCTCAAGAGTGGAAGAAATCGTACGCGCACAGCAAGGCGTGCAGAATACACGAGGAAAAAAGTACCTCGACGCCCAAGCAGTAGCCTTTGTTACCCCTGGAGAACCAAACTACGCCTGGTGCAGCATAACCGACCAGTCCATCTCCTACCGCGTCAGGAATGACACACAAGGTACAGACATCACCGTAGGAGAATTCGACGCAGCAATAGAAACAGGAGTCTCGGGACCAAAAAAATTAGTATACAACATGATCAAGTCTACTTTTGCACTTCAGTCAATAAAAAAATGGGCAGTATTAGAATTACCAAGAAAAGCCGTGCCATTCTTTAACCTCCGCTATTTCATGAGCAGAGTGGGTGGCCGAGTGCACGACGAAACATCCATACGTGAGCACCGAATGCAATGGCACGCGTTCCGGGACTGACCCGCACGCTCCTAAGTAGACTTGCCCCTGTTACGCAGATACATCCTCCGGATAGCCAGCATTCTTACAACAACATAGAGCACTAACACACCGCTAGCATACCACAACAAGCGCGTAGGTGATGTGGTCTCTGTCTCGTTTTTCAAAACGACACCAACGATAATAATCACAGCACAAACAATGACCGCCACAACCTGCTTGTATCGAAGATTCATAGAAAAGACCAGAACCGCACACCTTTAAAAGTCTGTCGTCGATACGCACGGCATGGAACAGTTTTACAAGCGCATCATACCGCTGCTGGACTTGCCAAAAGCAGAGTTTGCTCGGCAGAAGATAGCGCTATGCAGGGAACTGGGCATGAAGCACATCCCGCCAAACACAGAAATCATTGCAAAGATAGGCAAGCAAAAACAGTTCAGAGGCAAGCCAGTACGAACGATTTCTGGCGTGGCACCCATCGCCGTCATGACCAAACCATGGAACTGCCCGCACGGCCGTTGCACGTTCTGCCCTGGCGGCATAAAGAGTCCTTTCGGTGACGTGCCACAATCCTACACAGGCCACGAGCCAGCCACCATGCGTGCCATACGCAACCACTACGACGCATACCTCCAGGTAATGAACCGCTTGCAGCAGTACCACCTGCTCGGCCACGACCACGACAAGGCCGAGGTCATCATCATGGGAGGCACCTTCCCAGCAATGGACAAGGACTACCAAGAAGAGTTCGTCACAGACACCTTCAAAGCCATGAACGATTTTGAAACCATCAAAGACTTCAACGAGTTCTTCGAGGTGTTCGAACAAGGCAAAGAGCGCTACGAGAGGATACAAGAAAAGCTCAGAAAGATGAAAGGGGCGAGCACGCTAGAAAAAGAACAAGAACGCAACGAAAAGGCAAAAGTACGATGCATCGGCCTCACCATCGAGACAAAACCAGACTGGGGCATGCTCGAACACGGCAACCAAATGCTCAGACTCGGCTGCACAAGAGTAGAACTGGGCATCCAAAGCATCTACGATGACGTTCTTGAACACACCCACCGCGGCCACACCGTAGCAGACACCAAAAAAAGCTCGCAAATACTAAAAGACCTAGGATTCAAGATCAACGCACACTACATGCCCGGCCTGCCCCTGACAGACAAAAAACGAGATCTAGAAGGCATGAAACAGTTATTCTCAGACCCAGACTACCGACCAGACATGCTCAAACTCTATCCCTGCATGGTCAGCAAGAACACTCCCCTCTGGCGGGATTGGAAGGAAGGCAGGTTCACCCCCTTAACCACAGAGGAGGCAAGCACGCTCATCAAAGCCTTCAAGCCTTTCGTTCCAGAATATTGCAGAATCATGCGAGTCCAGCGAGACGTGCCAACAAAATGGTGGGAGGCAGGCGTCGGCATCACCAACCTACGACAGCACATGCACGACCAAAACGTACGATGCAGGTGCATAAGGTGCAGAGAGCCCAAGAACAAACCCATAGAAAATCCAGAACTCATCGTTAGAGAATACGAAGCTAGCGGAGGAAAAGAGTTCTTCATCAGCTATGAAGACAGGAAGCAAGACACCATCGCAGGCTTTGTCAGAATGCGCTACCCAAAAGAATTCTTAAGAGAAGAAATCACACCTACCAGCGCCATCATCCGAGAGCTACACGTGTATGGAACGGCAGCAGGCATTGGCAGCGAAGGCAAAGTCCAGCACAAAGGCCTAGGCAAGCAACTACTGGCAAAGACAGAAGAAATCGCCAGGAAAGAGAGAAAGGACAAGATGGTCGTCATCGCAGGCATCGGCGTCAAGGAGTACTATGCCAAACTTGGCTATGAGAAAGAAGGACCGTACGTGGTAAAGCGCTTATTTTAGGTTGTACCGCGCGTAAACTGCTTCAAGCAAATCATGATAGTGAAGCATCGCGCGACACGCCCCCTTAGCAGTTTGCGGTCCTTGATACTCAGGATTTTTCAAAGATAGTTCTTTGGCGAGCTCCTTACCCGTGTTGTCTAATGAAAAAGCTTGAACCAAGCCGTCAATAACCTGCATCTGTCTTTCCGTTGCGCCGTGCTCGGTGGCATGTCTTGCGGCCGGATCTGCAGTGAGTTCTGCGGCAAGCGCCACTGTCTGGAGTAGATTGTTATAGGCATCGCGCTTTCCATTAAGGTCAATAAGGACCTGTGTTGCAAAAAAAGCTGCTTGTGGTTTTGTAAGATCGCGAGAATCCACATTTGCAGCCATAATCCGCTCAGAACAAATCCTGAGTGCGTCAATGGTATTACTAGACATTCTGAGTGACAACAAGTCACACGTTTATACTACTATTGCTATACTTCCTAGTAGTGCCAACTGCTTATCTCCCGGTCCACGCAGCAGCGTAAGAATTCGCAACCATTTGGTCAACAAACTCTTTGTCGTACAGCACCCCTAAGGCGTACAAATTGTGCACGGTGTCCCCGTCAGGCCACAGCATAGGATCATCAGGATTAACCGTTACTAAGACACCCCACTCTACCAGCTTGTCAAGGTGTAACTCCGCGATGTCTTGCCCAAATGTTCGCTCGTTTGATCGAGGATTAGACTCCAAGCGTACTTGGTTTTTGATCATATGCTCAACCAGATCAAAGCCGTCGACAGTCTTCTTGTATAGGGGACGAGCATGAGATATGCCGTTAGCATCTAGTTGTTCCAAAGCCTGGTAAATGTTATCCAAGTTCGTCTGTTCATCGCACATCTCCCCCGCATGTACGGTTCTTCGTAGCCCATACGTCTTTGCCAACATGAACGCACCACGAAACATCCACGGAGGCCTGTCGTTTTCTATACAGGCAAGATCGATGCCTGCTAACTCGTTAGCGTAAGGTCTTGCAGCCTCAACCACAAGACAGGCATCTTCCCCATCCAGCTCCCTATTGATGCATACAATCGGGCGGACCTCGACACCGGTCTCTTCTCGGGCCTCACCAAACGCGTTTATAGCCGCGCCTATCGCGTATTGCATGCTCATTTCACCATCTGTGTGATACCAAGGAGCGAACCGAGTTTCTGCGAAGGTTATATTGTGGTCTGCAAGATACCTACAATGAGCAAGAGCCATCTCTCGCATGTCATCTGCATCCTGAAGAGTCTGTAACGAGACTTTGAAGACCTCACCAAAACCTTGCTTAACGAGTAAACCATGCATGAACCCCCTCAATTCTTCAACATCTTTGAAAGGCTGGCCGGCTTGGGGCAAGGGATTGCCGCGCACGTCATTTTCTGGCCAGACGAGTGGAGGTCTATCCTGAGAGACGTCAGCGTTATACCAAGCGAACAAATCTTCAGGACGAAGGCCCCCGTCCCAGTGAATGTGGTTGAGGCATAGTTTTTTGTTTTTACAATAATCCCAAAGCCCCGGATCCCGCATCTTGTTGGGAAAAATGCTACCTTTATATGCTTGTGCTTTCTCCTCGAGCCATGCTTAAGCCTAATCCAAACGCACAGGACATTGTTTTTAAAGAAAAGTTCGTGGAGCAGTACCGGCAGCTGACAGACTGGGACGTGTTCAAAAAATACTCTCTGAGCTTTCTAAGAAAAAGCATTCGTGTCAACACGATAAAATCAAACGAAGCACACGTAAAAGAACTCATGCCCGACTGGGACTTCACTCCCATCCCCTGGTGCAAACAAGGTTTTTGGGTCGAGCACAAGGAAGGCAGGTTAGATATCGGCAACACCATCCCGCACGCGTTGGGATACTATTACGTCCAAGAGTCTGCCTCCATGCTCCCACCTTTAGTTTTGCAACCAGAAGAGGGAGACATTGTTCTAGACATGGCAGCAGCACCGGGCTCCAAAACTAGTCAGATGGTGGCCATGATGGCTAACACAGGCATCATGGTGGCGAATGACATCTCCCACGAACGGCTTGCAGCTCTCGGAATCAACTTAGCAAGGAGCGGCTGCACCGCACACGTCATGACAAAGATGAGGGGCGAACGCATCTCAGGGACGTTTGACAAGGTTTTACTTGATGCGCCTTGCAGCGGCACGGGCACCATACGAAAAAGCCTGAAGACCATCGCCATGTGGAATCCAAACATGATCAACAGGTTGGCAGGCATCCAAAAACGGTTGTTGCAAAACGCGTACAGGATAACAAAACCTGGCGGCATGTTGGTGTACAGCACGTGTTCCTCAGAACCAGCAGAAAACGAGGGCGTTATTGATTATTTCTTGGAAAAGCATCCTGATGCCAAGATCGAAGATATCGATCTTGAGCTGAAAAGAAGCGATGCCGTGACAAGTTTTGCTGGCAAGGGCTATAACTCCGAGGTCAGCAAGTGTCTAAGATTGTGGCCGCAGGACAACGACACAGAAGGGTTTTTTGTGACAAAGATCACGAAACCACATTCGTAGGTTTGCCTTTCAAGAACGCATTCACGTTATCTATCGTCGTGTCAATTATTCTCATGATGGCCTCGTTCGTGTTGAACGCGCTGTGGGGCGTGACGTACACGTTGGGCATGCGCATTAATTCATGATCGATAAGATGTATCTTCCTTTCTGCAGGGCTTAACTCTTTGACTTTGTGGCCGCGGAAGGTTTTTTCGGATTCCAGCACGTCAAGACCTGCCGCTCCGATGATCCCTCGGTTGAGTCCTTCGTACAATGCCTCTGATGATAGAACCGGGCCTCGGGACGTGTTGACGATAACCACGCCCTTCTTCAGCTTAGACAAGCTTTTCTTGTTGATTATGTGCTTGGTGGACGGGAACAAGGGTACGTGGATGGAGATGACATCGCTGCGTTTGAACAATGAGTCTAGAGAGACGTACTTGAACCTCAGCTTTTTTGCTGCAGAATGGTTTTTTATGACGTCAAAGGCTATGACGTTCATCTCGAACCCTTTTGCCATCTCTATCAACGCAAGGCCTATCTTGCCGGTGCCTAGCACGCCTAGGGTCTTGTCCTTAAGATCAAAGCCGCGGTACGGCCACGGATTAAAATCGCCGCGTTTTGTGCTCTCGACGCTGTCGTAGTATTTCTTAGAAATGTTTAGAATGTGTGCGAGTGCGTGCTGTGCCACGGTGTTGAAGCCGTACGCCGGTACGTTGCTCACGTTAATATTTCGTTTCTTGGTCTCTTTCAGATCGATATGGTCAAAGCCAGTGCTCATGGTGGCTATGCACTGCACTTTTAGCTTTTGGATTACTTTTGCGGGTAGCTTGCTCCAGGTGAATGGGCAAAGCACGTCTGCGTTCTTTGCCAAGCTCACGTTCTTTTCAGTGATAGGGCCGTCGATAAAGCTTAGCAGGTGGCCTTTGAGTTTTTTCTTGACGTAGTCTTGTGCCCAGGGTTCTAGCTCCGCGAATACAATGTTTACCATCCTGCCTTTCTCTCCAGGTACGCCACCCTCATTTTAAGTATTTCGGTCATTTCTTCTTTTGTGGTGTGTACTGTTAGTAAGTGTGCCAGGGTCTCGTCACCGCATGCTTCCTGGACCCACTGACAGATGTCATTTTTTTGTTCGTTGACGTGATGGTGGAAGGCGTCGTGTGGCATTCGCTCTAGTGCGTCGGCCATCTCGGGGATGCTTCGTACCCTATCTCCGGTGCTAAACCTGAACGCGAGTTCGTGATGGACTTTTCCTAGCCCGTCTCTGAGGTCGGCGTGCTGGCTGCCCCCTCCTTTTATCA
>NYZT01000016.1 GCA_002687275.1 Candidatus Woesearchaeota archaeon
AAGGTGTAACCGGAAACTACGAACTCCCTGACCTATCCATAAAAGGAGAGAAGGGAGAGGTGAAACGCAGTTTCCCCCAAGTCCAGATCAAACTAGAAGGCAACACTCTGAAGCTCGCCATAAAAGGAGACAAACGCAAGCAAAAAAAATTGTTGAACACCTGCGTAAGCCACGCCCAAAACATGGTACAAGGAGTACAAGAGCCCTTTGTGTACAAACTGAAAATATGCGCATCCCACTTCCCCATGCAAGTGGCACTCCAAGGAAGCACCCTCCAAGTCAAGAACTTTGTCGGAGAAAAACATCCACGAGAGATGAACGTCCCCGAAGGCGTAAAAATCGAGATCAAAGACACCGACATAACCGTAGAGAGTCCAGATAAGGAACTAGCAGGTAGAGTTGCAGGAAGAATCGAACTCCTCACCCGACTAACAGGCAAGGACAGACGAATATTCCAAGACGGAATCTACATAACGGAGAAAGCATGAAATTCAGAAGAGCCAGCACAAAAAACAGAAAAGAAGTTCGCAGTAGCTGGCGCCGTCCAAGAGGCACACACAACAAACAAACTCGAGAGAGAAACAAGGGGGCAATGCCCTCTGCAGGATACGGCAGTCCCGTAGCTAAGAGAAACAAAATACAAGGAAAAGACATCATCCTCGTGAGCAACGTCAAAGCACTAGACGAAAAGAAAGCATGCATCATCGCCAAGGTAGGTAGCAAGAGAAGAAAGGAAATCCTAGAGGAAGCAAAAAAGAAAGGCGTCTTGGTGGTCAACTACGACATCGAAAAAGAACTCCAAAAAATCACACAAAGAGTCGATGACAAGAAAAAAGCCAAGGCCAAAAAAGTAAAGGCGGCAAAAGAAGAAAAGAAGGACGAGAAGAAAGACGACAAGAAGACAGTCGAAGAACAAAAGGAGGATGACCAGAAAAAAGCTGAGAAGCTGGTCACCAAAGCAAGATGATACAAAAAAGACTGGCCGCGGACATACTCAAGTGCAGCACCAAACGTATTAGAGTAAAAGCCACAAGCGAAGAGGTAAAGAACGCAATCCGAAAGGCAGACGTCCGCAACCTCATCAGCCAGGGAAAAATCGTGGCCAAACCCGTCGTGGGAAGCAGCAGAGTACGAGCCCGTAAAGCAGCCCTGCAAAGAAAAAAAGGAAGACAGCGAGGCCACGGCACCCGCAGAGGCACGGCAAAAGCCAGAATAGGCAAAAAACTCAGCTGGATGAACTCCGTAAGACTGCAAAGAACCGCGCTCCAAGAATTGCGAATTGCCAAAAAGCTCACCAGCCAAGTATATCGATCACTCTACCTAAAAATCAGAGGTGGCTTCTTTAGAAGCAAACGCCACCTCATCACGTACATAGAGGAGATGCAGAAATGAAAACAATAAGGTACCGACGAAAACGCGAGGGCAAGACAGACTACAAAAATCGACGTAGATTGCTCACCAGCGCCAAGGCCAGACTCGTCGTACGCAAAACCAACAAGCACCTCACACTCCAAATAGTACACTACGACCCAAAAGGGGACAAAATACAAACATCAGCAAGCACCAGAGAGCTAGAAAAGTACGGTTGGAAAGGGGCAACAAGCAACATCGCAGCAGCCTACCTAACAGGCATACTACTGGCAAAGAAAGCAGGCCCCGTAGATGTCATCGCCGACATCGGCCTCCAAACAAGCATCAAAGGCGGACGATTATACGCCGCCCTACACGGAAGCAAGCAAGCAGGAATCAAAATCAGCCTAGGAGAAAAAACAGTACCGGCCAAAGAACGCATGGCAGGCCAACACGCAAAAGTAGATGCTGCGGTTGTTGAAGGCGTCAAAAAGAAGATCGAGGAATCACAATGGAAGAAGTAAAAACTGAAAAACCGAATCCTGCTCCAGCAAGAAGAGGAGGGAGAAGAGATCAGCGAAGAGATAAAAGAGTGGACCCGGGTCCAGATCTCGAAAACTGGAAGCCGCGAACAAGCCTCGGCAACCAAGTAAAAGACAAGAAAATAACCGACCTCACAGAAATCCTCGCCTCAGGCTCCAAAATACTCGAGACAGAGATAGTAGACACCCTACTCCCAAACATAGAATCAGAACTGCTCATGATAGGCCAGAGCAAGGGCAAGTTTGGCGGAGGCGCCAGAAGAATCTTCCGACAGACTCAAAAGAAGACCCCAGAAGGCAACAAGCCTAGCTTTGGCTGCTACGCGGTTATCGGGGACAAGAACGGCTTTGTCGGAGCCGGCACAGGAAAGAGCAAAGACACCGTGCCATCACGAGAGAAAGCCATCCGAAAGGCCAAACTAAACGTTTTCAAGATCAAACGAGGCTGCGGAAGCTGGCAGTGCGGTTGCAAAGAGCCACATAGCATCCCCTTCACGGTGGAGGGCAAGAGCGGCTCGGTAAAAATAAGACTCATGCCAGCACCAAAAGGCTCAGGTCTCGTCGTAGAAAGAGAATGTCAGAAAGTGTTGAAACTAGCAGGCATCAAGGACGTGTGGAGCAAGACCAGCGGCCAGACAAAGATCAAACAAAATCTTATCACCGCGCTCACCAAAGCGCTGAAAGAGCTCAGACAGACAAAGATAAGGCCAAAAGAACAAGAGGCTCTAGGAGCTGAAGAATGATCGCATTAGTACTCGTACGCGGAACCAACCACGCAAGGCCAGAAGTACAAAAAACAGTCCAGCACCTAGGACTCAAGAAGAACAATGCAAAATATCTTGAGGACAAGCACAAAGGCGCAATACTCCGGCTCTTAAACTATGCGACCTGGGGAACCGTGACAGAAAAGATCAAAGCCAACCAACCACCACGTGGAGGGTATGGCGGCATCAAAACGTTATTCAAACATGGTGGCGCCCTAGGCGACAGAGGAGACAAGATGGGGGACCTCCTAAAGAGGATGAGCGATGGTAGTAAGAAAGCGTAAAAAAATCACACGCCAACGAGGACACAGAAAAACAGGCTGGGGCAAAGAGCACCGCGGAGCAGGCCAGAAAGGCGGAGCAGGCAATAGCGCCTCTGGAAAGCGAGCCCAAGCGAAAAAGCCAAGCCACCGAGGACGAAAATTCGGCGGCCACGGCTTCACCAGCGTCAAGAAGCAACTCCCTGGCATCAATCTCGGTGAGCTAGACAGCCAGCTGGAAAGCCTGACCAAGAAAGGAAAAGTCAAACATGCAGCCAGCACCTACGAAGTAAACCTCGCCACACTCAAGAAGAGCAAAGTACTCGGCAAGGGCAACACCACCCAAAAAATCAAACTCACGGGCAAGGCAAGCGCCCGAGCAAAAGAAAAAATCGAGAAGGCCGGTGGCACGATTGCATGAGCCTGCGAGACCTACTGCTAAACCTGCCAGAAGTGGCATCACCATCCCAAAAACATCTCTCATTTAAAGAAAAACTAAAGTGGACGGGAATAGTACTAGTAATATTCTTCGTTCTTG
The DNA here is from genome assembly GCA_002687275.1 of Candidatus Woesearchaeota archaeon. Taxonomy (GTDB): domain Archaea; phylum Nanobdellota; class Nanobdellia; order Woesearchaeales; family ARS49. The sequence continues at coordinate 3,455 of NYZT01000016.1, forward strand.
GTCTGGTACCTTTGTTTGGGCTAGGACAGAACGCTCTCCAACGGTTCGAGATACTCAGCATCATCTTAGGTGCGAGCTTCGGAAGCATCATCTCACTAGGTATCGGACCACTAGTCACCGCAAGCATCGTGCTGCAGCTACTGAACGGGTCCGGCATACTCAAGTTTGACCTACAAAACAAGGATGACCGGCAGACCTTCCAAGGACTCCAAAAAATATTCGGATTGTTCTTTGTTGTCTTCGAAGCCATCATCTATGTACTCATGGGAGGCCTAGCACCGCCCGCAGCACTAGCAGGCACCAGCGCATTTGGCGTGCTAGAAGCCGTCCTCATCGTCCAACTCTGTATAGGTGGCGTGCTTATCATGCTCATGGACGAGGTCGTAAGCAAATGGGGCTTTGGATCCGGCATCAGCCTGTTCATCGCAGCCGGCGTCAGCCAGAGCGTCTTTATCCGGGCGCTCAGCCCCCTACCCAGCCCAAACAATCCAGCAATAAGCACAGGAGCCATACCTGCCTTCTTCCAGAGCCTCCAGGCAGGAGACCCAACAGGCGCAATCCTCTTACTCGCAAGCTTGCTAGCCACCATTGGCGTGTTTGTCATGGCGGTGTACATGCAAGCGATGAAGATCGAGATACCGCTAAGCTTTGGCAGAGTACGCGGTCAGGGAATACGCTGGCCGTTGAGCTTCAACTACACCAGTAACATCCCTGTTATCCTGGTGAGCGCCCTGTTTGCCAACGTCAACCTATGGGCACAACTCTTACAACAAAAAGGCTGGCCCTTACTCGGAACGCTCGTGAATGGCGTGCCAAGCAGCGGCCTCGTAAGGTGGCTATCCCCCCTCAATCTCGTAGAAAAGCTACTCACCGGCAGCGTGCTCGGCACAGACCTCCTCCAGAGCGGAGTCTACCTCTTAGCCCTTGTAATAGGGTGTGTGGTGTTCTCCTACCTGTGGGTGCAGACCGCAGGCATGGACGCAAAGAGCCAGGCTCAACAAATAATGAACTCAGGACTGCAAATACCCGGTTTTAGACGCGACGAAAGAGTGCTCGAACGCATACTAGAGAGGTACATCGGACCTATCACCATCATGGGAGGCATCTCAATAGGACTGCTGGCAGGAATCGCTGACCTAGGCGGCAGCCTCACGAACGGCACAGCACTACTATTAACCGTTATGATTATATACCGCTTATATGAAGACATCGCAAGGCAGCACATGATGGACATGAATCCTATGCTGCGAAAGTTTATGACCAAATGAGCATCACCGGAATGGTTGGAGTCGTGTTTGACCCGTTACTAGGACTGCCTCTCTTCCTTGTCGTCGTCATTCTCAGCTTCTTTATCACGCTGCTCACAACACTCATCTACAAGTGGACCACCAACCAGAGCCTGATGAAATCGTTGAAGGACGAGATCAAAAGCCTACAAGGGTTGATGAAAGAGGCTAAGAGCAATCCTGACGAGGCCATGAAGATTAATGAGAAGCTCATGGCCGTCAACAGCAAGTACTTCATGCAGAGCATGAAGCCGCTCTTCTACACCATGCTCCCCATCCTCTTAATATTTGGCTGGATGCAGGCCAGCCTGGCCTTTGAGCCATTAATCGTGGGGGAAGAGTTTGACGTCATCGCGCAGCTTGAGGCAGAAGGAGAGGTAGGCATCGACGTGCCCCCCCAGCTATCACTGACGAGCGCGAAAAGCAAGGAGGGGGAGGAGGTCACGTTCAGCATGGTGCCAGCCAAAGAAGGCCTCTATCCCATCACGCTGACATCAAACAAGCAAAGCGTGCAGAAAGAGGTACGCATCACCAGCGAAAGAAAGTACGAAACACCCACGAGCACGTACAAAGGACCCTTCAAAAAAGTAACCATAGTCCACCAAAAAGCCATCGCCATGAGCCTATTCGGCTGGAAGCTCGGCTGGCTGGGAACCTACATCATCTTCTCCATAGTCTTCAGCACGGCACTAAGAAAGCTGTTGAAAGTGTATTAAGACTGCCAACCCCAAAAAATCCTTTATATATACTTAGCTATCACAGTCCAGGAGAGACAAAGTCGGGGTTATCGTCGAGAATAAAGGGAAGGGTTTAAATACCACGCGTAAATTTCATTTATAAACTGGGGGTGTTTATTTTGGTAAAGAAAACCAAGAAAAAGGCAGTAAAGAAAGCAAAACAATCAGGTAAGTCAATAGAGGTAGTCAACATCGTGGTGAGCGCAAGCTTAGAGCACGAGATTCCTCTGGAAAAGATGGCTGCCACTCTACCCAACACCGAATACAACCCAGAGCAATTCCCAGGACTAGTCATTCGTATTAAAGAGCCAAAGACTAGCGCCTTGATCTTCTCCTCAGGCAAGATAGTCTGTACAGGTGCAAGAAGCATGGATAAAGTGCACGAAAGCATCCGAAAGATAATGAAAAGCCTGGAAAAGATCAACGTCAAGATAAAAAAAGAGCCAGAAGTCCACATCCAGAACATAGTAGCCTCTGGAAGCGTTGGCATGGATCTAAACTTGAACGTGCTAGCCATGAAGCTAGACAACACGGAGTACGAACCAGAACAATTCCCTGGTCTCGTCTACAAGTTACCAGAGCACAAGGCAACCTTCTTGCTCTTTAGCAACGGTAAGATCGTCTGCACAGGCACCAAGAGCGAAGAACAAGTCCACAAAGTGCTGGACATCCTCATCGACAACCTCAAAAAGGTACGATGAAACAACTGCCTGGCCAGCCAGCAACCTATCGCTTGTTCATGGGCAGCGCCTGCTTTGGAGTACACGTTCTAGAAGACACTAGGCAGGAAGGCGATGAGAGCTATCGCATCAGGGTGACCGAAATCATACGCCCAGACAGCGAGCTCACCGTAGGGAACGAGATAGACCTCACCCAGACAAGCGAGCCCAGCTGGAGATTGCGGCTAGAATAAATCTCCACATGCTGCACGTGAAACGTAGGGGGCCTACTGTTTTTGCTCTCATAATACTTATATAGCTAGAAATGCTGGGAAAAGGCATGGAGCCCGTGCTAGAGACCCAAGACATGATTAGGAGGTTCGAAGAGTTCTTCCAGCGAGAGTACTACTCCCTCATCCTAGAGCAGATAAGAAAGGGCCAAAAGGTGCTTGTGGTAGACTTTCCTAAGCTAGCCATCAACGATCCAGACCTCGCAGAATACCTCTTAGAGCAACCAGAAGAGGCCATCAAGGGCGCAGAGCTAGCCCTAGAAAGCTTTGACGCCAAGGGCTTCACCACGAGATTCATCAAACTCCCAGACAGCTCAAGAGTCATGATTCGCAATCTCAGAAGCAGTCATCTCGAACGCTTCCTACTCGTGGAGGGAGTGGTACGACAAAAGTCAGACGTCAGACCACAAGTGACCAGCGCGGTGTTTGAGTGCCCCAGCTGCGGCCACGAGCTAAGAGTGCTACAGCTCGACACCAAATTCAAAGAACCCTCAAAGTGCACGTGCGGAAGAAAAGACCGGTTCAGGCTGCTAAGCAAAGAGTTAGTAGATGCGCAAGCGCTAACGCTAGAAGAAGCGCCAGAACAGCTAGAGGGCGGCGAGCAACCCAAACGCATCCGCTGCTTCCTCAAAAATGACTTGGTAAGTTCCATGTCCGAGAAAAAAACCAATCCTGGAAACAGAATCATCGTCCACGGAATCATGAAAGAAGTGCCAGTAACATTACGCGCAGGAGGACAGTCAACAACCTTTGACATCATGCTTGACGCAAACTCAGTCCAAACCGTGGTAGAGGACTTCACAGAGATCGTTATTTCCGAAGAGGAAGAGGCACAGATAAAAGAACTAAGTAAAGACCCCAAACTTTCAGCAAAGCTGGTTGACTCGGTCGCGCCAGGCATCTACGGCCACGAAAAAATCAAGGAAGCGCTCATCCTCCAACTCTTTGGCGGCATACGCAAGAAAAGAGATGACGGCGTGGTCACGAGAGGAGACATGCACGTGCTACTGGTGGGCGATCCAGGAGCGGCAAAGAGCCAGATGCTAAAAAGAATGTCAGTCGTCGCACCAAAAGCCCGGTACGTCACCGGAAAAACAACCAGCGGCGCAGGAATGTCCGCCACCGTGGTCAAGGACGAGTTCCTCCAAGGATGGTCCCTAGAAGCCGGAGCCCTGGTGCTAGCAAACAAGGGCCATTGCATGATCGACGAACTAGATAAGATGACAAAGGAAGACACGTGGGCGATGCACGAGGCGCTAGAACAGCAGACCGTCAGCATCAGCAAGGCAAACATCCAGGCAACGCTCAGCTGCGAGACCAGCGTGCTTGCAGCTGCAAACCCAAAATGGGGCAGGTTTGACCCGTACGACACCATCGGCAACCAGATCAACCTTCCCACCACACTCATCAATCGCTTCGACCTAATCTTCCCCATCAAAGACGTGCCAGATCCTAAAAATGATGAAAGAATGGCGCACTTCATTCTCGAACTCCACAAGAACAAAATAGTAACTCCCAGCATAGAAAGCGCACTCCTGCGCAAATATATCGCATATGCGAGGCAGCACATAACCCCCATATTATCAGACGAAGCGGTCAGCGAGCTACAAGATTACTTTATCAAGATGAGGAGCCAGGCAGGCGCCAGCCGAGCCATCCCCATCAGCGCGCGACAGCTAGAAGGGTTAGTGAGGATGTCGGAAGCCAGCGCCAAACTTCGTCTAGACAAGAGGGTAACCATAAAGGATGCGAGACGCGCCATCGAACTCTTAGACTTCTGCCTGCGTCAGGTAGCCTTCGACGAAAAGACAGGCACCATAGACATCGACCGTATCGCCACAGAGATTCCTGCCAGCCAGCGCAACAAGATCGTCCTCGTCAAAGAGATAGTTATCGAACTAGAACGAACCACAAACAAGAAGGAGCTAAGCATAGAAGAAGTCTACAAGGTCGGCCAGCAAAAAGGCCTAACCCAGACAGAGCTAGACGAAATCATAGAAAAGCTCAAACGAAGCGGAGACATCTTCGAGCCAAAACGAGGCGTTATTAGCAGGGTGTGAACCTACGTCTGCGAAAGACTAAAGCATGCAGCCTGCAAGTACGTGTCGGATATCTTGTCGCATGCCTCAGGCTCTTTCTGGGCAAACGCAGCATAGCAATCGTCCCGGTTAGAAACGGTCTGGATGGCGTTACAGAACTTGCTCGATTCAGAGGCGCGAGCGACCTGGGAGAAGCACAAGTCGGCTTGGGGCACGACAAGCAAGGAAGCACACTGGTCTGCCGCCTGATCAGGACTCTTCGACGCTAACTTCTCAGAATCATCAATAATCTCGGCATACGTCTTCCTCTTTGCAGATACGCAATCTCTCGGACAGGAAGCAGGACCCTCACTAGCCTCACAATCGCCGTTGCCACAGCAAGGACTCTGGGGAACGTTCTGGCACAACCCTTTTGAGCACGTGTCCTTTGTGCACGCGTTAAAGTCATCACAGCCACCAGGACAGTCCTGCACCTCGTCTGTAGGTTGCAACACAACCTGCTTTGGCTCCACCACCGCCTTTTTCGGCACGTTGACATTCGCAGAGTCAGAAAGTCTTGTGTCATCAAACACTAAGCTGGCTCGAAACTCGTATTTTCCTGGAGAAAGATCCTTGACGTCAAAGCTTACCGGAATCACCGTGCTCTCCTCAAATTCTGTCCTCTCCTGCTTACTCTTCACCGTTCTCCCCGTGCCATCTAAGAGTATCAGAGCAACCTTGACCGCGACCACCTTTGAGGAGGAAGACTCCAGGCGCACGCTTCCCGCCACTCTCTCAGGGGGGGCGCTCAC
>NYZT01000017.1 GCA_002687275.1 Candidatus Woesearchaeota archaeon
AGACCAGGTCCTTAAACAGATCTACTAGCGTGGTAGGATCGTGCACTCCAGGGATGGCTTTTTCCACCTGGGTGTACCACGGTCGTTCACACAGACGCTTAAAGGTCTTCTCAACATAGTCAACCGCTCTCTCCCCTGCAACAACACGCCAGCCATCATCTTCTAAGGGTGATCGTGCTCGCTCGACCGCTCCGTCACCCATCATGAGCACGGCGACGTGGTCTGCAATAGGATATTCTCGCTTATTGATTTCTACAGAGAACAGACCTGCATACTTACCCACCAAGCTAAGGCCGTTTTTGGAGCTGCCGGTCTTGACCTCCGCCGCGGTTTTTTTCCAGCGGTAGGCCTCGTTACCTTTTCCAGAGACAAGCATGAAGTCAGGAACGACGGTCTGTTCGTCGTTCGTTATATGTCTTTCAGGATAGAAATCTCGCAGCCAGGGACCAAAATTCTTTGCCCAACCGTTCTGGTACCATGCTCCATCCGGTCCGATGCGTTGGGTCATGCCAAACACGAATTCTAGGTACATTTCTGCAAGGGTGCCAACGGTCTCTTGCATTTTGTGGAGTCCGTTAACGTCCTCCGGTTTTAGCCGACCATAGTGGCAAACAACTGCGTTGTGGTTTGGCAAGACTAAGCCATCTTCGCTCGTAGTAGGGGCGGTCCTACGGGACCGCACCCTACTTGCGAAAATTCTGTCACGAGGAGACCCGTGTTCAGTGCCTACAGAAACAGGTCGTCCGTCCGCGTAACGCGTCCGGATTTCTTCCTCGAGTGTGACGGGGTCTGCCGGGCTTACCGGCGATGTTGGTGAGCGTACCATGGTGTGTAAGTCTGGGAATAATTTAGGATAGACTCGGGCGAGCGTTTTTTGGATGCCACGCGTTCTCAGGGCCTCGTACCATCGGTTGTGGAGTTTTTTCACTTCAGGAAGCGTGGTGAGCGTTTCCTCTCCGGCATATGCTCTCTTCACCGCGTCTCTGGGCCATAGCTTTCGGGCTTGCTCAAGAACTTCTGCCGTGGTCCAGTTGTCTCGTGTTGTTTTGAAGCCACACAATCGTAGTCCAGCTCCTGCGTCTGGCTTTCCTTGTATGCGGGCCCGGTAGGCAGGATCTTCTTTGGCCTTTTCTCTTGCCAGGGTCGCCAGGCGACCGGCAAGGGCAGAAGGCGTGAGTGATTCTCCGTTCATCATACGCGGTTTTCCATCGTGAAGCATGGCATACAGGTTGACACGCTTCTCCCCATTAGCGTAGTCATGTACTGCCTGGGTTAGGGCTTCTATAGAGCGGTCATAGCCAACAAAGTCCTCATACACCACCCCTCCAACGCTCTCGGCTAGAGCTCGGACAACGGCGTCTGGAGAGACATCGTTAGCTTGTGCTATATTCAATAACGGCGCTCGCACGCCTGCTCTTGTCAAGATCTTGACACCAAGAACAGGGATAGATTTACCGTCTCTCTCTTTGCTAACTTCTAGGCCATTCGATTCTAAGCCCTGCAGGGTTAGGCCTTCTAGGTCAGCAAGCGTTATAGTTCCCCCGTTGTACTGAGCAGGCACATCGGCAAAAGATGTACCACTATCTCCTTTTGTCATCAATGTAGGCACTGTAAGAGGACAGGAGAAGAACTTCCTTATATGCGTTTCGGCACAACGCAACACTACATATAGTGTCCCCGTCGAGAGCCGTTACACCATGCGTAACACGTGGCTGACGGCGTAGCTAAGGTTTAAAAACCGTCTGACAGTGGGAATATCGTGGCAAAAGACACCAAACTGAAGGTGGCAGAGGCCATCCAAGACGACGTCAACAAGGGCATCGTAAGGATCGACAGCAACTTCATGCGCACCATAGATGTCAGACCAGGCGACATCGTAGAGATCGAAGGCCAGCGAAAGACCGTGGCCATCGTAGACAGAGCATACCCTGGCGACATCGGCCTAAACATCGTCCGCATGGACGGTCTTATCCGAAAAAACGGCAAGACCAGCATCGGCGAGAGCGTCGTGGTGAGAAAAGGCAAGGTAGACCAGGCCAAACGCATCGTCATCGCACCAGCCAAAGAAGGCATCGTGGTAAGAGCCTCCGCTAACATCTTCAAACAAGGATTGCTCGGACGCGCGCTCATGAAGGGAGACGTCATCTCCCTAGGCGGCACAGGGCGAAGAAGAACCACCATGAGCGACAACCCCATCTTTGACGAAATCTTTCCCTTGTTAATGGACGAGCCCATGCCTGGCTTTGGTTTTGGTGACCTGAAATTCATCGTGGCAGAGACAAACCCAAGCAAGACAGGAGTCATCGTAACCGACCAGACAGAAATCGTGCTCAACCCCGAAGCCATCGAAGTCAAAGAAGAAGCCATACCCGAGGTAACATACGAAGACATCGGCGGGCTACACGGCGAGATCACCAAAGTACGAGAGATGATCGAGCTGCCCCTAAAACACCCAGAAATTTTCGAAAGGCTCGGCATAGAACCACCCAAAGGCGTGTTGCTACACGGCCCACCCGGCACAGGAAAGACCCTGCTAGCAAAAGCAGTGGCTAACGAGACCAACTCCCACTTCTTGGTCATCAACGGACCCGAGATCATGAGCAAATACTACGGCATGAGCGAAGAAAACCTGCGAAAAAAGTTCGAGGAAGCAGAAAAGAACGCCCCCGCCATCATCTTCATTGACGAAATAGACGCCATCGCCACCAAAAGAGAGGAAACCAAGGGCGAGGTAGAACGAAGAGTGGTGGCACAGATGCTTGCCCTGATGGACGGGCTGAAAAGCAGAGGCAAGGTCATCGTTATCGCCGCAACCAACGTACCTAACACACTAGACCCTGCACTAAGAAGACCTGGAAGGTTTGACAGGGAGATCGAGATCGGCATACCAAACAAGAAAGGCAGAAACAACATCCTCAAAATCCACACCCGAAACATGCCACTAGGAAAAGAGGTCAAGCTAGAAGAACTCGCAAGCATAACCCACGGTTTTGTAGGAGCCGACCTTGCAAGCCTGACAAAAGAAGCAGCAATGATCCTCCTAAGAAGAGTCCTTCCCGATCTGAAATACGACGAGGAAGAACAGATACCAAAAGAAGTCCTAGAAAAACTCATAATCACAAAAACAGACTTTGAGGACTCACTCAAGGTTGTTAGACCCTCTGCACTCAGAGAGGTCCTCGTAGAAAGCCCATCCGTAGAATGGGACCAAGTAGGCGGGCTAACCGGCGTGAAACAAGAGCTCAAAGAAGCAGTAGAATGGCCTCTCCAACATCCCGGAGCATTCAAAAGACTAGGCGTGAGCCCACCAAAAGGCATACTGCTGTATGGCGCTCCAGGCACCGGAAAAACGTTGCTAGCACAAGCGGTGGCCACAGAAAGCGAGGCAAACTTCATCTCAGTAAAGGGACCAGAACTACTAAGCAAATGGGTAGGCGAAAGCGAAAAAGCAGTGCGGGAGGTCTTCAAAAAAGCAAGACAGACCGCACCCACCATCATATTCTTCGATGAGCTAGACGCCCTAGCCCCAAAAAGAAGCGCAAGCGAAGACAACAAGGTCAGCGAACGCGTGGTCAACCAGTTACTAACCGAGATGGACGGGCTAGAAGGACTACAAGACATCGTCATCATAGGAGCCACCAACAGACCAGACATGGTAGACACCGCCTTACTACGACCAGGACGGTTTGACAGAATCATACTAACACCCGTTCCAGACAAGAGAACACGCAAGGAAGTCTTTGAGGTACACCTCAAAGGAATGCCACTCAAAGGTGTAACAGCCGAGGCCCTAAGCCAAAAAGCAGAAGGCTACGTCGGAGCAGACATCGAAGCCATCTGCAGAGAGGCAGCCATCATGGCCATGCGAGAAGACATCAAAGCCAAAGAGGTAGGTATGAAACACTTCGAGGAAGCCATGAAAAAGGTAAAACCATCCGTGACCAAAGAAATCGAAAAAAGCTACCAAGACATCCAAGAAAGCTTCAGAAGCGCCCACGCAAAGCAGATGTCCGATGAGAAACCCAACTACTTTGGATAAGGTTTAAGATTTTCTGCCAGAAATTCTATTTTTTAGGCAAGGTAGGGATGGTTGTTTCCGGAAGATTTCCGGTTTTTCTCGTCGGGGCCACTGGACACTGGACATGGGTGCGTGAAGCTTATTAGCATTTAGGTCTTGCGATCATTTGCATGATGAGAACTTTTAAGTTTCGGCTGTACCCCACCAAACCGCAGGAGCAAAAGTTATTGTGGACACTTGACAAGTGTAGGTTTGTGTACAACACGCTTCTTGAGCGTTGGGGAAAAACGAAGATGAAGTCAACTGATTTGCAGCACGCCATCTTGGAGATTAAAAGGCAGCATCCCGAATTGTGCGACGTGTACTCCAAGGTGTTGCAGTACGAGAATCGCCGTTTGTTTTCTCACTTGCGCACACGGTCTGGTCTGAAGAAGAATGGTAAGAAAGCAGGCAAGTTGAGGTTCAAAGGCAGGTCCTGGTTCAAAACCTTCACCTACAACCAATCCGGCTTCAAAATCATCCCACGAAACATTCGGTATGACTCGCTCCACCTTTCCAAAATTGACCAAATCCCCTTCATCATGCACAGGAAAATCGAGGGAACCATAAAACAAATTACTATCAAAAAACATACTAGTGGAAAGTGGTTTGCATTAGTCGGTGCAGAATCGACTGCGAAGACAGCGCTGACCCACCCTAAGAAATCAGTCGGTATTGATTTAGGTATCAACAATTTTGTGTTTGACAGCGACGGTCATCGGCAAGATAGCCAAAAACCTTTGGGAAAGAGTTTGAAGCGTTTGAAAAGAGCCCAACAGCGACTATCGCGAACAAAAAAAGGTTCTCGCAACAGAAAAAAACAAAGAAAGAGAGTTGCGAGAGTCCACGCGAAGATCGTTGACCAACGCAACGATTTTCTTCACAAAGTCTCGCGTTGGTACGTACAAAACTATACATTTATTGCTGTTGAGGCATTGAACATACGCGGAATTATTCGTTCATCTTTTAATGCGAGGAATATTATGGATGCTTCTTGGGCCCGCTTTGTCAGGATGCTCGAGTACAAGGCCGAAAGTGCTGGTGCTCGAGTAGTCAAAGTAGACCCAAGAGGAACAACACAAACGTGTGCGGAGTGCGGAAATAAGGTGAAGAAAGAGTTATGGCAGAGAACGCATGCTTGCGCTTGTGGTTTTGTTGCTGACAGAGACTACAACTCTGCTAGAGAAATACTTAAGAGAGCAGTAGGGCAGGACTTGCCCGAATTCACGCCTGTAGAGACCAGACCGCTACCCTTCGGGGCAAGTCAGTTCGTGAAGCAGGAACCATCCAGCGATAAGTTTTTAACTGGAAGCTCCGTCCTGTAGGACTGGGAGGAAGTCACGTACTCCTTCTTTGCAACAAGACCATGACAACCGAAGTACACGCAAGACACATACTAGTAGAGACAGAGCAGGAAGCTGACGAGATCCTAAAGGACGTCGAGGCAGGCAAAGATTTTGGCGATATAGCCCACGCAAAGAGCAAATGCCCCTCCAAAGAACAAGGCGGCAGCCTAGGATGGTTTGGAAAAAACCAAATGGTCAAAGAATTCGAGGACCAAGCGTTCTCCATGAAACCCGGCGAGGTAGCCAAGGTCAAGACCCAATTCGGCTGGCACGTGATCAAAGTCGAGGAAGTCAAATAACCTTTTAAAGAGCAACCACTCTAGCACAACCCATGCAGCCAGGCGATCGCGTAGCGGTAGTAACCGAACAAGAAGAGCTAGAAGGCACGCTCATGCCCGAACAGCAAGGCTATTTCGTGCTAAAACTAGACACCGGCTACAATCTGGCATTCAAGAAAAAAACCATCAAAAAAGTAGATGTAGTACAACCAAGACAAGCACAAAAAGACGCTAAAGAGAAGATCAAACAACAAAAAGGCCTGCCCACCATAAGCATCCTCCACACCGGCGGCACGGTGGCAAGCAAGGTCGACTACAAAACAGGCGGAGTGATCTCCCGATTCACCCCCGAAGAGGTCCTAGACATGTTCCCCGATCTTAAGGAAATAGCCAACATCAACTCAAGACTCTTGAGAAACATGTGGAGCGGAGACATGCGCACCGAACACCACAACCTCATCGCAGAAGAGGTAGCCAAGGAATTAAACAAAACCGACGGCGTCATCATCACCCACGGCACAGACACCCTCCACTACACCGCAGCAGCACTCAGCTTCATCCTACAAAAACTCTCCAAACCCGTCATCGTTGTAGGATGTCAGCGCTCATCAGACAGGGCAAGCACAGACGCCGGGCTCAACCTGCAAGCAGCAGCACAAATCATCGCTCAAACCAAATGGACAGGCGTAGGCATCTGCATGCACGAAAACGAGAACGACGACGTCTGCGTATTACTACCCGGAGCGCAGACAAGAAAAATGCATTCCTCCAGAAGAGATGCCTTCAAACCCATCAACGCCCAACCCATAGCAAGAATAAGACCAAAAAACAAAAGCATCACGTTTACCACCGAACTCTCACCCGGCAGCAAGGCCGCCATCGAAGTAAAACCCATCAAGCCACTCAAGGTAGGCATGCTCTACACGTACCCCGGCATCACCAGCAAAGAAATACAGAACTACAAAGGCTATGACGGACTCGTGCTGGTAGGAACCGGACTCGGACACTTCCCCGTGGACAAAATAGACGAGTTCACAGAAGAAAACGAAAAAGTATGGCAAGCCATAAAAGACCTTGCAAAGGACACCGTCCTGTGCATGAGCACCCAAACCATCTACGGCGAAACCAACATGAACGTCTACCAATACGGAAGAAGACTTCAAGAAGCAGGAGTCACCGGCGTCACCCACAGCATGCCACCAGAAACAGCATGGGTCAAGCTCTGCTGGTTGCTATCACACCATGCAAAAGACGAGGCAAAAAAATTATTCACGATAAACCTAGTCGGGGAAATACCACCAAGACTATGAAGTGCGGCCTAGAGATACACCAAGAACTAGAAGGCAAAAAACTATTTTGTCAGTGCCCAACCGAGCTAAACGATGAAGCACCAGACAGCACCTTCGTGAGAAAGCTACGCGCGGTAAAAGGCGAGACAGAAGAAGTTGATGTCGCAGCAGCCCACGAACAAAAAAAAGACAAAGAGTTTGTCTACGAATTCCAAGAAGACAACGCGTGCCTGGTAGAGATGGACGAGGCACCACCCCGCCAGGTAAACCAACAAGCGCTAGAAACCGCCGTCACCATATCCCGATTATTGAACTGCACCATCGTGGACGCAGCACAGTTCATGCGCAAAACAGTCGTGGACGGCAGCAACACCTCAGGCTTCCAAAGAACAAGCCTGATAGGAAGAAACGGCTGGATAGAAGTAGATGGTAAAAAAATAGGCATCCAAATAGTAGTGCTAGAAGAAGACGCAGCCAGAATCATGGAGGCCAAAGACAAGACAACCCATTACCGGCTAGACAGGCTAGGCATACCCATGCTAGAGATAGCCACCGACCCAGACATCACCAGCCCAAAAGAGTGCAAGGCAGTGACAGAAGCCATCGGCAACCTGCTAAGAAGCGTCAAGGTCAAACGAGGCATAGGCACCATCCGCCAAGACATCAACATCTCCATACCTGGCGGAGAAAGAGTAGAAATCAAAGGCGCACAAGACCTCTCCAAGATAACCGACCTCTGCAACAACGAGATAAGCAGACAGCAAGGACTCATCGAACTCAAAAAACAACTCAAAGGCAGCTTTGCCTTCAACATGAAAGAGCTACAATCCTTTGCCAACACCCAAAGCCAAGTGCTCAAAGACAAGAACATCTTTGGCATCAAAGTAGAAAAAGCAAAAGGACTCCTAGGCAAAGAACTCCAGCCAGACAAAAGATTCGGCACAGAGCTGTCAGACCACGCCAAGCATTACGGAGCAGGAATCATGCATTCTGATGAATTACCAAAGTTCGGCATCACAGAAGAAGAAATCGTAGCAGTAAGACAAGAACTCGAGTGTGGAGAAGAAGACGCCTTCATCATTACTGCGACAGACAAGGCAACAGCAGAAAGAGCACTCCGCGCAGTCGTAGAAAGATTGCGAGAGGCAACCAAAGGTGTGCCAAGAGAGGTAAGAAAACCAAACCAAGACGGCACCACAAGCTACTCACGGCCCATGCCCGGCGCGGCAAGAATGTACCCAGAAACAGACGTGCCCATAAACCCCATACCTCCTGCGTACCTCAAACAAACATTGCCAGAGACAGTCCAGCAAAAAACCTTCCGCTACCAAAAAATGGGATTAGGAGAGGACCTAGCCAAAGACATAGCCAAAGAAAACTCAGCGCTGTTCGAAGCCTGCCTTGGCTACGGACTCAAAGAAGCATACGTGGCAGAAATACTCGTCAGCGCCGCCCCCACCATCAGAAGACAGCACAACGTAGACATCTCCCCAACAGATGAGGACTACCACGATCTGTTCAAAGCTATAGGAAAAGGCGAGGCAGCAAAAGAAAACGCACTAGACATTCTCAAAGAAAACAAACCAGTCAAGGACGTGCTCAAAAAGTACAAGAGCATGCCAGACAAAGACCTCAAAGAACACCTAGAAAGGATCGTTGCAGCAAACAAGGGCGCACCCATGGGCGCCCTCATGGGGTTGGCCATGCGCGAGCTACGCGGAAAGGCACCCGGAGAAAAGATCTCCAAGCTCCTAAAGGAATTGGTTTAAATACGCCCTCATGCTTAGACAGGTATTGCGCCCGTAGCTCAGGCTGGATAGAGCGACTGCCTCCTAAGCAGTAGGTCCGGGGTTCGAATCCTCGCGGGCGCGTCGCGAGTACACGACAAGGAGTCGGGACACTCGCGGGCGCGTAGCTCATTCATGAAGATATTGTTGCACGACAGGAAAGAGCTCTTCAGGCTTGTCAATGATGTGGTTAAAGTGGGCCGTGCCTGCTTCACCTTTTAACCCTTTCTCCAAGGACTCTCGACCCTCATATCCCCACGCACATCCTACGGTGATCAATGTCTCAGGATGTGCAGGGTTCAGCCACACCACTTTCTGCGAGGCAGCAAGGTCATTCAGAGTATCACCAACGTGCATGGTGTGCGCTCCCTCTGAATCAATCAGTCCCAAGATCAAAGCGAGTGAAACCTTTGAAGGCTTGTGCAACGTTGCTGGCTGTTCAGCGCCGTGATACTGCTCCAAGACCTCATGGGTCACAAAAGAATCAAAATATCCTACCACATCTTCTTGGGCAAGCTCAGGATAGATAGATCTCCACGTGTTGGATGTGTTTATGGCCATCCGCAGCCGTCTGTTGCGCTTAGGGTCTGCGGTGAGCCGGCCTGCCTCTGCAATGTCCACTATGGCTTTTCTCATGCCAGGATAAAAAGAAGCAGGATTTTCCGTTTTGAAAGTTTCATATGCTGGCCACACAGGATGGCCACGATCATTCATGTCACAAGGCAGACCAGACTCATCATACACATTCTGGACGCCACCTGGCTGAGTAAGAAGCTCGTTATACCACGGCACGAAATCCTCAAAGGACATGTCAAACGAAGAATTGTTTTGTTCCGCCCAATACTGGAACCAGGAGTGCTGGCGTTCCATAGTACGGCCTATCGTGCCGTCAAAATCGAGTGCAACGCCTTGCAACATCTGGCATACGGTGAAATAGGACATATAAACCTTGCCGTAACCTTTTAAACCAAGCAATCCTGGACAGCGCATGGCACTCGATATACTAATGATAGTCTTAGTAATCATCGTCGCAGCCGTCATTGGCTGGATTCTCGGAGCCTTCTTCGCAAAAAGACGGGCAGAAGATCGCATCTCGTACGAAAGAGAGGATGCCATATCCCGCTCACGATCTGTCTTGACAGGCCAGATGTCAGAACAGATAGCCCCCTTCCTTCCAGACTTTCCCTACACGCCAACAGAGGTCAGATTCATTGGCAAGCCAATAGATTTCATCGCGTTCAAAGGATTAGACAGCGTGCCAAAGGAAGTCGTGTTTGTGGAAGTAAAAACAGGCAAGAGCAAGCTCAGCCCTGCCCAGCAAAAGATCAAACAGTTGATCAAAGAAAAGAAAGTAAGCTGGGAAGAGTACAGACCCCTGAGAAGTCCGCCAAAGCCAGCCAAATCCTTATAAACCTCCAGCCATCCTATTCTCTTACGCCTCCATAGCTCAGCGGCAGAGCGGCTGCTTCGTAAGCAGCAGGTCGAGGGTTCAAATCCCTCTGGAGGCTCTTAAAAATTCTGAAGGAATCTTTTGAGCCCCAGAGGCAGGGAATGAACGTAGTGAATTCACACACCTCTGGATGCTTCGAGCGCTAGCGAGAAGCCGAACAGAGGCCAGCGAACTTGTTCGCGCTGCCTCTGGAAGCTGATTTTCTTGAAGGGGTTTTTAAGTCATTCGTAAGTGATAAGCTCATGCACTTTATTGGTTGTGTACACATAGACATATTTGGCATGGAAAGACTGCTCGCTGCGCTCCACCACTTACAGCCTAAAAAAATCGCAGTAGAATGGCCCTCAGACTTTACTCTGTCAGAAATAGCCGAATTGGACTTTGATTGGAATGAAATAGATCGGATGGTAGAAGAGAAGGAAGAGTTTTCTGAACTTCCCGAGGATTTTCTTCCGCTTGTAAAACGGCAACTATTCTCATCCCGATATGAACTTCGAGGAAGCTTGAGGTATGCTCAGCAGACGGGAGCTGAGATACTGCCTGTTGACCATCCAGAAATTACAAGCATACTTTCTATTCGGCAACGAGAAAAGATTGAGTATACTCATAGCACGTATCTTCCAGGCTTCATAGATCATCTTGAAGAAAAACCAATGATCGTCGATTTAATTTCCGAATATTCCAAGTTTGTCGATTTAGGATACACGTCTCCTTTGCTACTCGCAGACCGCACTTGGGAGAGTATTGAAGACATCGAGGAAGAGTTTGGACTTACCGAAAGTTTAGATGCAGATGTGGAGCGCGCGGAAGAAGAGTTAACCAGCACATTCATGGCAGAAAGAGAGCAACACATTGCCCAAGGTATACGCACGAGCAATTCAGAGGTATACGTTGGAGGATTGTTACACAGTACTGCAGAAGTCGACGAGGAAAACGAATTTCACGACTGGGCTCTTGCCTATAACCTTCTTGCAGACTTGCAACCAGAGCGATCCATGCTCAAAGACTATTCTTCCCTGGTTGTCGTAGGTGCGTAAAAAGGAATCCGGAAATCTTCCGGAACAAAATGGGAAACGCATTTAAAGGGATACGCCAGATATAAGGGTATGAAACATTCAGTATGGCACTATGTCTTTTTACTATCCTGGACAGTGTTAGCCATCTGGGTGGTGCTTAAAACAATAGGCGTTATCAACACACCGCCGTTGCTTGAGTTTGGCCTGCCAGCATCCGCAGTAGTGATTGGTGTGTTTGCACTGTACACAGACATTGTTAAACAGATTCACAAGATCGATCGTGATCTTTTGGAGTTCAAACACGAAACGCGAAAGGAAATAACAGACCTCAAGAAGGCTCTAGCATAGGAACCTCATGATGTCTTATGCATCTTGGCTCGTAACCTTCTTCTGCATCTCCCACAAGTATCTCCGGGCTGTCATACGGCGCGGGTTGGCCGTCAATCAAGCGTTGGGTTAGGGGGGCGTCAGTGTTGCACCCAGCAACCTCACAAACAGACGTGTGTTTCTGCACCTCACTCGCCAGCCCCACCAAGTGAGGCATGTAGCCAAAAGGTTCTCCGCGAAAGTTCGTGTCCAATCCTGCCCCAATGATGTTCATGCCACCGACAAGCAACTGGCGAATCACCGGAACGATACCCTCACCAAAAAACTGTAGCTCATCAATAACAACCACCCTGTGCCAGGGCCGTAACAACTCGTACAGGCACCCAGGATGCTCATGATCTGCGACAACAGGATCATACTGTCTTGCTCCAAAACGAGAGGTTACCCCGACCTCTCGGACGTCAAGTTTTGGTTTGACAAAAATGAAGTCCACATCATCCCTATAATTCAAGCCCTCCACCCTATGGATAGCGGCTAACGTCTTTCCACTCTTCATTGGTCCTATATACAATTCTAGCACTCCTGGTTTCACATGCATTTTATCACCAAAGAGAGTAGGATTCCAATCCCTAAGTGCCTTACGCCGCCATGTCCAGTGTCCAGTGGCTAGCTTTTTATAATGCGACAGTGTGCTGGAGAGGGTGAAGCTCCGCATAAGCAAGAAACTGCTCACCACCATCCTCATCTGCATAGCCCTGTTTGCGGTTGCGTACGGAACAAGAGTGTACGACCTCAACGGCACCGGCGCGACCTGGGACGAGTGGGGCTATCACTATCCTTCACTAGTGTACTACAAGGCCATCACCGAAGGCAGCGCCTCAGAAGATTATTGGAAGGTGAACAACGAACACCCGCCCCTGGTGAAGTACCTCTACGTGTACGCTTACTCAAAAGACCAAAGCTTCCTAGACATGCTCCACGGCAAGACACAACGCCACAATTATTTCACCGGCACGCCCTACACGAATGCTAGAAAGGTAAGCGCGCTACTGAACGCTTTGACCGTCCTCGTTCTCTTCGTCTACGCCAGAAGGTACTGGGGGCTGCCCATAGCCATAGTGGCGAGCAGCATCCTCACCTTCCTGCCACACTTCTTAGGTCATGGAAAGATTGCAGCCTTGGACAGCCCGACAACGTTCTTCTACGTGCTAGCCGTGTTTGGCTTCCATTACGCCATAGAAAAAGACACATGGAAGACCTGGGGGCTTGCGTGGCTGCTCTCCGGGCTGGCCATCTCAACAAAATACTCCAACTTCACCATCTTCTTGCTTTTTGGCCTTCTCTACCTCATCTGGCGCTGGCCAAAAGTGAAAGAAAACCCAAAAAACATCTGGTACTGGAAGACCGCCTTGCTTCCCATCGTGGCCCTGCTCATCCTCTACCTCATGTGGCCGTGGCTATGGTACCACCCTATCGACAACTTCCAAGAGAGCGTCTCTCACTGGACAGGCTCTCCGCCAAAAGAATTCTTCCTAGGAATCCAACGAGAGGCACCCCTGCACTACTTCATCGTGTACTTCTTTGCCACCACGCCATTACTCGTGCTATTACTCATCTTTCCCGGAATATGGCGGTTGGTCAAAAAGAGATCTTTCAAGACATGGCTGCTCCTGTTATGGTTTTTGATTCCGTTCTTGTGGAGCTTTAGCACAGGCATCCAGGACGGCATACGCTACATCTACGTCATCTTCCCACCGCTAGCGTTGGTTGCCGCTGTTGGCTGGCGAAAGCTACCCAGATGGCGTTGGCAAGTCTTTGCGATAGTCATGGCAAGCTTGCTATTACTCTCCGTAAGAATCCATCCTTACTACATCGACTACTACAACCCTATCGTTGGCGGGCCAAAAGGCGTGTACGAAGGACAATTATTCGAGTTTGGCTGGTGGGGCGAGGGCAAAAAAGAAATGATCGACTGGGTTAACGGTAACGTCCCGCCAAACGCTTTGGTGGGCACCAAATTCTCGCCCTACATCGATCTTAGTGGCTGGCGTTCTGACGTCCGTTATGTAGATCTAGAACTTCTGAACTATTCTGGACATTTAGACTACGTGGTCACGAATACCTATTGGGAGTGGTTCAACGCAGAGGGAGACAAGTACCCCATCTATCAGAAAGATCTGGAAAACTATAAGGTGGTGCACACCATAGACGTCATGGGCGCGCCGTTGGTAAAGATCTATAAGACCTAACCTAAGATATACTCAAAATCTTGAGCTACCTCTGCAGGCGTTTCACGATGAAAGATAAGGGTGACGCCCTGAGCCGTAAGTTCTAACTTGTCACCGAGGTCCATAGCCGCACCCAAACCATTCCTTAAATTTGCCTGGCCTATCTCTCCGCCAATAGGCCACAAGTCGTACCGGTTGGTGGCAATGTTGCCTTGCACCATGATCTTACCTGCAGTGGTGCCCACGTCCTCCAGCACCTTGAACACGTCCGCTTGCATCTGTTCGCGCTCTACCGTGCTTGCGGCGTCCCACCTCAGCATTCCTTGGCTATAGCTCATACGCAAACCGTGGTTGCTGCGTTAATAAACCTATCCATACTTGCCGAGTAAGCTATGCCACCTAATCCTAAAAATATCTCTGAACATGCGCAGGGCGTCCTTGACTGGCTTGACCTTAGAATCAGGATTGTCAATCCACGTGACAGGGACTTCTTTGATCTTGAAGCCCAGCTTTCTTGCCAAGAACAGAGCTTCTACGTCAAAGCCAAAGCCATCGATGAAGCTTCGAGAGAATATTTCCTTGGCAGCCTTCTGAGAGAATAACTTAAAGCCACACTGCGTGTCCCACACGCCTGGCACTGCAAACACTTGTACTATCTTGTTGAACGTCTTGCCCATCAGCTCGCGATAGAAGGGCTGGTGGACAGAGATAACGCTTCCTTTCACCGCTCTGCTGCCAACAACGATGTCTGCCTTAGCCCTCTGGCAAATCCTTAGCTGGTTGATGGGCGTACTCATGTCTGCATCTAGGAATAGTATGGGATCGCCGTGAGCCTCCAACATGCCTCTTCGTACCGCAGCACCCTTACCCATGTTTCGAGGCTGGCGAACCCTGCGCACGCGTTTATCCTTAAAATCATCAACCAAAAAAGGCGTTCGGTCTGTGCAGCCATCATCCACCACGATGATCTCAACAGCCCGACGACCAAAATAGACTATTATTTCCTCAAGAGCTTTTTGTATGGTGTCTTGCTCGTTAAATGCAGGAATAACGACGCTCAGCATGGCACAGGCGTCAAAGGAAAGCTTATTAAGCTATCCCTTCGCACGTTCTGGAATGAATAGATGGGTATTTTTGTTGCTGATCCTGGTGGCATGTCAAAAGCCAATGCACGTTCCTAACGTAGACCCTGAAGTGGTTGCAGACGCCGTAAACAAAACACCCGCAGAAACAATTCCCGTTCTGAACACCACGAATGCTACGAAGACCACAAACACCACCCCCGTCGTCAAGAACGTCACGCGAACAAACGTAAGCGACCTGATCAAAGGCATAGAAAACAAGCTCAATCTGACGGTGAACGAGACAGAGCCAGAAGAGCCCTTAGACATACCAGAGATTCCAGAAGGAGAGGTACGACCCGACTTTGAGTTCAAATACCCCCAAGAGGGCACGCGAGTCAAAGGTGAGGTCGTCTCCCTGACCTTGCGCATCCTGAACTTCACCATTGGAAGAATGGGCGAGAACGTGACATGGGGAGAGGGCCACTTCCACGTCCGAACCCAGAATTCCTCCTTGATAGAGATGGAGCGGAGCACTAAAACGCTACGCGGATTGCAACCTGGCGAGCAGTACATCACCGTGGAGATGGTGATGAACAACCATAGCTCGTACGGCGTGAGAAAACGCATAAAGATCGAGGCCCAGACAGTCACTGCCAAACGTTAAAGGGTACTTTTAAATACGACCAAACTCTTTTTGCACCCATGTACGACATCATCGTTGTTGGAGGGGGCTGCGCAGGGTATAGCGCGGCCATGTATGCGGGAAGGCTCAACATGAAAACGCTGGTGCTAGAAGGCCAGCGAGGCGGCGTGCTCGCCCTAGCAGGTGCGATAGAAAACTATCCCGGGTACAACAACATCGACGGCTTTGAGTTAGTAGAAAAGATGCGCAACCACGCGCTAGAATACGACATCGACATCAAAGGAGAGTTTGCCAAGGACGTCAAGAAGAAGGGCAAGAATTTTGTTGTCAAGGGAAGCAAGAGCTACGAAGGAAAAACAGTTATTTTTGCAACTGGCAGCGAGTGGAGGAAGCTTGGCGTTCCAGGAGAAGAAGAACTCGCCACCAAAGGCGTGCACTACTGCGCGTTGTGCGACGGGCCCATGTACAAAGGAAAGACCGTGGCAGTGGTGGGAGGCAGCGATAGCGCTGCAAAAGACGCACTAGTGCTATCCGAACACGCCAGCCACGTCTACATGATCTACCGACGAGAAAAAATACGACCCGAACCAGTTAACCTGGCGAGAGTAGAAGAAAAAATCAAAAAAGGAAAGATCACCATCATCAACAACACGAACGTCAAAGAAATCCAGGGCAAAGACAGCGTGGCAAGCGTCGTGCTTGACCGAACTCACAAGGGAAAGAATGATCTAAAACTAGACGGCGTGTTTATCGCCATCGGCCATATCCCCCTCTCCGAGTTAGCAAAAAAAATAGGCGTCAAGGCCAACAAGGGCGGAGAAATCATCATCAATCGAAAGGCAGAGACCAACGTTGCAGGCGTGTTCGCGGCTGGCGACGTTGCGGACACACACTTCAAGCAAGCCATCACCGGCGTGGCAGAAGCAGTGCTTGCAGCGTACGGCGCGTTTGAGTACGTCTCCAAGCAAAAAGTAAAGGCTACCTAGAATCTTTGCATGTTGAGGAAGCTTTTCACGTTCTCGATCAAATGCGTGGTTTCCTCTTCAACCTGGCTTTTCCACCCACTCATGTACGGCACAAAGACGTACTTGTCAAAGAGGGTTTTGATGAAGAAAAAAGCGGGCTTGCTCTCCCAGCGCGCCTCGTAATCTGTCGCTAAGATTCCATCAACGATAAAGCTAATGTGGCCATTCAGTATTTTCTTTTTGTTTTTACCCACCTTGATTACTTTTTCTTTGGCATCCTTCACCTGGATGCGCACGTCCACTTCTGAGCGCGCGTAGTCCGTAAGCTTCTTGTTAAAACTTATGATGTAGTCATGGAACTGCCCATCAGGAGTCTTCTTCTCGGTGTGGCGTTTTTCTATGATCAAATAATGCTTGTCGCCACCAAACTCTCGGAATAACCCACTCAGCCCTTTCAGATCAAAGGGCCCGGTGAATTCCACCCGCGCGCCATCAACAATAAAGTCTCTCTCTGCCATCTAGTGGAAGACCTCCATGCCGAGAAACTTCTGGATCTCTCTCTTAAAATTGTCTATCATGATTAATAGGTTGTCCTCATACACGTGCTCCAAGTCTTGGTGAATAATAAACTTCCGGAAAAAGAAATCCAAGTTTTGGATGAACTTGTGCCCTCCCCACCTGTTTTGCCAGTCAGCCACAAAGTGACCGTTAATGTCTAGGGAAAGATGGCCATCAAAGCCCTGCTTCACACCTTCTGAAGTTTCGATCTCTGTGGGTTTGATGTTGATAAAGCGGATTTCTAAGGAAATGTAGTAGCGAATGTAGCCGGTGATACGCCTGTCAGAGTCAATCAACAACTCTCGCTCGTCCGTCCTGCTCTTGTGCTTGCGCTCGATGAACACGAACTTTTTATCATTCAACCAGCCGTACACAAGCTTTAGGAAGGCGTTCCAGTCTACCTTTCCTTTGTAGTTTATGTTTACGGTAGGAAGTTGATACTTTTCCATGTGCTTCCATGAAGCACGCCCCTATATAAAAGCTATCCTGGCTTTTGGTTCCAGAACTCTGCCTCTGTCTCGGGCAGGTACTTGTCCAGCTTGAGGTATTCTTTCATGGCATCCTGGAATTTTGTGGCCTCTTCTGTTAACAATCGCTTGTACTTAGAGAACGTTTTTTGGTAGAACTTGTTGTACAAAAACTCTGACTGACCCTTGAAGAACGGGCTCTTTGCCCAGGAGTTTTCAAAGTCAAAGAGTAGATTGGCACGGCAGTCAAACTCTAGCTGACCTTTTTGGGCTTGGACCTTCTTGCCATCAACAACGATCTCAACATCCTTCATGCCGAGTATGTGGATGTCTACGTGGAAGTCAAACCGCCACATAGGATTGTTCTTTGGCGGCATGGTCTTTTCGAAACGCCACATCACCCAGATCTCCGAACCCACCTCAGGATTGTTGCGCACGATCATGCTTTTTTCAGGAAACTCGTTATCAATTCTTGTGGCGTAGTCATTCTCGATAAACCACTCACGAGCTATGTAGTAGACGTATTGCATGTCAAACACGTCTTTGTAGTCAATCCTAAACCGGTGGACCTCTGTTCGCTTCTGGCCAAGCACTTGCCAGCGATTACGAATGGTAGGAGGGGCCATGCGGAAAAGACGCGGTTTGTAACTTTATAAGTGTTTCTGCCCTAACTGATAGAGGTTTCCCCGTGCCACGAGAAGCATTTGACGAGGGATCTGCCGCAAAAACGGAGGAGGGACGTGCTCAACCTTTCCTTCTTTAACAGCGCGGATGACACTCTTAACAGTAGGTTCTGCATCAACGTTTGTGTAGCACTTTCCTACCTGCCACAGGGCATGGACGTCCCCGCCACCCACAAGAGACTTGCCGTGCTCTTTGGCCGTTATGGCCGCCTTCTTGTTCCACCAAAGGTCAGAAAAAAAGTAGGACCATTCTATGGCGTCAAACATGTCGATGTGCCCATCTAGTTTTTCATGTAGCGAGCAACCCAAGGG
>NYZT01000018.1 GCA_002687275.1 Candidatus Woesearchaeota archaeon
ATAATAGTTCGTCTGGCGATCCGCTTTCCCCAAACCGGTCTTGGATGCCCAGGCGTAGTTGGGGTACTGGGTAATGCTCGGATAGCACTTCTGCCACCGCGCTTCCCATGCCCCCTAGGATTTGGTGTTCTTCTATGGTCACCACCACCCCTGTGTCTTTTGCTGCTTTGACAAGTGTTTTCTTGTCTATGGGTTTGATGGTGGCGAGGTTGATCACTCTGGCCTTGATGTTTTTCTTCTCTAGTGATCGTGCGGCTTGCAGGGCCTCGAACACTTGTGGGCCGCAACCGATAATGGTGACGTCATTTCCACCTCTGAGCACTTGTGCCTTGCCTACCTCAAACTTTGCTCGTTTTTCTGTGAAGACAGCGGTTTTTTCTCTTCCAAGCCTAATGTAGCAGGGGCCTAGCTGGACGCTAGCGAGTGTTATCTTTTCTGCTTCGTTCGCATCTGCTGGTACGAAGACGTGCATGTTGGGCATGGTGCGCATCCAAGATAGATCTTCTAGCGCTTGGTGGGTTGCGCCATCTGGCCCCACGCTGATGCCTGCATGGCAACCGACCACTTTTACTGGTTGGTTGTTGTACGCGATCGTGGTACGTATTTGCTCCAGGCACCGTCCGGGTTGGAAGGTTGCGTAGCTGGTGGTAAAAGGAATCTTACCAAGATGTGCCATGCCAGATGCCACCGTGATAAGGTTTTGTTCTGCAACGCCAATCTCAAAGAATCTAGAAGGAAATTTGGCTTGGAACCAGTGCGTTCGCGTGCTTTCGGAGAGGTCTGCGCTTAGTGCCACCACGTTTTTGTTTTTCTGGCCAGCCTTGACTAGCCCTTTGCCAAAGCCGTCTCGGGTGGGGAGCATTTCGGTCATAGCCTCGCCCTCACCTTTTCTAATAATTTTAGCGCTTTCTTGCCTTCTTCTGGGGAGGGCGGCTTACCGTGCCACTCGTACTTTTTCTCCATGAACTTCACGCCTTTGCCTGGAACCGTCTCGCACAGTATCATTCTGGGCTTCTTGCTTTTCTTGTTGCATGCTTTTATGATGGCTTTGATGTCGTGGCCGTTTACCACCTCACAATCCCAGTTGAAGCTCTCGTACTTTTTCTTTAGCGGTTCTAGCCCCAACACGTCTTCTGTTCTGCCATCTATTTGGATGTGGTTGCGGTCCATCAACGCAACGATGTTGTTGAGCTTGTGTTTGGGAGCAAGAAGGACTGCCTCCCAGGTGTTGCCTTCGTCATGTTCGCCATCGCTGGTGAGCACGAACACCCGGTTCTTCTTCTTGTCCATTTTCAACGCCAGCGCCATGCCTACCGCTTGGGAGATGCCGCTGCCTAGCGGACCCGAGGTGGTCTCAATGCCTGGCAGGCTTCCCCGGTGCGGGTGGCCTTGCAGTCTGCTACCCAGCTTGCGCAGAGTCATTAGCTCTCGTTTGGCAAAATAACCGCTGCGAGCAAGGGCAGCATACAACACAGGACAGATATGGCCGTTGCTTAGGATGACGTAGTCTCGGTCGTTCCACATGGGCTTTCGAGGGTTATGATTCAAAACATCAAAGTACAATGCAGTAAAAACATCTGCCATGCCTAGAGGACCAGCAGTGTGACCCGAGCCTGCCTCGACTAGCATTTCTATAACATCCTGTCGGATGGTGTTCGCCATTAAGTCTAAGTGTTTGAGGTCTGGCATGACTTGCTGCCGATTTTGGTCTATTTAAAAGTAGCGTTAAACCCTTCAGGCATAACGAAAGTAGCCCACGATCATGCCTAGTGATCCTGCACCTGTCGCACCAGATCCTAGGTAGGTAGTTGTGCATTCTGCGGCCTCGCTACACGCTGCCGCGCTGAGAACAAAGAGTAGCAAGCCTGCTGCAATGCTCACTCCGTTGCGAACACGATCACGGAAGAGCAAGGGTCTTTTTGCTTCAGGACAGTCATGAGCGTCAAAACGTGGAAGGTATCTCAGCAAGAGTTCTGTGCTTTCCGTGGGGTTGGCAATCATCTCATCGAACCGAGCACGTGCCTCAGCCACTGGCAGTCCCTGCAGGCGCGGACAGTGGTGATGGTTTTCCTCAAATATCTGATTCATAATATCCACATCTATCTCTGCAGCCTCTGCTAGGACTCCGATGGAGGACATACTATGCAGGAGTGAAGTTGCATTTAAATAGATTCGTGACTACATGCATTGGTGACACCCAAAAGATTCCTGGCCGTCTTCAAGCTTGCCGAGAAAAAATACGGCAAGGACAAGAAGCGTCTAGCAGCGGATGGCTGGCCGCACACCTGGCAAACGCTAGTCTGCACGATCATGAGCGCGCAGTCAAGGGATGAAACAACCATCCCTATCGCAGAGGCCCTGTTCAAAAAGTATCCAACGCTGGAAAAACTTTCCAAGGCAAGATTTTCTGACGTTAAAAAAATTTTGAAGAGCATGAACTACAACAACACCAAAAGCAAGCACGTTATTGCTAGTGCCAAGATGTTGATGCAAGAATACAACGGCACTGTTCCCAAGGCGATTGATGAGTTGGTACGACTTCCAGGCGTGGGGAGGAAGACTGCGAACCTTGTTGCCTCAGAATGTCACAAGCAGGCAGGCATCACGGTGGACACCCATGTCCATCGGTTGTCAAACGTTCTTGGCTTGGTAAAAACAAAAACTCCGCACCAAACCGAGCTTGCCTTGCAAAAGATCGCTCCGAAGAAGTACTGGTCAAGGATCAACCGTTACTTTGTGCTATGGGGTAAAGAAGTTCCTGGAAGGGACAAGGATCGCTTGCTTAGGAAACTGAAGGAATCGGATACGTAAGATAGCGCGCGGTTGCGATGACGGTCGATACCAATCCTCCCCCACCCACAACAGCACCAACAGTCTTGAGAGCGCCAGATGCTGTGTCCTTATCGATACTCATCCCTGCGACTCCGCAGATCAAACCGACGAGAGTTACCAGGGCCGTTATTCCTATCACGTTTCCGGTGAATCGCTTGGATTGTAACGTCTTGTACACTGGCGTGAATTCTTTCAATTTTCGTTCATATGCTGGCGGATCTGATGCTTGCATCTGCTTCATGTCTTTGAAAAACATTCTTCGAGCATCGTTTGGCGTATCATGATTACGAACCGCCTTGTGAGCGAGATACTGCTGAGCAAAAAAAGCTTCCTTGACGCCAAGATCAACATCTACGTCTTTCCTCATTTGCTCACTAATCTCAGGCATAGGGGGTAGTAACGAAGTAATCTATAAAAATGTGGGGCTTGATTTGTTTACTTTTTCCGGTTGTACAACACACCGTTTGCCAGAATATGGCACAGCCAAAGACCGGAGGGGATGGACAACCAAGGATTATTGGTTGAAAAACCTACCAAGTAAGCTATAGGGGATACTACTGTTGCCGCTGCCTTTGCGAGAAACGCACCGCATGTTGAGACAGCTTTAGGAGGGCGTAGGTCATGCGTAGGGAGTTCCATCACCGATGCACCCTCTTGGGCACAAGACTTCCCTTCCCTGAGATGAGGGATATTCCACCACCACTACTTAATTCGGCAGGTCCTATTTCTATAATCATACTTGCTCCGGTACCGTGCGTGAGATTCCCTAGCATGCTTTCAATATCCTTAGGACTTATCTCAACCATTGTCGTCTCAGATCGAAATCCAGGACGCTCTGTTGCGTGACAAGCAAAATTTTTGGTGATAGGCGTATAATCTTTTCCGTATTTGTGCTCTCCAAACCGGTCCACCGCAACCATGGCCATCATGGGTCGGGAACGCAGAAACTCCTGCCATTCTCCCCTAGTGTTTATCGTTGTGCTTTCAAGTTGTGGCTGGTAGAACTCCCACATTTCTTCCTGAAGAGATTCACTTAGCTTGATATTCCCGGCTAACTGCAGATAATTCACTTGAGGCATACACTTGAATAAGTACAAGGGCTTTTTAAACCCTTCCCATCATCAAATGGTGGGTTCCTGCGACGTAGAAAGCGAAGCTTACCGCGAACGCGGTGAAGGAAAACAAGGGGGAGGCAGAGTAGAGCATGTCTAGCCCTATGTACGCTCCGGTGATGTTGGCATCAACACTCATGGCTCCCACCAAGAATGCGGCCAGGCTGCACATGATGTACACACGCTTCATAGGACAAACGCAGAATTACTGTTATATAAAATCTTCGTCAATAAAAGCCGTCAAAATGTTCTTGCCACGTGTTGGCGTATCGCTCATACGCCTTGTCAAACTCTTCTTTGGGTGTTAGTTTTATGCCCAACTTTCGCAAGCGCTGGTGCAGTTCCTCAAGAGCCCCCTCTTGCTCTTCTTCACTGCACTGTTTTTCTAGTTCCAGGATGTAGCCGTACCCTTTTGTGTGGTCGATGCACACTTTTACACCGTCCCAGTCGCATTGTTTTCTTGTTCTTTGCCACTTAATGTTGACCTTGTGCCCTACTGTGGCCAGGATGTTGTGCATTTTTTCAAAATCAGATTTTTTCAGCGGGATTTCGATCTCCTCACGGAACTCATCGTGCATTTTTCCGCGTTTCAGCCAGATCTTTGCATCGTTTGCCCCACGAAGAATGCGCAGGTCCTCTTCTGTGTCAAAATACCAGCTTTCTTGCCTGTCCTCTTTGATTTCGTGATCATCAAAAAAGCGTAACAACCGCTCATACTCTTCTTCGGTCAGAAAGCTCCTGAGCTCAACCTCGATCATATGGACGCCAGAGCCATTAGACTTAAAAACCAATCGTAAGAACACCACTTTATGACTGTTGGAAGAGCTTTTGGTAGAGTTGGCGTGCTGGGAAACCCCTCTGACATTTACGGAGGCAAGTGTATCAGTTTCACGTTCGACCGCCACACAGAGGTAAAGATTGAGGATGCTCCTGCGCTATTCATAGGAGAGAATAGTAACACTGAGACAACGTTAGAGTACAACGGAACGCACGATCTTATCAAGGCCGCACTCAATCACCTAAAGCTCAAAGACAAAACCATAAGCATCCAATACACCACACACATTCCTATTGGCGCAGGGCTTGCAGGCAGCTCTGCCATCATCATTGCAACCATGAGAGCCCTGAACGAGCATTTCAAGCTCGGCATGGACGCGACAAAAATTGCTGAGGAGGCATTGCACACAGAAATTTCCGAGTTGGGAATTAGCTGCGGCTTCCAAGACCGTTACGCCATCTCTCATGAAGGGATGTTGCACATGGACTTTACGGGTAAGGAAATGATGAGAACTGATGATCCTCCTGGAAAAGTAACAAGACTTACCGTTCCAGAGGCCCCTTGGTTCTTGTGCCTAAGCAACCAGCCAAAAACAAGCGCGTCCGTCCACAACCCGGTAAGACAGCGTTTCCTTGCCGGCGACACGACCATCAAGGAACACATGGACAAGGTCGCTTCCTTGGCAGACGAGGGCGTGGACGTGTTGAAAGCACAAAACTGGGAAAAATTGGGCAAGCTCATGAACAAAAACGTAGAGCTAAGACAAAAGATCAGCAATCTTCTCCCGCATGACAAGGACATCATCCAACTCGCAAACAAGTGCGGAGCCCTAGGCGCAAAGCTTGCCGGCAGCGGCGGAGCAATCCTCGTGCTCGCAGACAAGCCAGAAGTCTTCGACACGATGGTACAACAATATCCCTGCTTTAAGCCTAATGTTGTAGAGCCTTGAACCGATCCTCAATGGTGCTAGCGCGAAAATAAGGGAGCTGGGAGGCATATCTTTCAGATGTGCTTGGCTCGATAAATCTGTCGGACTCCTGGAACGTCATTGCGTACCAGAACCGCTTGGGCAGCTGGCACATCTCGTTCAATCCTAGGGTAGTCACAATCCCCGCCATCATTCCTGCAAGACGAAGAAGCGTGACTCCGTCTTTAAATCGAGGTCTTCCTTTGTGCACAAACGGCAGGCTAACCTCATCTCCCATACCTATTCCTGCAACTCCGCAGATAGCCTTCCCAGGAAGCTCCACTGCGAACAGGTACGCACTTCTTCGAAAGGATGGCTCAAACGCTTGATCCACGATAGGTTCTTGAAACATAGGCATGACAAAGATAAAGAGAATATAAGTCTAATGCTTGTACGGTTTGGCGTCCTCCCACAACTGCTTGAAATATACGTTGAACGAATTGGCCGTGCTTTGGCTCTTGATCAGGAAGAACACCATCTCATCGCCAAGATTGATTATTACCTTATTTTTGTAGATCAAGAATATGGCAGGAGTCACAACTCCAGATTTCATGAATCGCACTTCTAATGGAGGATACTGTTTGAAGACATCTGCCAGAGGCTTTGCATCCTTGTTCATGAGAAAATTTGCCTTGACACCTTTTCGCGAGCGAATCTTCTGGAAATACAAAGCTAGTCTCTTGAACTCTTCACCAAAAGCGTACACACCAAGAATATTCACACACTCTCCCTTCTTCAACGAGTCAACAACATCGTTAAACGCAGTTTTGATTGCCTTGGCACCCTTGAACACCACGGCTTCCTGATCCTCCTCTTTTTCCTTCGCAAGCGCCTCAAGAGAGGGAAGCATACTCGCAATCTTTGCCTCCTGTGCTTTGATAGCCTCCTGTTTTTCTCTCAAGTAACGCATGATCTGGGACGGCTGTGCTGCCTTGTAATACTTGAGACCTTTCTGGAGAAAGTACGTCACAAGACCCTTGTGGATGAGCTTCTCCAAAACAACATAGATTTTCGAGTTAGCCGTCTGTGACGCATCCACCAAAGGCCCTGTTGTCGAGGCTCCCATCCTAAGCAGAGCGAGATAGACCTTAATCTCGGCTTTGGTGAGACCGATGGCTTCCAGCTCTACTTGGACCTTCTCCACGTTCATAGACACCTAATTCTCTCTAGACTCTTAAATCTTACGCTTTACCCCTACCTAAGGAGGGGGCGTTTCTTATAAATCAGGAATGAATGAACATCATATGGAAACTACAGATTGCGTAAACCAGCAGTACCTAAGGCAACAGGAAAAGAAACAAGAAGAGCTCATAAAGACATTTTTAGTACATGATGTGAAGAAGGCATACACAGATTGGACGGAAGCTCATCACGGTCGCGAAATCGATATCAAGATCTCAGACAGTACTGCCCCCGGAGATGTAGCCACAGGCATTAACACAAAATTGTTTCCGAATTGTACGAGACGCTTCATAAGCAAAGCCATTCACTCTCCGATCAAAATTCAGCAACCAAACCCTGAAAACCCCGTTATTATCACAGACGGCATTCCTTGTGACGGTAACCTCTTGACTGGACAGGTAAAATACTTACGGGAGGAAGGCTACGAAAATATCTGGCTCATGTACGCAATGGGCAGTGGCGGCACGTTGTTTGTGTACAACTTTTCAAGGGTCTTTGACAGGGATTTTGTTAAAGATTTCCCACGACCTGAAATCCTCCCTGTAACCATGGATAACTCCATGATAACAAACGAAATTGGGCCTGGAGCGGTTGTCGAACCGTGCTTCATCGAAAGAATTCCTATGCCCGCTTATTGGAAAGCATAACATGACGTTTTTCAGAAAACCTTAAATACTACAAAGTATTACTACGTCTTACCATGGAGACCGTGAGTATTAAGCTGGAGAAGAGTTTCTTGAAAGATCTCGTGAGATCGATGAAAGCTCATCGGTATGCTACCAAGACCGAGTTCATTCGCGAGGCAGTGCGGGACAAGATGCAAGATTTAGAAAAGAAGGAAGCCATAAAGAGGCTCGACAAGTGGTACGGTTCTTCGAAGAGAAAGACTACTGACAAGCAACTTCACGAGGCGGGAGAACGCGCTGTGGAACACTTTGAGAGAAAATTCAGCATCAAATAAACGCTTCTGGAAGGAAAGGTCCAGTAATATCCTTAAGCTGTTGAAAGTGTTGGTCCCGAGTTATGAGTACTGCTTCATTATTCTTTGCAATCATTGCATGAATCGCGTCCTTTTTAGGAACATTTCTCTTCCGAGAAATACCCCTACTTCTTGTTATTGTGTCCCCCTTCACCCCGGCAATAATTCTTCTATTGTGCGGCACAACAGAGAGTATATCCACTATCTCTTGTTTTGAGTAACCTAGCTCTTTGAATTCCTGAATCAAAAAATCCGACACCAAAAAGTTGTCAGTTAGTGTGTTTTTGAAGAACGCGATCGCATGTTTCCCCCTTATACCTCGCCTCTCATACGCATCCAACCATATAGCCGTGTCCAGATAGAACGTTCGCAAGCAAAGCACCCAAATCTAGCAAGCCTTTCGCCCTTATATGCTTCACACGCTCATGTCCAGTGTCTAGTGGCTCCGACGAGAGGAACCGGAAATCTTCCGAATTAGTGCGTCCAGTCTATCGTGACGCCTTTGCCGCCGTTGATGTGGCGGTAGACCTCGAGGGCTGCTTTGGCGCCTTCGCCAGCGCTAATAACGGTTTGTTTGAACGGGACGATGGTGGCATCCCCAGCGCAGTACAGTCCAGATGTTTTGGTTTCGCAGCGATCGTTGATGACGACTTCTTTCTTGTCATTAACGTCAACAAGATGGGCGATCAGGCTAGGATCGTTCAAGAACCCGATCTCGATAAACACTCCGTCTACCTTGAGTTCTTTTTCTTTATCGTCTTGCTTGACGACCAGCCCGGTGACATGCCCTTTTCCTTTGATAGCTGTAGGAGTGGCTCCAAGAACCATCTCGACGTTTAGCTTCTTTACTTTGTCTACGGTGACCTCATCCGCGTTGAACTCTTTCTTCCTATGGACCAGGTACACCTTGCTCGCGATGTGAGATAGATCTACGGCGCCGTCAAAGGCAGAGTTGCCTCCCCCAATGATCGCTACCGCTTTTCCTTTGTATTTTGCTCCGTCGCTTACGATAGAACTGGAGACGCCTCTGCCGGTGAACTTTTCCTCGCCGGGAATGCCCAGAGCGCGAGGTATCTTGCCAAAGCAAGCAATGACTGCTTTTGCTTTGTAGCTTACTTCGTGGGCGAGTGTTAGCTTGAATCCTTCGGCGATCTTGTCTACCTTGTTGACCTTGCCGTCGATAAACTCGCATCCCAACTCCTCACAGTTTTGCTTGAATTTTTTCATGAGTTCGTGGCCGTGTTGGGGATCCGTACCCGGATAGTTCTCTATGTTACTCGTGAGATTTGTCTGTCCACCCATGTCGATGCTGACGATGGCGGTTTTGAGCTTTTTCCTGCACGCGTACATTGCCGCAGTCATGCCTGCAGCTCCTGCACCGATAACTAAAACGTCGTAGTCCATGAGTATAATTTATTTCAAGCACTTCTTAAGGTTTTCTAAGTTCACACCGTAGGCGCCTTTCCAGAGTTCGCTGCCCACGTAGACGATGTCTGCGCCTACTTTAGCAATAAGATGGGCGGTGTCGTGATGGACGCCGCCATCCACGCTTACCTTGATGCTTTTTTTGAGTTGCTTTATCCTTGGAACTTTTCTCAGCGGGCGGGCAAGAAACTTCTGACCCATAAATCCTGGATGCACGGTCATGACGAGCACTTCGTCAACGTACCGCAGTGCTGGCTCGATCAGGCGGACCGGGCTTTCTGGGCTGAGCACTATGCCGGGCCTTTTCCCGGTCTTGCGTAGGGCTCTTGCTGTTTCGGCAAGGTTGGGGCATGCCTCTGCGTGGAAGAGCACTTTGCAGCCCCTCCATTCTTTGACGTACCATTCTGGATGGTAGCACATGGCATGTATGATCTTTTGCACTTTTGTCCTGAGCTTGGGCACGGTGGCAGGAGTGAATGTTTTGTTTGGCACGAAGTTCCCGTCCATGATGTCCAGGTGCACTTTGTTGCCATGCTTGGCTATCTCGGTGAGTTGGCTGCGGGCCCTGTCCGCGTTTTTGGTGAGTATGGCAGGGATTATTTGTGTCATCCTACTTGTTTGATCCTTCGTTTGTGCCGTGGCGCGTTGCTGAAGGGCGTGCGCAGCCATAGTTTGGCTAGTTGGATTGCTTTTTTGTTGGAGAACTTCCTTCCTCGCAGGCATAGCACGTTGGCGTCGTTATCAATCCGGCTCATCTTTGCTGCATAATTGTCCAGCACGGTTACCGCTCGTACGCCTTTGATTCTGTTTGCAGCAATCGCGACTCCTTCCCCGCTGCCACAGCAGAGTATGCCTTTGGCTTTGTGCTTTAGCACGGCTCTTGCCACTTTTTTGCTAATGGCAGGGTAGTCATCGCCCTTTATGAGTTTTGGGCTGAGGTCCTTAACCTCTTCTTTTAGTGCCTTGACTAGTTTTTCTTTCAATGCATATCCTGCGTGGTCTGCTCCGATTATTATCATGCTCTGCCTCCAGAACCGAAGAGTTCTATTCTGTGCTCTATAACCTTTTGCATTTCTTCCCTTGCACATCCTAAGAATTTTCTAGGATCGAACTCGCCAGGGTGTTGGTTGAAGAACTCGCGAACGCTTGCTAAGAAGGCCAGTCTGATATCCGTATCAGTATTTATCTTGTTGATGCCGTTCTCTATCGCTCTTTTCACTTGGTCTTCTGGCACGCCTTCGGGATGCCCCAATTCTGCGCCGTTGTTGGCTGCCTTGTCTAGCAATTCTTGTGGCACGCCTGAGGCCCCATGCAGCACCAGGGGTGTCTTGATGAGTTCGTTGATGACTTTCAATCGTCCGATATCTAGTTTTGCCTCGCCTTCGAACTTGTACGCTCCGTGAGAGGTTCCTATGGCTATTGCTAGCGCGTCAACCTTTGTTTGCTTGACAAACTTTGCTGCCACATCCGGCTCGGTGTAGATTATCTCTCTGCTGGAAACGTCGTCCTCCACCCCACCGATGGTGCCCAGCTCGCCTTCTATAGAGACGCCGTTTTTGTGGCATAATTCTGCCATTTCCTTGGTCACGTTTAGGTTTTCTTGTAGGGGTAGGTGGGAGCCGTCAAACATTATGCTGGTCCAGCCGTGCTTGATGCAGTCGTGGATGACTGTGCTGGAGGTTCCGTGGTCTAGGTGTAGCACGACGGGTACGTCGGGATAGTCTGCCACTGCGGCGTCCACCATTTTTTTCAGGAACCTTATGCCTGCGTACCGTATGGCGCCTTCGCTTGTTCCGAGTATCACCGGACTCTTTTGGGCCTTGCCTGCTTGGAGCACACTTTGGATGATTTCCATGTTGTTGACATTAAAATGGCCTACTGAGTAGTTGTGTTTGGCTGCTGGCTCGAGTACTTCGGTTAGCGTTGCGTACATGTTACTTCCTGAGCAGGTCTTGTTTCGCCCCTACATGGCGTAGCACTGATGCTGCCTCTCTCTGTCCGAGTTGCATGGCGTCTGGAAGGCTCTTCCTCTTAAGCAGGCCGACCATGGTGCCTGCGCCAAACGCGTCTCCTGCTCCTGTTGTCTCAACGACGGTTACTTTTCTAAGCTTGAGGGTGTACAGCTCGCCGTCATAGCCCACCGCGCCTCTTGGTCCGTCAGTGATAACCACGTTCAGCGCGTGCTTGCCTAGCTCTTGTGCTGCAGACTGCATGCTGCACTTCTTCTTGAGCAGCGATTGTGCCTCTTCCTTGTTCATGATCAATAACCCGCAATCTTTGATGAATGGTTGGAGGTAGCGCACCCCTTTCCCTACTTGATAAGCACTAGGGTTGAAGGCGTAGAATCGTTGTTTTTTCTTCACCTGGCGCAATATTTTTTTTGCAGTGCCCCAGCTTTTGTGCATCATGCTGGTAAAATAATACGCTTTTGCGTCCTTGTAGGTGTAAGGAAGTTGGTTGTTCACTCCTTTGTGGGTGAGTATGCTTCTGTCGTGTTTCAGGCCGAGTAGTATGACACTGTAGCCTGTTGATCCTGGGATTGGTTTGGCGATGCAGTCCACTTTTTCTTTGACTAGCTCTGCACGCACTGCTTGACCGTTATGGTCGGTGCCGATGCCCCCTATGTAGCCAGTTTTGAAACCTAGTCTTGAGAAAGCCACGGCGGTGTTCGTTCCGCCACCTCCAGAATGACTTTCCATCTTGTCAATAAGCACTTTTTGGCCAATAGCGTAGCAAGCGTCAATATGCCCTCCATGCTTGACGTATCCTTCCGGCTTGGCGTGTATGAAACAGTCCCATGTTGCACTGCCCACACTAATAATATCGTACATTGCCTCTTTTTATGGATTCCAGACTGAGACGTTTATATACTTAACGTAGGACTTCCGTGTTGGATAGGCCCGCAAAATCAGTATCAAAGGTTATTAGCGTACATTCATTCAATTGCGCAGTTGCGTAAATCAAAGAATCCATTGCTGCCAGTTTGTGGCTAACCGAAAGCTGCGCTGCCAGAGTCGCTATCTTTGCGGTAGGCGGTAAAATGGTGGACCGAATGGTTATGGCTTTCAGGATACGGGCGGGATCAATATCATCACGTAACCATTTTCTTGCCACCTCGAACAGAGTGAGCGTGGAAGTGAATAGGGCCTTTTCGTCCTCTATCATGCCCTGGATGCCGTCTCGCTCTTCTTGAACATAGGCGATCCATGCGGATGAGTCCACGAGCTTAGATTCTGTCATGCTTATCACGCAATCCTTTCATCACATTCTTCATTCCTTCCTTCTTTAAAATACCATAAAACGATATGCGCGGCCTTGCGGCTAGTTTATGTATCACATCATCATATGTTTTGACGTGGTGCTGTGCACGTAGCTTTTTCAAGAGCTCGAGCGTTTTCTCTTGCACCTGGATGGAAGTCACCATAGATCTATAGAATCGTGACAGGCTTAATAAATCTTTCTGTCAATAATTCGGAAATCTTCCGGGCTACTTCTTCTTTTTCTTAGACTTCTTGGTTTTCTTAGCTGCTTTTTTAGGACTTTTCTTTTGCCCTTTGACAATCTCTTCTAGCTTTGGCCTGTCAAAACCAACAATGACTGTCTTTCCAGAAACAATCACTGGAACGCCCATCTGGCCAGAAATCTTGATCATCTCATCTGCCTTTTTTGGATTCTCACTAACGTCGATGTCCTTAAACTTGGCCTTCTTTTCTGTCAAAAACTCCTTTGCCATCTTACAGAAAGGACATGTTGGCGTCGAGTACACAGTGATGGCCATACCTCGAGTAAGACTAGCGTTCTATATAATTGTTGTGTTTAAGCGAATCCCTAGAACGTGGCTCTCTGCTTGCGTGTTTGTGGCAGTTTCCAGCCCGAGCTTTCTAATGCCACATCCGCGTGGTAAGAAATAGGAGGAAAACAAAATGAGACTAAAATTTTACGGAATTCGAGGAAGCCACCCAACACCAGGACCCGACACGGTAGAGTACGGAGGCAACACCACTTGCTTCACTGTTGACACGCCAGAAGGTTTGAAAATCTTTGATCTTGGCAGCGGAGCGGTCCAGCTAGGCAATGAGTTAGTGACAGGACAGGTAGACGCAGATGTCTTCTTGTCCCACCAGCACTGGGACCACATCCAAGGATTTCCTTTCTTTAAGCCAGCCTACGTTCCCGGCAACGAGTTGAGAATCCACGGCGGCCACCAGCGAGTGGAAAGAGGAAGAGAACAAGCCACCACGATAAGAGCGAAAGACCCGGGCATGAACTACGTCAAAGGACCCTTCATGGACCAGCAAAGAAAGGACGTGTTCCCCGTAGGCTTGGACTATCTCGGGGCAGAGATTTCCTTCACCGACCTAGAGGACGGCCAAACGCTCGGAGACGGTACCACCGTGACCACGATGTACCACAACCAGCACCCAGGAGGCATGTTTGCCTACCGCATAGAGCGAAACGGAGCCAGCATCGGCTTCACAGGAGACTATGAAGCAGACAAGGGCGAGGAAGACAGACGCATGGCAGAGTTCATGCGTGGCGTGGACGTGCTCATCGGCACCCACCGCTTGCTCAACAAGAAGGTCAAGTATCGCGACCTCGGCTTGCTGATCGTCGACGAGGAGCA
>NYZT01000019.1 GCA_002687275.1 Candidatus Woesearchaeota archaeon
GCTCGTCTGCCTTGACCATGCCCATGTCTCGGAACACTTTGAAGATGAACCTTGCGTAGAGTAAGTGTAGGATTGCGTGCTCTATCCCTCCAATGTACTGGTCCACAGGCATCCAATAATCTGCTTTTGTGAAGGGTTCTTTGTTGTTTCCTGGATCACAAAATCGTAGGTAGTACCAGCTAGAGTCAAAGAACGTGTCCATGGTGTCTGTCTCTCTTGTCGCATCCCCCTTACATTTTGGGCAGGACGTTTTTTTGAAGGAATCTACGTCTAGCGGGTTTCCCTGTCCTGTGAATTTTACGTTGGTGGGTAGTTTGACGGGTAATTTTGTTTCTGGAACGATGCCGCACCTGTCGCAGTACACTATAGGGATGGGCGTCCCCCAGTATCGCTGTCTGGAGACTAGCCAGTCTCTTAGCTTGTAGTGGGTGCCTTCTTTGGCCATGCCTTTCTTTTCCAGCCATTGCGTTATTTTTTTGATGGCTTCCTTGTTGGCCATGCCGGTGAACTCACCAGAGTCCACCAATTTTCCTTCACCCATGTACGCCTTTCCTTCTGCTTTTCCTTCGATGACGGTTTTGATGGGGATGTCGTACTTTTTTGCGAACTCATAGTCTCGCTGGTCGTGGGCGGGAACGCTCATCACCGCTCCTGTGCCGTACTCCATGAGCACGAAGTTTGCTGCGTAGATAGGGATTTTTTCTTCGGTTACCGGGTTGATGGCGTGCTTTCCTAGGAAGATTCCTTCTTTTTCTTTGCCTTCCTTGTCTCGTACGGATTTTGCGACGAACTCGGTGACTTCTTTTTCTATTTTTGTTCCTTTGACGAGCTCTAGGGTTAGTGGGTTTTCTGGGGCGATAACTAGGAATGTGCAGCCAAACAGCGTGTCGGGTCGTGTGGTGAAGACTTCCAAGTCGTCTCCTTGCTCTTGCTTGAACGTCACCATGGTGCCTCGGCTCTTGCCTATCCAGTTTTTTTGCATTATCTTTACGCTGTTAGGCCAGTCCTCTAGATTGTCGATGTCTTCTAACAACTCATCGGCGTAGTCTGTGATTTTCAGGAACCATTGCTCTAGCTCTTTCACGCTTACCGGGTTTTCGCATCTCCAGCACTTGCCGCTCTCGACCTGCTCGTTGGCTAGCACCGTGCCACAGTCATCACACCAGTTTACCGTGGACTTTTTTCGGTAGGCCAATCCTTTTTCGAGCATTTGTATGAACAGCCATTGATTCCATTGGTAGTATGAGGGGTCGCAGGTGGTGAGCTCTCTGTCCCAGTCGTAGCTCAGGCCTAACTCCATAAATTGTGCTTTTATTTGCTCGATGCATTTTCTGGTGTACTCTTCAGGCTTTGCCCCTGACTTTATTGCTGCGTTCTCTGCTGGAAGCCCAAACGCATCCCACCCCATAGGGTAGAGCACAGACATGCCTTGCATTCTCAGGAAGCGTGCGTACGCGTCTCCGATGGAGTAATTGCGTACGTGACCCATGTGCATCTTGCCAGATGGGTAAGGAAACATTTCGAGGCAGTAGTATTTTTGCTTCTTGACCTCTTTGCTTTTGAAGGCCTTTTCTTTCAGCCACCGAGCCTGCCATTTCCCCGCGATCTTCTGCAAGTCCATGACGAAAAAAACTCGAATGCTGTTTATAAAGGTTTAGTGAGGTTTTTATGTAAGACCAGTATACCTACGCTAATGGGCACGAGCGTAGACGTAACGGATGGAACGGATTTTATAGGGAAGGGTGCAACTCCGGATCTGGCAGAGAGGGATGCAATGGACGCATACGATTCGTGGGAACCTCCTGGCCAAAAACCTCCAGCAACCCCTTGCCTGTTTATCATGAAATGGACGGCTTTGGAGGATCGCCTACCGCGAACAGCTGCTGCCAGAAAGAAGTCACTTACTCTGGACTCAACGGAAAGTTGGCAAAGAGTTATGCAAGGTGTTCTTTCAGAAATTGGTGGAATAGACGAACAAAAAAAATATGCACTAGAATGCTCCTACATCGCTCATTGCGCCTCAAGTGAATGATACGACAAGCTTTTTAAGCTATGAATCCAGGAAAGTAGGCATGAGCCAAACATCACAAAATAAGAAGAGAGAACGTTGGTTTCGGGTCAAAGAGATACCAACCCTGGTGTTCGCAGGCATCTTTCTGACCGTGATGGGATATGGATTTCATGGCGTGCATACGATAAATAAAAAGGAGCGGGCGGAACATGCAAGACGGCAGGTTGCAGCGTATGCGACACAGACAACAGAATACTGTCGCATGCGTGCCTATATTGGAGAGAATGAAGAGGCCCAGAAAATGCTCAAACAATGGATGCTCCAACATCACACCGAAGGCAGAGCTATCAAATCGCTCATTGCCCACAGGCTCATTGATCCCTCAATCCAAGAAGAGCTTGTTGACATGTTGCAAGACAGTAGAAACCACCTTCTAGGGCTAGCTCCCCGGTACGAATAGTCAAAGAGAAGTATATCTTTTCTTAATCAATAGTGAGGTTTTTATGGTAGTCACACATAGTTTCATTATGAAAGCGTTTAGTTTGGTGAGGGGTAGCGGAATAACTGCCGAAGAAGCGGATGCGGATTTGCAAGAGGCATATGAAAAAAGGTGTAAGACCGATAGCCGCAAGGTTGTACCGCCTACGGAGCGCCACTTTTACCGCATCAGCGGTCGCGTTCTTGAGGACAAAATCTCTGAAACTATCCCCGATAGATTGGAATCGTTCGAAGTGAGCGGACCGGCAGGATGGGCGCCCTTGCTCGCGCGTGTGGAGGAACTGGTTAGGGGACCTGAGGAAAAGGCGAAGTACCATCTCGGTTTTGGCGTTAATGCACAAATACCCCAGGATTCAGACCTAGGCGAATAACCCCCTTCTTCAGAACCGTGAGGTTTTTATTGTATCCCCCTACAGAACACCTATGGATGGACACGTTTATTTGAGCGGCAGCGGTCAAACCACTGCAGAGGCAGATGCGGATTTGCAAGCAGATTATTTAGAATTTCGTAAAAAAAATCCCGAAGGCCCGGATCCTGAGATGGAGATTCAATCATACACTCTCGAAGGCACTCTTATCGAGAAAGATTTACCCCCAGGCACGGCAAACACTCTTAACGAGTTCAAGACAAAATCAACAAAAAGTTGGGAAGATCTTCTTCGCTTCACGAAGTATGCGATCACAAGAGGCGAGCAGACCTATTTCTATAGATTTACGGTAGATGCAACAGTACCCATAGATGCAGAATCAAGCGAATGAACCTTTTGTAGTTGGCGTCTCCCAAACGTTTTTATGCTATTCTTCAGTAAGGTACTTATGAGATGGCCAGGACGGGAGCGCGTGCTCTTGATGGGTGTAGGCAAGTCCTGTGAAGAGAGTCTTTCTGGGCTTGGCACGCAAAGGCAAGAAGCTATCAAAAAGATAAGAAAGGGCGACACATGCACCATCGTTGCTGGCCCGGTAGAGGTTTCTGCGCGATACATTCGACTGACGAACAAAAGACGCCCTTTCCCGTTTGTGGACGTGCGGGTAGATACAGACAGCGGAGATCTTGAAAAAAAAGCAGTACGAGCGATTCACAGGAAAGGTTGGAGGAAGGGAGTCAGGAATGGAAAGATCAATACTGACGTGTGGACGCTCAACGTGGTGGCGTCCCAGCCCTTGTACCTGAGCCCTAAACAAAGGCTGTATTTTTCCTAGGCAAACGACATTCCTTTCTGTCTTTTTAGTAAGTCGCTTATGCCTGGCGTGAGGATGGGCTTGTCGTCTTCTACGAGATAAGAGTTTGGGAGGATGACGGTTTCACCTGCCACCTCGATGGCGATGCCGTTGCGGAACTCTAGCTTGTCCACAGGCGTGCCAGCTAGCACCTTCTTCACGGCGAGCACCGCGGTGTCTGTCGTTAGCTGTGCAGGCCCAAGATTTCGGTAGGGCAGGCCTAGCTTTTCGGTAAGTAGCTGTCTGGTGCGTTGCTGCGGTTCGCTGTCCCCAAGAATGCCTCCGATGATGTACGTGTGGAATTTTTCGCTGGCATCCAAGGGCATGGTGGCGTTGGGGTCAAGAATGCAGGCGTTCTCAGGGTTTACCTGTAGCACGCTCTCTTGGTTGATGGGCAAGCCCGCCATCTTCTTAGCATTCTTGGTGATGTTGGTGAACAACACGCTTTTGGTCATGGAACGGATGTGCTTGTACTCAAGCACGGACCACGAAAGGAGGTCCTTTTCCAGATGCTCCACGATAAATGCGGCTTGCTCCATCAGACTTTTTTGAACCTGGCCGCTGTTGACAACAGGTCAATGTGGCCGAGGAACATTGCTCTGCAACAGTATCTCTTAAGGAAGATCTGGTCGAGTACCTCTTTCTTGTTCTCGCCTTTGGCTGCCTTATCCTTGTACTGTTGCCACAAGTGGGCTATGGGTTTTCCGCAACTCCAACATCTTATGGGAATTATCATCGTATCACCTGTAACTCTTTTGGGTCTTTGACCTTGCCTTGCCGTGTCGGTTTGGCTTGTGTGTTTCTTTTAATCGTACGTCCGCAACCAACAGGTTTCGGTCGTATTCTAGGAACTCTTGTTGTAGGTTCTTGTCGTACTGTGCTAGCGCTTTGGCGATGGCTAGTCTTGCTGCTTCTGCGCAACTGCTAAAGCCTCCGCCAGAGGTGCGAACCACGAGGTCTACTTGTTTGGCTGTCTCGCCAGCGATCACTAACGGTTCTTCCATGCGTTCACGGATGAGATCAGGTTTGATAGAGTAGAGTAGTTGGCTGTTGACTCTAACAACGCCTGTGCCGGGTCTGAGCGTGCATCTAGCGATCGCGCGTTTTCTGGTTCCAGATGATTGTATTACTTTCATGATCCAAGGCCTTTCATTAGTTCTTTCACGGTGAGTACGGATGGTGCTTGTGACTTTGTGACTGCGCACGCATCAGTTGTTGTTAGTGGTGCATTCTTAAAGTTTTCTGGAATTCCTAAGAAACATGAAACATGAGAAAGAGCGACACGGCCGCGGCTTTTTTCCTTGCCGCCGTGCGGTAACATACCTTTGACCACGCGTTTAAAGAATCGGTCGGGCATTTTTATGCCGTACGGCCCTTTATACGCTTTGGTTCGGCCATAAAACTTGTGTTGATAGTGTTCTACCAGCTGCCTTCTCGTGCCGGTAAGGTATAAGCTTTCACAGTTAAAGACTCGGACATGGTGCCCTAGCAACGCTTGTTTGGCGACAAAGCTAGCTAGCCGTCCCACAATCATTCCTTTTGCGTTGATGTTCATGTCCATTATCCGATCACCTTGATTTCTTTACCGTCAGGGTATTTTTCTGAGAGTTCTTGGATCGTGACACACTTGCCTTTGGCTTGTTCGATGGTTGTTTTTGCTTGGTTGCTGAAATTCCAAGCTCCCACGGTTATTGGGTGCTGGAGGTCTCCTGCACCGAGTACTTTTCCAGAAACGACGATGACGTCATTTTCTTTGGTGTGTCGGTTTATGCGAGAGAGATTGACTGCGCGCTGCCTTCTCGTGGGTCGCTCTAGGTCAGAGGCTACACTCCTCCAGAAGTTTCCCTTCTTTTTCAAGTCCTGAATTAACATTTCTCGTTGCATTTTTCTTTTATGCGGAGGAAGGGATTCGAA
The DNA here is from genome assembly GCA_002687275.1 of Candidatus Woesearchaeota archaeon. Taxonomy (GTDB): domain Archaea; phylum Nanobdellota; class Nanobdellia; order Woesearchaeales; family ARS49. The sequence goes on from NYZT01000019.1 coordinate 5,642, forward strand.
CCCTCGCATCCACTAAGGAACACGGCCCTCAACCGTGCGCATTTGACCAGACTCTGCCACCCCCGCTCATGCACCCACCTCTTTCTCGAGGTCTGCGAGTTTCTTGTCTAATACCTCGAGTGCGGTGAGAAACATGTCTTTGGGGCTTAGCTGTCCCCAAGGTTCAACGCGGAATAGGTATGTTGTCGGGTCATAGCTTACCTTGGCTATCTTGTCGTCAACGCCATCAACAGCATCGTACAGGTCCAGGTCTTCGACCTTTTTCTTGCTAACCTTGCCGTTGTCCATGACTTGCGGCGGGAACTTGTCCTTGTGCTCTTCTAGCGCTTCAGGATCGTTGCCTACCTCTAGGCTTGGCTGCTGGGTGAACCAGACAAAGCCAGGAGCGAATTTAGCATGGCGTGTCGCACAACCAAGTATGGCTGTTGCCACAAACTGTATATCTTGTCCTTTTAGGAGTTCTACAATTGGCGTGTCGCCCTCTACTGGCTTTATTTTTGGGTCTTTTGACTTTATGTCTTTGGCAAGCACCATGCATGGTCCTTTTGCTTGTAAAGAAAGTTGTACCGTGCACTTGTTGCATCCTGCTCCTTCGCACGTACACTCATCTACAGGCGTGTAGCCTTTCAAGTCTGTGGTTAGGGGTATCAATCCTAGTCGGTGTGCGACGATCTCGTCGTACAGAACGGAAGTGTTGTTTGCAAACTCTACGGTTTCTATGGCCATGGTGGGTACCGAACTCATCATGAGCCTTCTTAATGCGTTGGCCATGTTTGGATTGGCCTCTTTCAACGTAAAATGCATGCAGTCGTTTTCTTTATCCTTCTTGACGAACTCTAGTTTCATACGCGCCTCCCTCTTTTCCCACCTTTCTTTCTGCACCCTCCGTGGGGGATGGGTGTTACATCTTCGATTATTCCTATTTTTAGTCCTACTCGGGATAGTGCTCTGATTGCTGGCTGTGCTCCAGGTCCTGGGTTGTTGGGGCCGTTGTGGCCACCTGGACCGCGCACTTTGACGTGGACGCCGTTTATGCCCTTGTCCTTGGCTAGCTCGCCGGCTCGTTTTGCTGCGATCATGCTTGCTGTTGGGCTACTTTCGAGGCGGTCTGCTTTGACCACCATGCCTCCGCTTGCAACAGCAACGGTTTCAGAGCCAGTCATGTCGGTGATATGGATTATGGTGTCGTTGTAGCTGGCATAGATATGACATACTCCCCATCTCATGCTTTAGCCACCTCGGGTTTTGCCGCCTCTGGCTTTTTTGGAGCCTCGGTAGCGGGTTTTGCGGGTTCTTTGACCGGTTCTTTAGCAGGCGACGGCGCGGCTTCTTCGGCAGGCGCTTCTTCTACAGGGATTTCTTTTGCTTTTCCTTGCCTTGCAGGGTGTTCTCCGTCAGAAAGGACGCTTTTTTCTACAAACTGTAATCCTTCTTCGTCCTCACGAGTTACTATGTAGGAAGGTCTGGAGACGGTTCTGTCACCAATAACGATATGTTTGTGGACTAAGAACTGGCGTGCTTGCTTCATGCTTTTTGCCAGTCCCTTTCGCACGATTTGGGTCTGGAGTCTTCGTTCTAGTAGGTTAGTGATGGTAAGAGCTAAAACATCGTCTAGCTCTGCTTTTTCTGTGTCAGTAAGACCTAGCTTGAATAATTTCTTCAGGAGTTGTTCTTTTTCTAGCGCTCCTTGGTCTGACGTGGAGGCAATCAGGTTTTTTGCCTGGGTGGTGAATCCTCTGAGCGTGTTTCGCATTCTCCAGAGCTCTTTCTTATTTCTAAGTCCGTACTCCGCAGAGAGACCTGCCTCTTCCTCGATGCGTGCCTTGTCCCATGGGTGGGAGGGCCGGTCGATTTTGGACTTCATCCTTCTTGGATCGCCCATTATGTCTTACCGCCCTTCTTCTTTCCTGAGGTGGTCACGCCAAGCTTGATCTTTCCTTTGTTTCTTCGGAAGTTGCTTCTTGTTTTTTGTCCTCTTGTTGGCTGGCCGTGCATGTGTCGCACGCCCTTGTAGGACTTGATCTTCTTCATGGTCTTTATGTCATTGTCATTAGCGATGATTAGGTCTGTGCTTACGTTGTGGCCGTCCTCGCCTGTTTCGGGATCTCGCCTTCTGTTGACCAACCACACAGGGATGCCGTTTTTGATGGGGTCTTTGATGCACTCGGTAAGTTTCTTTATTTTATCTTCAGAAAGAGCGCCTATTTGTTGCTTGGGATCTACTGCGGCTCGATTGCAGACGGCGTGTGCCAGCATCGTGTTAACACCCTTTACCTTTCGTAGGGCGTACAGGGTTTGCTTCTTGCCGTCTAGGTCAGCGTCTGCGATGCGTACCAGTAAGTTCAGTTCTGCCATGTTGTATGCGCCCAGAAGGTGTCTACCCTCACTCGCCTATATTGACTCGGGCTGTAGTCTAAAAAAACAGTGGTTGCTTTATAAAGGTAACGGTGGATATTAACGAACAACAATAACATGACAGCCCCTGGCGTGGAACATGGCAGTTAAGGAATCTACATGACCGCTTCCATACACGACGAGCACGATCTTCTCTTTTTTTAGTCTCATCATGGCTTTTTTCACGGCGGCCTTCTCTCGTAGCGTCATCCGGAGTAGCTTGTGTGCTTCTTCGCCTCTTTTCTCAAAGTTTTTGGCAAGGTCAAATCCAAGACGGTCGTTTATTTCTTTGGAGAACTTTTGCATGAGCCCTTCGCTGTACTTCATGCGCAAGTCTTTGAGAAATATCAAAATTAGGTCCATGTAGTCTTTCTCTATTTTGGGAAAACCCTTTGCGTCTTTCATTAGTATATAATATCGCACGCAAGAATACTTGTCAGATAGGACGTCTATGGGCGGATCCTCAAGACCCACGACGGTAAACTTTTCTTGATAACGTTTTTCGTCTAACAACCGTACGATCATGTCATCCTGGCCGCACAGCTTCCTATATCCAAAGTATCTGTCAGCTTCTGGCCCTCCCCAACCCTCAACCCCAATAAGCGTTATACCAAAGAAGTCATGGAAGAACTCTAGCTGCATAAGATCTGCAAAAGCCCCCTCTTTCTCATCGTTCGTGTGCCAGTCTCGCAAGAGAATGACTAGGGGACCGTTAGGATCTTTTGAGGCTAGGTATTTTTCTGGGGTTACTTTGAACTGCTTGATCCAGTCTTTGCATAAAATATCGTAGGTCTCTGCAGGAGTTTTTTTGTATTCTTTCAGGTATGCCACAAGAGTCTCTGCGCTAACCGAACTCCCTAAGAGAGTGAGACCGATAGCTGCCGCAGTTTTTCCTAGGAAGCCCCTCCTAGTCACTGGAGGACCGCCTAGGACCTCACGAAGATCGGCTTCCAACAGCTGTGCCCATTTTTCTGCGTCCTTGACCTTCCCCAAAACTTCGTCCAGCAACACCTAGAATTCGTTCCATGACTCCTCTTTATGCTCTTTTGTGCCGGGAAGCTGGGCAAGCGCCTGTGCCTTGGTGAGATAGCTATGAAGCGTCGAGGAGTATAGCGTGGCTAGCTTGGATATAGCTGTGTGCCCCTCACGCATGGCAAGCTGTAATTTAGCAGTTTTTAGCTTGAAACTCTCCTCCCTTGCCTTCCATTCTGTGAAGTGCTCGCCTGCCTGGCGGAGCACCGGATGTGCGGCAAGTATCTCTGGGAAGGGTTTTTCTAGTTCTGCCTCACGGGCGCGCATGCGAGTGTGTGCTTGCTCGAGATAGCGCAATAGCGTTAGCGCATGCTGCACTTTGGCTAGCTTGCCTTTCCTGGCCTGCTCCAAGTCTTCTCTTAGTGAGACCACGTGGGCATACTCTGCTGCCGCCCATTCTACAACCTCTGAGGTCATAGGCTACGGGAAATGCTCAGTCATAAAAGGTTTTTGCAGGGATACCTCAAGAAAAGATATTTGCGCCAATTGGCGCCAAAAAAAAGTTTGCGAAAATTAAGGCAATTTATGATGATAGGTTATCGCCTTATTATTCACTAGCTGGGGCGTCGCCGTCGCCGCCTTCAGCAGGTTTGTCGCCGTCGCCGCCCTCTGCTGGAGCGTCGCCGCCATCTTCGTCGTATTTCATAAATTGCGAAACCAGTCTTCGCTTTATAAAGTTATCGTATGTGCACCACAACTATGCCGTTGTGGCCTGTTTGGTGAGAGTTCTCTTGAACAGTTTATGACCAAAATAAGGAAGGCAGAACATCCAAACGTACATGGCCGCGATCAAGAAAGGGTTGTGCGGCGGTCTTCCCATGCTCAGAGCAAGCAAGTTGCTTAGTCTTGTGATTATGTAGATGTTCATGAGAGCAAGGAAAGGAACGAAGAGTGAGGCGTAGATTGCTTTTTGTTGCTGGATCTTTTCTATGCTGTTAAGAAGATAGCCAAGCATGCCGCCAAATGAGACAGCGATGATCGAGATAAACGCAAATAACCACGTGCCTTCCATGATGAGTAAGAAAGGAACTATTGCCACCCCTACCGCCATGCTTACCACTATCGTGAAGAGCAATCCTCCCCAGTAGATGACCTTGTCAAAGAGCTTTGCCCACTTGCTCTTGAGCTCCTCCCCTCGCTTTAGGCCTTGTAGGGCGCCAGCTATGTCTTCTTCATCCCATCCCTTTCGCTTGAGGCTAGCCTCGAGTTCGGTGCTCACTCTAGGGTGCGGGTGACTAAGCCTATAAATTCTTTTGTCTTCTCGTAATAGTCCTGAACGATGTCAATGGTGATATGGAGTCTTTCCCCGTCCACCTCTGCAGTCATACACACGTGGCGTCTGAACTCCAGGTCTCGCTCGAACTCGGCCTTGTCTATTTTTCTTAGTAATAAGTAGAAGTCTACAAAGTCAGAGAATTCTGGGTGGATCTGTCGCACGGTCTCGACGCGCATCTTGTGCAATGAGGGTACCTCTTCGATGCGTTTGGAGATCTTGGCTTCTTGTAACAACACTTCAAAGCCTGCGTCGATGGCTGCCTTCAGTCTTGTTATAATACTCTTGATGACGTCTACTGTTCTAGTGTATTTTAGACTAACAAACATCAGATGATCTGCTCGCTTCAGCTCGTCTTGAGCTGTTTCTAGAAATTCATGCTCCATCCAAGTCTAAAATGGCTGCTGCCAGGTCTCCTTCACTCTTTTCTAGGGCTGCTCTTGCCTTGTCTTCGTCCACGCTAGCCTGCCCTGCCACCGTTGTTACGTCTTCTTCGGTAAATGCAGGGCCTGATTCTTTGGGTGTTTCCACCGGTTCTCCTACCACTTGGAAGGAATCTTGGCCGCCCATGCTCACTCTGGCTACTGAAGGATTCTCAAACACAAGGTTTGTTTCTGGAGTCTCTATAATTACTCGGATGGCATCTATATCTTGCTGTTGGATGCCAAACTTCTTCATAGCTTTTTGTAGTTGTGCAGGGTTCATGCTGTGGGTATAGCCGCAAACATGTGAAGCAACACTGCTGCGATAATGACCAGCACGCAAAGAACCACAACCACTCCAGGGCTGATCTCTATCTTGCTGCGAACGTCATCAAAGTAGCGGGTTAACCCCGCCGTACTGGCAGGCATGCTCACTTTGTCTTGCGCCATAGAAATACTATTGCTAGCAGGTTTATAAAGTTAAGTGCTGGGAGGGAATAAGCTACCTTCTGTCAGCGTTTCCAGCGACGTTGCTTCGCCGTGGCTTTCGCCTCGCTGTCGTGGTATTCGACTTAGCGTCCCGAAGACTTGCACCGGCCAGGTTGCCCGTTTCATCGCGCGGTTGGGAACGTCCGAGGAATCTTCCTTGTTGCCAAGGACACTGCCTCATCTTCCTACCCCAACAGCCGTGTCGTTTCTGTTGCAGAGCCGTCCATTACTGAACCCTTAGGTGGCCTTTCGCGGTGGGTAGACTTTCCTCAGTGAGTTGCCTCACCGTGAACCACGTACCCTCCCAGTAACCATGCTATGTCTTGGGCGCTTATAAAGGTTTGGGACTAAGAATAGGAATGAACACCGACGAGAAAAACACAAGAATGAGAACGAATGGGAAAAGTATTAAAGCAGCATAGGGCGTAAGGAAGGTATGCTTAGCAATGCGGAGCAATTTTGTCAAATCGCTCTTGGGGTTAATGCCACGCTAGCCACAGGCATGTTAGACATTCCTCGTCCCATTATAGGTGTGGATTATGCAGGCAGCATGTATCGCGTCTACTGCACCCCCTGTAATACAGACAGCAAGTGGAGCTTTAACGAACGAGGATTGATTTCTGGATCGTTTGACACAGAAGGAGAGAAACAACTGCTGCGCCTGCAGAGGATTGCGGAAGCAGACCACCGAAGCCTTGGCGATATCGAAGAGATCATCCACCAAGAGTTTGACGTAGAGGTAAGTGTTCTTTGCATGAGCAAGAAATTGCAGGTAAGACAGGTGTTTGGCGAGATCAATGCTCGGTCAGAACACGAGTGGGATGGTTGGTTTGTTTATCCTCATCAGTATGATTTGTTTGGGGGTGATCCTGAGGAAGTAGGAAAGATTCTAGCGGATGGTTGCGAGGAGGCTGGCCCGGTTTCAGCGAATTCACCCACCAAGGGAATGTACCTTATCCGACCTTATGAAGTCACACTCATAAAGGAAGAAGGAGGCGTCAGAGTCCATCTGGGAGACCGCTAGTCAGGATGATCTCGTTCTGAATGTGCGGGTTCGTCTGCGTCAGGAGTTTGCGGCTCTGCAGGGGGCTCGTCCGGCAGGGTGTCGGGGGCGGGTTCTGAGTCTTCGGGCACTTGATGATCGGGCTGTTCCTCTTTACCGTTTCTTAACACTGTGGCGCTCACTAGCCTGTCGCCGTCTGACACGCGCATGACGCGCACTCCTTGTGTTGCGCGACCGATAACACTAATATTTTTGACTTTGGTTCGGATGACCTGGCCATCATGGCTCATGAGGATGAGTTCTTCATCTCCTTGGACGGTTTTTGCAGCGATGACCTTGCCTGTTTTTGGTGTCACCTTGAGATTGGTGACGCCGCTGCTGCCTCGCTTGGTAAACCGGTACTCTTCAACGTCAGTTCGCTTGCCATAGCCCTGCTCGCTTATGGTTAGGAGTTGGTCGTGGGCCTGTCGTGCTGCGCCAACAACGATGTCCCCCTCTCTTAGGTTGATGCCTATGACTCCCTTGCTAGACCTGCCTGTGGCACGTACGTCTTCTTCCTTAAAGCGTGCGGTGAAGCCGTTTGCCGTAGAGACGAGCATGTTTTGCCCACCATCCGTGGTTATCGCGCTGATTAGCTCGTCCCCTTCGTCTAAGGTTATGGCGATTATGCCTCCTTTTCTTGGATTGCTGAAATCCTTAAGCGGGGTCTTCTTGACCGTGCCCTTTCTGGTCGTCATGAACACGTTGAATGGCTTGGTAAAGTCTTTGACAGAGACAAACGCCGTCACTCTTGACTCTCGCAGCTCTAGAAGGTTGGCCAGCGCCACCCCTTTTGCGTATCTTCCTGCCTCGGGTATGTTGTGCACCTTCAACCAGTGCACTTTTCCTTTGTCAGTAAAGAAGAGTAAGTTGTCAAGCGTGTTTGCCGTGAAGATGTGCTCTAGGAAATCGCCCTCACGAGCCTCGGCACCAATAACTCCTTTGCCACCCCTTCCTTGTGCTTTGTAGGTGTCTATTGGTAGGCGCTTGGCATAGCCTGCGTTGCTCAACGTCACGACGACTTCCTCAGGTTTTATGAGTTCTTCTGCGTCGATGTGGAAGCTTCCCTCGACTAGCTGCGTTCTTCGCTCGTCTGCATAGTTGTTCTTGATCGTAGACAGCTCGTCTTTGATTATGGTTAGGATTTTGTCTCTGTTTGCCAGGATGTCTTTGAGCTCAGCGATCAACACCACGAGTTCTTTGTGCTCCGTGCGGATGCTCTCTTGTTCTAAAGAAACAAGTCTTCCGATTCTTAATTCGAGTATTGCTCTGGCTTGCTTGTCGGTTAGTTCATACTGCTTGATGAGCCCTGCTCTTGCTTCCTCTTGGTTCTTGCTGCCTCGGATGAGGTCGACAACGGCGTCGATGTTTTCTAGAGCAACAATGAGTCCTTCTAAGATGTGGGCTTTTTCTTCTGCCTGGAGGAGATCGAACATGGTTCGTTTCTTGACGACCTCTTCGCGGTGTTTGAGGAACTCTTGCAACAATCCTTTGAGGGTTAGAACTCTTGGTGCGTTGTCTACCAACGCAAGCATGATGATGGAGAATGTTTCTTGCAATCGTGAGTGAGAAAATAGCTGGTTTTGTACGACTTCTGGGTTTGCCCCTTGCTTGAGCTCTAGCACTATGCGCATGCCTTCTCTGCCTGACTCGTCTCGGATGTCTCCGATGCCCGGAATCTTTTTTGATCTTACTAGATCTGCTATCTGTTCGATGAGCATGCTCTTGTTGACCATGTAGGGTATTTCGGTGACGATTAGTTTTGCTTTTTTGCCTTCTTCTACTTCTACTCGCGATCGTACGATGATTCTGCCTCGCCCTCTTGCGTATGCGTTGGCTAGGTTGCTGTCCTGGTGGACTATTCCACCAGTAGGAAAGTCAGGTCCTTTGACGTTTTCCATGAGATCTTGGACGGTTAGTTCAGGATTATCAACAAGACGCATGGCTGCGTCGCACACCTCGCCCATGTTGTGTGGGGGGATGTTGGTGGCCATGCCTACAGCAATACCTGTGCTGCCGTTAACGAGTAGATTTGGTGCTTTGCTTGGGAGAACTGTTGGTTCTTCTAGCGAGCCGTCAAAGTTTGGCGTAAAACTTACTGTTTGCTTGTCCAAATCTTGTAGTAGATCTTCTGCGAGCTTTCTTAACCTTGTTTCTGTGTATCGCATTGCTGCGGCTCTGTCGCCGTCAATGCTGCCAAAGTTTCCTTGGCCGTTTATCAGGGGGTAGCGTAGGGAGAATTCTTGTGCCATTCTTACCAAGGCATCATAGACTGCTTGGTCGCCGTGCGGGTGGAGCTTTCCTAGCACCTCTCCCACCACTCTTGCGCTTTTTTTGAATGGCTTGTTGGCAAGCATTCCCATGTCTCTCATGGCGTATAAAATTCTTCTATGGACGGGCTTTAGGCCGTCCCTGGCGTCTGGCAGCGCCCTGCCTACGATGACGGAGAGTGAATAGTCTAGATAGTACTGTTTCATCTCCTCTTCAACGAGTTTTGGGATTACCTTTTCAGCCATGATAGAGGTCGTTTCTCGACGAGAAAACTAAGACAAACGGAGTTTATAAAACTGGCGGTGTTTATTCTTTTTTAGGAGTCTCTTCTTTCTTTTCTTCCGACTCTTCCTTCTTTTCCTCGGATTCCTCTTCTCTTACTATGCCAAGAATGTCGTCTACTTTTGAGCTTACCTTGTCTTTGATTTTTTCGGGAACCTTGCCTTCGTACATGCCTTTTCCTGATAGACGTCGCTTTCTTGCTTTGGATCGTGCCTCCTCTACCTCGTCTTTCAAGATTTGTTCTTTGGCCTTCTCCTCCTCTATCTCGGCTCTGGCTTCTTTTTGTTCTTCTGTCTCTCCCTTTGCATCTCCTTCTTCGGTCTTTGGTTTTTTGCCTCTTTTGTGGCCGTAGGTCTCTAGCTCGTCCCCGAGGGCTTCGGCAGAGGCTTCTTGGGGTCCGTGCTTGGCGTACACCTCCATGCCCTCTGCTTCTATGGGTTCGAAAGGTGCTACGTCGTTCACTTTCTCAAAGCGTTCTTTGAGGTTTGTTGGGTCGATGGAGAAATACTCAAAGAATTGTGGTGTTAGCTTGATGAGTTTGCTTCTTCCTTTTCTTTCGCGGGTGATGTAGCCTAACTCTTCTAGCTCTCGAAGATGATCGTAGGCTTTGTTTGTTCTTATCTTGACGACGTCGCTTTGGATGGCGGGTGCTTTGTGCGCCACCACGGCTAGTGTTTCAATGATGGTCTTTGACAGCTCTGTTTTTGTCACCAATTTCTTGACGTAGGGAATGAAGTTTTCGTGGACGACGACATGGTAGTATCCGTGGTTCTCCATTATGACTAAGGATGAGCTTCTGTGCTCGTGGTCTTCCTTTAGTTCAGAGATAGTTTTTTTTACTAATTCTAGGTCTGACTCTTTGCACAGCTTTCCTAGCTCTTCTAGTCCTAGAGGCTTGTTGCTTGCGAATAAGACTGCCTCAAGCTTGTTTTTCAGCATTTAAGGAGTAAGTGTCGTTCTGCTTCTTAACTTTTCCGCTCTTTTCGAGCCTTTCTATGAAAGGTAGTATTTCTTCCTTCTTCACGCCAACCCCTTCTGCTAGTTGGTCTGCTGTTTTGGGTGCTTGCTCTAGCAGGCGCATGACGAAGTTTTGGAAGATGGTTACCGCGTTTTGGTCTAGTATTGTTTTTTCTGCCTTTAGCGACTTCACCTGCATGTCTGCATAGTGGATTCTGCTCTGTAGGTCGTTAAGGAAATCAGTAAGATCATTAGTTTTGAAGCCTATCTCATTAGGTTCCATTATTTCTACGCTTGATGGCATGCTCTCAAAGCAGAAATCAAGAAGGTGCATGGCGCTTTCGAACTTTATTTCTAGCTCAAAAAAGCTTGTCCATAGCTTTTCCTTCTCTTCAGCAGGGTGGAAGACCTCTGTTAGAACCTTGTTGGACTTTTTTATGTCTGCAACATAGTCTTTTAGGGATTTTTCTACGTGTTCTTTTGGCGCGCCCACTATTTCTAGCACAACCCTTGCGGTTACAGGAACTTTTTCCATGATTCTAGGTAGGATAAGAGCGATTTATAAGGTTGATCCTGAGTCTTACGCAGGCTGTAACCATTCTTGAATAGTCCTAAAAGCTTTTTAATGCTGACCAGCGTTGAAACGCTATGTTTGGGGGATTGTTCAAGAAGAAAAAAGGTAGCTTGCCAGAGCCACCGCCGCCACCAAAAGCAGAGGGAGACTTCCCTGCTATTAGACCTGCCCATGAGCCAGCACCACACGAAGAGCCAAAGGTGGAAAAGCATTCCTTGCCAGAGCCACCACCAGTGCCAAAAGCAGAGCCAGAACATCATCCTAAACCTCTCCTAAAACCAACCGTGCACGCGACCATGCCTGCACCACCAGAAGTACACGAAAAAGGAGCAATCCCCCCAGAGGAACACTTACCAGAGTTCCCCAGCATGCCCGAACATGCACCCATAGAACACCCAGAA
>NYZT01000020.1 GCA_002687275.1 Candidatus Woesearchaeota archaeon
ACCGGGCCGGTGGTCATCGCGGTCTCGCTGTGCCACAAGAACGGAAGCAAGCTTTGGAAACTTAAGATATACGCGAACAAGAGAAGGTAGGCTGCACTCCAGAACTGGTAGACGCCAGCGAACGGATGGTCGTTAGAACGATGCCACAGGCTAAGCCCGTACCAAAGGACGCCTGCAAGCAACACGCAATAGGCGAGGATGGCGGGCGTGAACATTGCCCTTGAGGCCTCCATAAACGCGAAAAACTGTGCGCCCATCCACTGTAGGATTTGGATAAATGCCAGGATCAGGCTTAACTTGCTCTCAAAGATGTATGCCGCAATCAACACGCCAATCCAGCATAACAAACCAAGCCAGGCTATGCCCTGGGCGGTGGTGCTCGTGGAAAATATCTGTGCTATTAAGAACACGCTCCAAGTGTACAACAACGAACCTAGTAATAATAGTGCTGCGGCAGTGTGTTGGTAGTGATGGATCTTTAGTTCAACACCAGATATGTATGCTGCTGCCGTGACCGCGATCATTATGGCGATCTTAACAACTGCAGGTATGCTGTGCCAGTTTTGGGCCACCAACCATGCGACACCCAACCCGACAAGGATTGCGCCAATTATAACAACGATGGAGCCAAACGTCTGACCCCTCTTTCCCATCATAAGCATACAGGGTAGAATTTAACCCCCCTTTATAAGTGTTTACGCAAGTCCAGGATTTTCCTGATCTGAGGTTCTTGAGTGGATGGTGGCGGTGGGGAAAGTGGCGCGACGGTCACAGACGCAACACAACTAAGCATTAAGATGTGGTGGAGATCCATCTTGTCCACTCTGAGCGGGTTCATAAGAACGTAACCATCATCGGTTATTTTATACTTTATATCGCTGTAATCCAAAATTGCCGAGATTGCCTGGACACCATCCCTGCCAAAGGTTCCCGCAGGGACGACGGTAACCTGTTGCATGCCTCGAGCGCCAAGCGCGTTAAGAAAAGAGGATTTTTCATGGGACACGAGCAAATCCCGGCGCATTTAATCTTGCTCCTGCGGGCTATAGTGAGGGAGTCTCACTCGCTTATAAACCATGGTTGTCACAATCACGTGAGGTATAATAACCTTCACACGATAAGGAGAACACCAGCTATGATGAGAAGTATAGATACGCTTTTTTGGAGTAGCGCTTGCCTGGACAGCTTCTCATGAACGATCGAAGGATGGTACTTGCTGATGGCTGTTGCAGCGATAAAAACAAACATGGGTTCTGCAGCTGGGATGCTGCTTACTAACGAAACAGGGCCTTTTTCTAGCGCGACCGCAAAGAACATCCAGCCAATGGCTGCCACTGCGTTATTCACGAACAAGTGCTCCACACCTTTCTTTGCCTTCTTTTTCAGGTGTGGGTGGTGAGCGATAAGCAGGATAAGCGCAACGATGCCGCTTCCCACGCCCACCCAGAACAGCAGGTTCCACACGCTCGTGCCGAGGGTTAGGCTTTTCATGAGCGTGTTGCGCACCGCCCAGAACAGCGTTGCGAGCACGGCAAGGAACAACCCTCCGCTGATGAACTTGTGCTTTCCTTTTTCTACCGAGATGAGCACGCCTCCAAGCACGAGGAGGCCGATACCTGCATAGGTCATCGTGGAAAAGCTTTCGCCCAGCCAGAAGAACGCGATCAAGGTGACGTAGACCGGCATGGTGGCTACCAACGGAATGATTCTGCTGATCTCTGCCTTGTTAACAGCAAAATAGTACAACAACACACCGATGCAGCCTAGCGCGCCAACAAACATGGGGAGTAGTATGGGTCCCTGGGTGGAGATCGTGCCTTGGTACAAAGAAACGAGGGTGTACACGCCGAACACGCTAGCGCCAAAGGCAAAACCTGCCAGGATAGGGTCTCGCATCTCGTGGCTCATGACGAACTTGTCCAGAATGGCCACGACGCTCCAGATAAGCGTCGCCGTGAGTGCTAGCGTCAGCCAAGACATGGCATGTCGGTAGTTGTCATGCTTATTAACTTTTGGTTCATGTGACTCTCCCACCATGATGTAACCGCTTGCTTAATACTTTCCAAACGTGGGAATTTGGACTGTTTTGACAGGCGAATGGATTTCTGGAGTTCTTCTAGGGCAGCAATCAAGCTATCCATTGACTGGTATCGGTCTTCAGGACGTAGAGAGATCGATTCTGCGACGATGCGCACGTAGTGATCCTCTTGGATGTCTTTAAACAAAGGAAGGGTGTATTTTCCATCTTTGTGGTTTTGCATGACCTCCTCTGCAGAACCACCCTGCATCAGTTTCCAGCCAAAGCGGAGTTCAAACATGGTCATCCCCAAATTGTATACGTCTGAGCGTGGGTCAAGCTCTTCTCCTGTCACTTGCTCAGGTGACATGTACCATGGCGTCCCAATAGTCCTGCGATCTTCGGTCGCTGAAGACTGGTCTCTAGGCCACACAAGACCTAGGTCGGCCAGCACGCCTGCGTTATTAGCAAGGTAGATGTTTTTTGGAGCGATGTCTCTATGGAGAAATCCTGCGTCATGGATTGCGCCACACCCTCTAGCAACATCAATAGAAACGTCAACAGCGTCCTCAAGAGACAAGTGGTATCCATCATAAGACTCCCCCAAATACTCCATGACGAACACTGGCTGGCCGTTCCAGGTTCCGGATTCATACGATTTGCAAACGTTTGGATGATCCAGCTTGAGACTGACGGCTATTTCCTTGTCAAGAAAATCGCTATAATCTTTCTGTTTTCCTAAGAGTGTTTTGACGGCAAAAGGCGTGCCAATAAACCGATCATATGCTAAGAACGTGACTCCCATTCCTCCCTCGCCGAGTTTTTTTACTATCTCATACCTGCCAAGAATGACTTCACCCATCAACGTCAACAATAACGAGCGGTTTTTAAGCTTGCGTCCCGAAACGCTTAAATATCCCTAGATGGATGGGTGTGTGGGGACACATGAAGAAAACGTACCTATTGTTGCTGCTCATCGTGGCTTGTGGCCAACTCTTAGAAAACCTAGAGGCCACCGAGGTCAGCGAGCTATACTACAACGCCATAGGGCAGAGGCAGTACGCAACAGCGTATGCCTTGCTGGGGGAAGAGTACCGAGCGGCAAACAACCATGCCACAACGCTCGCAAAATTCTCAGAAGAGGCAGAATCCTTGCTCCAATCCGAAGGCGCCCTGCGTGTGGTTGACGTTAACGAAATCTCAAACGACGGGGTTAACGCCATGGTGGACGTTCGCGTCAGAAGACAGTGGAAGAGCACCCAAGCAGTCGCGGTCTACCTCCACCGTGATGACAAGGCCTGGCGTATTATTGACGTCAGGGCGCGATAAATTTTTATATCTCAATGACTGGGCGTGACGTATGGCTGTAAACTATGTTGCTGTGCTGGTAAGCGCGATAGCAAGTATGGCCGTGGGTTTTGTGTGGTACTCGCCAGGAGTGTTCGGAAGACAATGGATGCACCTGACAGGTATTACCAAGAAAGATGTCGAGAAGGGAAAGGCAAACATGCCACAAAAGATGGTTGTTGCTCTTATCGCCCAGCTCGTCATGGCCTACGCCCTATCGTTATTGCTGACTGCGACCTCCACAGTAGGTGCAAAAGCCGGAGCAAAATTAGCCGCCTTGGTATGGTTAGGATTCGTAGCCACCATACTCTTAGGTAGTGTGTTGTGGGAAGGTAAGCCATCAAAGCTGTGGATACTGAACAGCGCACAATGGCTAGTCGCCATGGCCGTCATGGGTGCCATCCTCGCCGCTTGGTGACTCAATCACCAAAGGGCCAACGTACCCGCACGCCTTACATTGGTATTTGCCAAACTGTCCCCCCATGTACAACGTAACCTCTGAGGACCTACATTGTGGGCATTGAAGCATTAGCGTTACAAAAACAGTAAAGTATTTATAGGTTTTCTTCGTCAGCCATCACATGAAACGGGTGAGGGTAGACAAAGTCTTTAGTCCGCTAGAGCACGATGTCCTACAAATCCTTTGGAGACAAAAAAGCCTACGCGTGAGACAGATCTTTGACCAGCTCAAAAAGAAAAGAAAAGTTGCTCTATCCTCAGTCGCCGTCATCCTAGACCGGCTCCATGCCAAGGGCATAGTCAAGCGAACGATAGAGAAAGCCAGGGGTGGCGTACGCTACGTGTACTGCGTTGCAGAAGAAAAGTCAAAGTTCGAACAGCAACATATTGGAAAAGTCGTAGACCAGTTAGTACGTAGGTTTGGCAACACCGCTGTTGCCTACTTCCAGGAGCGATTCAAATGATGGAAACCGTGATGTTGGTGGGCAGCATTCTAGCAGCATTACTTTTCTTTTGGTTGTGGAAGCGAACAAGAAGCGTCTGGCTAGCCTACGCCCATCTGAGCATGCTCACCTTCACGGGCTTTGTGCTGTCCTTGCAATCATTCTGTACCTGGAGTGGAAACGCTCTAGGCATGTGCACCTGGGTGGTGAGCAAAGTACTAGGGTATGGTGTGCCGATCGCGGTAGCACTAACTTTTGTATTTGGCTGGATAGTGATGCCCTTCTTGTACAAGCAACGATTCGCTGATCTTGGCTTTACTCACAAACTTTTACGCTTGGTGCCTGGCGCACGCTTGTGGATCGTGGACACGGCAAAACCATACGCATTCGCACTCAAAAAAGATGTGTTCATAACGGTAGGCATGTTTGACATTCTTACCAAGAAAGAACAAGAAGCTGTGTTGTTGCACGAACTAGGCCACGTACGGCAAAAAACAAGCCTTAGAAAGTTCACCGCCGCAGTCATGCGATTGGTCAGCCCGGTAAGCGCGTTCTACACCCACAAAGTGCTAAATGCCGAAGAACGAGACGCAGACGCCTTTGCAGCCAGCATACAAGGCACGACAAGGTACGTTCTCTCAGCCAGAGCCAAACTTAATAAAGCATGAGCGTGTGTATGTTATATGCCAATAATTACTTTTGACTTTGACGGAGTGCTCTTCAACCCCTGGGCGGCAAACCTCGGCATGCTAGAGGGCCTGTGCCAGGCGTATAGCAAGAAAAGCCCGTTCAAAACAGTCGAAGACTACGTTACCTGCCTGAAAGCAGACGGATGGCCTGACGTGTACAAACAATGCGGTTTTACCGATGATGACATGCCCACCATCTGGGAAGAATTTGTCGATTGTTTTACAAGAAATGAACTGCCGCCATATGCAGATGCTTTGGCCGCACTTCAGAATTTTGGTGATTGCATCATATCAGGAAACCATGGCGATGTTATCCGCTGGCAGCTAGCACAACAATATGTCTCCCCCGTTAGAATTCACGACCACCAAACGCCAAAAGAAGAGGCATTCCGTCATGAAGCAGATGGTGACCTGTTAGTGTATGTGACTGATTGTGTCAACGACGTAGCTGTACTGAAAGGTGTCGGACAGGGTCAACCGGTGATGGCCGTCGGCGCAGGCTGGGGATTGTACACAGAGGACGAACTACAGGAGGCAGGCGCAGACGTCACCTTGGCAAGTGACGACCGGTTGCCAGACTTCCTCGAAACGCTATAATCTTAAATACCCACTACCTTCTTTGGCTACCATGAACATACGTAAATGGGTGCTGCACAACGCACTACAGTTCAACGGTAAGGCTAGTGCTGGCGCAGTCATTGGCAAGGTCATCCAAGAGGATGCCCAAGCAAAAAAAGACATGAAAAAACTGGCCATGCAAGTGCAAGGCATCATCACCGAAGTAAATAGGTTGTCTGTCGTAGAACAACGAAAAGAGCTAGAAAAACTAGCACCTGAGTTGTTAGAAGAAAAACCAAAAGAAAAGCAAGACCTCAAACCGCTGCCAAACGCAGAGGGAAGCATAGTCTTTCGCGTGGCACCAGAGCCAAGCAAGTACTTGCACGTCGGCCACGCTCTGGTGTTCATGATCCAAAACCTGTACGTCAAAAAACACAACGGCAAGCTCAACCTACGCATAGAAGACACCAACCCAGAAAAAAGCGACGAAGAATTCCTCAACGCCATGAAAGAAGACCTGGCCTGGCTAGGCCTGACGTTTGACAAGGAGATAGTCGTGTCCGACCATCTCGAAATCTTTTACACCTACTCAGAAAAGCTCATAAAAACCGGCGGAGCATACGTCTGTTCATGCAGCCAGGAAGACATGAAAACCCTACGCATGCAAAAACGAGCGTGCCCGTGCAGAAAAAACAACAACATGGACGAATGGAAGAACATGTTGGCTGGCTCGTACAAGGACGGAGAGCGCATCGTTCGCTTGGTGGGAGATATGGAGAGCAACAACGGCGTGCTACGCGACCCCGTCATTTTTAGGATAAGCAGCGCGCCACACTACAAGCAAGGAACCAAGTACCGCGTGTGGCCGACCTATGATTTTGAGAACGCAGTGGCAGACGCTCACTGGAAAACAACCCACGTCATCAGAAGCAAAGAGTTCGAGCTACGAGAGCCACTACAACAAATAATCCGTGAACGACTAGGGTTGAAAGGGCCAACCACGCTTGAAATTGGACGATTCCGCATTTCTGGAGCAGAGACCCAAGGAAGAGTCATCCGAGCCATGATTGAGAAGAAAGAGGTCACTGGCTGGGACGATCCTAGACTCGTAACCGTCCAAGCCATCCGCAGGCGAGGATTTGTCAAAGAAATGATAGAAGAGCTCGCCCTGGTTGTCGGACTGGGCAAGGCAGGCGGCGCCATAGACTTCAAAACCCTAGAAGGTATCAACCGGAAGATCGTGGACCCTATCGCGCCACGCTACTTTTTTGTAAAAGACCCTGTGCTCGTCACCATTGACAACGCGCCAGAAAAAACAGTAGAGCTTGATCTCCACCCTGATGCCAAAAAGGGTGGCCGAAGAATGAAGACAACCTCTGCGTTCATGCTAGACAAGAAAGATGTCGACAGACTGAACGCAGGTGAAGAGTATCGATTGATGGACTGCTTGAACTTCAAAAAGGACGGAACCAAGTACGCTTTCACCTCTGAAAAGAATAGCAATTTTACGGGCAAACAGCGCGTTCACTGGTTGCCAGCAAGAGAAAACGCCAAGGCAAGCGTGATGATGCCTGATGGCAGCATGGTCTACGGTCTCGTGGAAAAAGGTGTTGCTAGTTTGAAAGAAGGAGACATCCTACAGTTCGAACGCTTTGGATTCTGCAGACTAGACAACAAGAAAGAACTACACTTCAGGTTTACTCACTCGTGACCAAGCAGTCTATGCGAAGTTCTAAAGGATCGTGCGTGCGATTGTGTTCTAGCACTTGGTTCTGGAGTCTGACCAGGCCTTGATCATTACCCGTGAACTGTTTTCCATGGCTCGTCGTGGCGCCATAATACTTACGCGGCCAGATTTCTACCTCTCCCAGCGCAACGTCTTGTTTTTTTCCTTCAAACGCGACACTGGTCTTCCAACTATCCTTGCCGGGTGGGTTGTAACTGTAGCTTTCCTTTGGATTTCTTGGATCCACCACAGACACCTCTATTTTGCATCCTTGCTCTCTCGCTTGCTGCAACAGGGGTCGGGAGCCTGGCTCCCACACATCCTCAGGTTTTTCGTAGGCATAGTTTCCACTGTCAATGCTCACGATTTCTAGCTCGACGCGATACGCATTTTCGTTGTACGTGCCGATGCTTCTCCCCTCTGTGAGCTGACAGTCATAGGTTAGATTGTGCTGGCGGACCTCGTCCATAACCTCAAGCAACCCGGATTTTGTCAGCCCGACGAGTTCGTGCCCCTCTCCGGTGTCCTTTATCTCCCAGCCAAGCGTGGCCCTTTCTTTCCAGTGTTGGTGCAGGTAGCCGATAAATGGCTTCATTGACTTGCCCTGTCCTGCCACAAAACGAACACGATACAGGCAAGGCGCTTCTCCGGTGATGCCTGTGTGGCACGCAACGCTCGCAAGGTTCTTACTCGGGGTGTAGGCGGCCAGGCCATCAAGGGTTTCTGGCAGCTCTTCCCATGCAGTCTCGCGGGTCTGCTGCCTGGTTGCCGCGGTTTTTATTGCCTTTTGGTAGCGGTCTTCTCTAGCTTGTACGGCAGTCGTGCCAAACCTGTCCTCAGACTCCTTGCCAATAACGCCTAGGGCGGTATGGCTGGCACTCCATTTTGGGCCAGCGTGAAGCACGTGCTGCGGTTCGGTGTAGAGGTCGTTCGCTGAGACCACGGGCTCTAGGTGGATGCGGAGATCTTTCTTCTTTTCTGCCTGCCATGATTCTATCATGTCAATGAGTTTCTGCCATTGCGCTCCTCCAGGGATTCCTGGGAGTGGTCTGAACGTGCAGGCGGAGAGTGCCTCGGCAGATGTGCGATTAAACGATTTTGGAAGGTAGATCGTATCTTCTGCTGTCCAGCCTTCTGGGAGAACTTTTATTGCGAAAGGGATACGGTTTGCTTTTGCATGACGATAGTTCGCAAGCGAGTCAGGATGTACGAGGTCTTCATCTGATTTTCCTTGGACCGTGGCTACTAGCGCACGTAGGGGCTCTACGAGTGCAGGGCTCAAGTACAAGCGTTCTCTTCCTTCTTGAGACCGTAGTTCTTCCCAAGGGATTCTTTCGCGTTCCTCTGCAGGCACTAACTCGCGTGCATGTATGAGCGCGTCTATGTCTTGGGAGAAGTCCTCGCCGTAGAGCTCTCCAAACTCCTCAAAGCTAAGGGCTTCTGGGAGTGAGTCCACGATTTTCTTGATTCCGCCTAGTGTTCTTTCTGAGGGCACGTCCACGAGTCCTCTTACTTGGTCTAACAAGTAGTCCAGGCCGTCTAAGTCATCTTTTTTCTCATACACGGGTACGTCATAGTCTGTCCTTACGGCTCGGAATGATCCGTCAAGGTACACGCGTGACTCTACATCTTGTGCGTGGAGCAAAAGATTCTCCACGCTCGTCTGCCCGTTATCTTCCCTGCCGTACTTTGTGTCTAGCTCTGCCTTTGCTTGTGAGGCTTGGGCTTCCATCCTTATCGCGAGATCGTACACCGCGCTGACCTTTTCTTTTAGCCGGGGTGCAAAGAAGGGAGGTTTTCGCCTCCTAGCCACAACTCTTAGTAAGCTGTCGAGACCGCGCTCTCCGCCTATCGTGATGGCGTTATTCATTCGGTGTTCTACGACGTCTCGCCAGCCTTCAGAGCAGAGTAGTTTTACTTGGTCAAGGAAGTCAGTCACTGGTGGCCTCCACAACCTTCTCTAACGCTTTTTCGTATTCTACAGGGCGAGTCAACGACACGTTGCCGATTTCAAACCTTGCTGGGCGCTTGAACTTGTACGTGGTTTGTACTACGTCATCACCTTCCAAGTCCATGATGGTGGCGCCGTTATGCGTCTTTATGCTTGCCACCGTGTCTTGGACGGATCGTAGGTAGGCGGGTAGCTGTTCTGGCTCGACATCTCTGAAGCTTCCTTGCCGAAGCGTTCCGTACGCGTTCTGCAGGCTTCTTGCAACCTCAGCAGACACGTATCGTGTGTCGTTCAGATCATCCAGTGCGAGCTCGCCTTTCATCTCTAGTGCGATGTTGCGATCTTTTGACAGCCTTCGCAGGTAGGTGTGGGCGGTGGCTAGGTTGCTTCCTCGCTCTCGCAGGTCTTGGTAGTCTGCCACAGCGTTGAATGCCTTGCAAAACGTTGTCAGTGTCCTGCCTCTTCTGAACACGTCTGCAGGTACGATGCCAAAATCCTTGTAGCTTTCCACAAGACCTGGCAGGGTTTCTTCTTTGTACTTGTTGAGATCCTCAGCACCAAGCGTGGTTCTGGATTTCCTTCCTTTGAGCACGAGGCTTTGGCGTATCTTGTTGAGTGCCTCCTCAAAGCTTGCCTCATGGTCGT
>NYZT01000021.1 GCA_002687275.1 Candidatus Woesearchaeota archaeon
CCTACCAAGCAAGAGCCATACCACTCCCACAGTTCTTGAGTATCTGCCATAAAGGAACATCAGAGTGCTCCTACTTAAAAAGATTTAGCTCCTCAATAAGACGCTTTCTTATACACCTTGAACTTGGGTCCAGGCAGGCTCATGCCGGTGATTGCTTTGTAGCCAGCGTTGATGCATACGGTGTTGTCTATCTTTGTTTTCATGAAGGGAGCGTGCATGTGGCCGCCAACACAAACGGCAGGTTTGTACTTTTGGACGAGTTCTTTCACTATAACGCTGCCAAAGTGCTCGCCGTACCTTGGGCTCCGCCTGTCTAAGATCTTGTCAAGCCGGGTGCCGTGAGGCACGTTGTGGGTTAGGAAAATGACGGGTTTTTTTGCTTTTTTGAACAAGTTCTCTAGTTTTCGTTTTGTCCGGTTATACTCTTCCTTAAGCAAGGTCATGATCTCGTTATCCTTTGCTCGCTTCTGGTCTCTCTTTGTCTGTGGAAGCTCGGGTCCAGAGTGATCGCCATAGCCAATAATGGTGTACTCGCCTGCGTTTTTTGCCCGCATGTGGACGTCATGGACGTTCTTCAACCCCTTTACGAGATCGGGATAGGTTTTGAATTTCCACGGAAGGCCGCCAGGCATCCAGTCCCAGTTACCTGGCACAAGGTATGTCTTCTTGCCAGTTTTGTTGAAGGCTTCCAAAACTTTCCTGCCGTTCTCCCAGGAAAGACGCGACATGTCCTTGGCAGTGATTTTGCCAATAATATCCCACCAGGCAAGGTCGTGCTCAGGATGCTTCATGCGGATTTTTAGGGCCTTGAAAATCAAAGGACGTAGCTCTGAAGAACACACATCCCCCACGCACAGAATGTCTCCGTCACGCGAGCCAACGCTAGGCTTCCACCCGTGCAGATCCCCGACTACCACGAAATCCATACAACAATAACAAGGTTGTAGATTTATAAAAGCTTCTGTTAGGCACATTAATAAAGCAGAAAATCATAGGATAGGTATGGACTTCACAGGCGTCATCATCGAGGAAAGTCTTGAGAACCCCTCAGTTCTGAAAAAAGTAAGCATACTCAAGACCGGGGTAGAGAAGGTGACTGAAAAGCACAAGACACCACACCTGCAGCAATGGACCATGCACACGATCAGCGTAGCCGAAGACAAGGCAGAGGAGATTGCCCAAGAAGTAAGCAACTCCCTGGACATCCAGCACGCGTGGTACGCGGATTTCAAAAATGACGCCTTTCACTACGTAATTTTCAAGAACAAAGTTTTCAAGGTGGATCGCTCTCGACCCTCCCAGTACGAGGCGGTTGTTGCGTACGGCGTCAGCAAAGGCATCCCCGACTACCAGCTTGACTTTTCTCCAGACATCAAAGAATGGGAAAGGTAGACCTTCACAACTTTTTTATGCTAGAAAGCCATAAGGCAAGCGATGGACAAGATTCAATCCGCCTACGTGTGGGAAAAGAAAAAGTTGGACGATCCTGACCTAGAGTACGACGCGACCGGAAAGAGACCTGCGTGGATAAAGATAAAGAACCAAGTCAAAACAAAATTCTTGACCGTGAGTTTTGGGTATGGAAACAACCAGTACGTCGAGTTTCTCCACAGTGGCTTCCACATCCCCACTAATTATACAAAAGAAGAGTTGGGGAAGCTCTATGACCAGTTTGCTGAGACGTATGACGATGTTGTCAAGGGTTTTGGGGACGAGTTAGGAGCGATACAGAAAGCAGTTGGGTTGCTCAGCAAGCTAAAGAACACATCATCGACAATCCTAGACATTGGTTCTGGGACAGGAAGAGGTGCCGAGGTCTTAGCAAAAAAAGGATACAAAAATCTCACCCTGCTAGAGCTTTCAAAAGAGATGCTTGCAAAAGCAAGACAAAAACCACCACTCCAACATTGTACGTATATTGAGGCTGAGTTTGTTACGTATGAAACACAAGAAAAGTACGACGCCATCACAAGCTTTTTTGCATTCGGATCTCCAAGCTATTTTTCAGAGCAAGAGACCATCACAGGTCTTGAAAAAATAAAGAAGATGCTGAAAGAGAAGGGAGTGGTTCTTGTCGTAGGAGACATTGCAGGTTTTGAAAAAGAATTCACCCCGCTCTTTTCTGGAGATTTTGAGCTAAAGAAAGGACTGAAAACGCAGTACTTTATAGGACAGAAAAAGTAATCCAACAACGCCCCTTTAAAAGCTTTTAAAACCTCACGTCTTGGGATACGAAAAACTTAAAAGTAGCCCTCACCGTCTTCTTAGTTTGACCACAAGTGAGCATCACTACCTACGTTCCAACTAATGCTGACAGAAGTATACTCATCGGGGCAAAAGAGATTTTGCTTCTAAAGACGGAGTTCCTAATGTGTGCGCCCAACTCTTAGGGGATGCCGTACACACTGAGATTCCTAAGATCCACCGCTTGCTCCCTAACACTCGCGTAAGCTTGATGCGGGATACCGAAGTTGTAGAAAGTAGCAGGTGCCCGATTTCTGCGGTCTGTCTTGCAAAAACGTACCAACTAGGGACCTTGTTTAGCACGTTCAACATCGAACGAAGCTGGCTTCCTGCGTTGCAACACACGCTACAGGATCAGTTCAAGGTGTCACTAGGTGGAAGGCTTCGGTGGTACAACGAGGATTACTCAGGAAATAGCGGAGATACAAGGAGTACCACAGAAGCGTATGCCAACTTTGCACAAGAAGAAATACCGCTGTACTTGTTTGTGGCAGCAGTTCATTTCTGGAAGCGAAAGGTGGCTAGCGCTCCTTCAATACTAACAAGAAAGAACCTGCAGGATGAGGACGTCGTCGCGCCAGGCTACAACGACGCCGTCAGCGCCTCAGTGCCTGCTAAAGCACTAGAAGGCATATTTGGCCGCATACTGGAGGATTGCTACGCTGTCGGCCATCGTATGGCAGGAAGGCTCCAAGAGCCGAGATCCAAGTACAACGGAAGGAACGCACCCTCATCATCCATCATGAGCGTGCACACCCGCCATGGCCTTCTAGGAAACACACACTACCGAAGCGCGCACAAGATTAGCGCCGACGAACTCAGGCGGTTGGCCAACAGCTACCATATTGAGGATTTAGATGTTTTAGTTGCAGGCGCACATAAAAAAAGACTCACCAAAGGAGAGATCGGGTCTCTTACCGATTGCTTAGCGAAATCCCTCGATATAGACGAAGAGGGAAGATATGACAAGGACGCGGCCGACGAGGCTATCGACGAGCTAAAAATCTTAAGTCAGACACACCAATACATCAACCTGTCAAGGGCGTCTGAAAAGACACCACAAGGGGTCGGTCTTGACGACGTCCGCGTGGTTGCACACATGTATGCCGCAAAAGGCCAGGCCACCCTCTTCCGAGATCGAGCATTCTTCCTCGCAACAGCCCAACACGAAAAATTCATGCAGGACATAGAAACACCCACCCGTGGCACTGTCGAAGGCAAGTATCGGCTGACAGAAGTTGTTGCAAAATTCAGAGAGGTATCCGGAAAATCCCCCATGAGCTCATCAGCGGCCTGTTTGGACTCAGGCGCGGCAGGCTAGGACTGTTCGAGGCCAAGGCAGTAGACGCCCACATTGCCGCCCTCAAAGAGGGCGACTATAAGTTCTTCCCTGATATTGAAAGAATACGAGAATCAGTCGGCGCCACGACTCTGGCAACGACACGAGCGATAGATACACTGAAGGACAGCGGCGTCCTGTACCAGATGGGAAATAGGCACCCCCACTACTTCATCGAAAAGGGTAGAGACGAACTATTCCGGCAAGAACTCAGCCGACAAATGCGAAGGCTGAAAAAAGAAGACACCCCAGATGCTCCAACACGCTGGCTCCAGAGCAAGACCTTCACCTTAGAAGAAGCAGCAGAACTTGTTGGCGTAGAAGAGGAAGAGTTCCTCAGGATGGCTGATGAGCGAGCGGTAGCACACATACTCACCGGAAAGATCCATAGCTTCCACGCTCTAGACCTTGTGAGTGGATTCCCAGACCAGTTCGCCCACCTGACACCGCCAGATGTTACCTATGAGGACGAAGTCTTGAAGGTTGGAAAAACCGAAATTCCCACCATGGCCTTCGGATTTAGGGATGCAGTAATGGGCAGGCAATTAGAAGAAGTACTCACGTCCAAGTACGGCTTTACCACTGAGTGCGCGGCAATGTTCGAAAGCTGGCTAGTGCCCCTCCAAAGCGGCAGCAGCAGAATCGCCATATCCTACGCACTGCCAGAGGCCATCCAGCTCTTCGCCAACCTACGGTACGGCGTGCTCGTCTGGCCGCATCTAGACGCGTGGACGAGCGACCAAAGAGGAGGAGACGAAAAAATGAACTTCACCACTGCATTCCTAGCCCAAAGGTCGGCGCTCACCAGAAAATACGCCATGAAAAACATGGGCCCTACAATGTACTGCTTCGACGACAAGCAATATCGCGCAAACACTTCCCTTATCATTCCTCCAGAAAATCTTCCTGCACTTCGTAAAGAACTTTTCAAACACGCCAGAGTAAAACACATGCCCGCGCGGGTTCCAAAGAAAAGAGCTGAGCCTCGAAAAGGGCTTAGCGAGCGAGCCAAACGCCGCCAAGCCCGCAAGCCACAAAATGCTACCTGGGCTGACAAATTCTTTGGAGATGCATTACCCAGAATGCGCATGGGCCGATGGTGGGAGGTTGGCGACGTGTTCGATGCTGGCGGAGTACCCACTGCCGATGATCGCTTTAGAGAGACTGACGATACCACGAGAGTTCGACCCGGTGTCATACTAGAAAAATTTGAACAAGAGGGAGAGATCTTTGCTGACGCGCTCGTTGGTGACGAACGGAGAACCTATGTCTTACAGGATAGGGACGTGCGAGGAATGCAACCAGACGGCAAGATACCCCTAGGCCAGCTCCAATTTTGGCTGCCAGAGACACTCCTGGCCGATCCCTCGCTTGCAGAGCTTTTGGACACTAAGACCCCGAACGAGGAGAATGAGCCTGCCTCAGAAATGGATGAACCAGAATTGGTTGATGACAGATTAGGTGCGACAACCCAAGTTGTCGACTGGGGCGCACAATCAGGAAATGGGGATGAGGATGACGAAGAGTTTACCTTCAATCCCGCAAGCGAACTTCCTAAGTACCTCCAGGGCACTGCAGAGGTACGCGCCGACAACGTCGAATTCCTCATGCAATGGTGGGATGAAGTACGCCCACACATAGACCTCGAAGAAGTTCGAGGGAACTGAAAGAGCTAATTCTCCTCCTTCATGTCTTGCCACATTTCCTGCGCGTGTCTCGCGGTCTCCTCTGCAGGAGGCTTTCCGGTGAGGAACTTTCTTGTGGGTCGTAAGCGTTTTCTTTTCTTATCGGTATCGATCCAATAATGGAAGCCCTGATACTCATCATAGATTCTTTCCCTTACCGGCACTTCAATCTCCCTGAGCTCAGGATACATAAATCTGAAGCCAATATCGTCGGCCAGCGCTGCAGCGCGGTGCGAGACAAGGATTATAGTGGCCTCTGTTTCTTCCATCCTCCCTAGAAGGGGTTCCTCTATATGGTCCGCGATCTCAGGCTTGGTGGTGTCTAAGAATTCGTCCACAAACGCTATCGTTCTTCGGCCAAACGTCTTTATGTCTGCGCTGACCTCATACACCTCTCCCTCTAAGGACCCTGCGCCCTCTCGCTTTCCCTTAGAAAACCGTGACACCCAGTGGTCTATGATGGGCACTTGGCCGTCGTTGCAAAAGAGAATATTTCCTGCTAGTGCGTTAACATGTATCAAAAACAGGTTCAGCAATAGCTCTGTCTTGCCGCCGCTATGGGCGCCACTCAAGAGTATTTTGTTGTCTTCTCTGTCGTAGGAGAAGTCAAAGCGTACCGGCACCTCAACATTGGAAGCCGCTGGCTCTGCATCTTTAATCTGGAAGAATCCCTCGTCATTGATTTCGGGGAGACAAACAGGAAGCTCCCATTTCGTGCGATTGTGGAGCACCTTGCCTTGGTAGAAAAAGCAACCGAGCGTGTACACAAGAGGCGCGACGTGGAGCACCAGCTCACCGATGTTACCTAGATCAGTATCCTCGCCAGTATACAATATTGATTTTTTCTCAACTTCGTAGATGCCGAGTTCTAGAGCTCCTGCGTTCTTCAAAGACGTCATTCCGTTGTACGCGTGATAGTCCCGCA
The DNA here is from genome assembly GCA_002687275.1 of Candidatus Woesearchaeota archaeon. Classification (GTDB taxonomy): domain Archaea; phylum Nanobdellota; class Nanobdellia; order Woesearchaeales; family ARS49. The sequence continues at coordinate 6,194 of NYZT01000021.1, forward strand.
GCACCATCCTGCCGTCTCTTTTATCAAAATTTCTAGCCTTCCACATTATAGGTGCGTGGTCCTGCTCGTACAAGCCAGCGAGAGCCTCTGCAAACGACTGCATGACCTCGCTCTTGGCAAGCTCGTGCTCAAGGACAGAGGCAGCACGCGCAAACTCTGAGAATCTGTGGACAACAGACAGCATAGATTCTGGCTTTCGGGTGTCAGAAGTGAAGTCGTCATACATCTGGCTGTGATGCGCGAGCATGTGTCGCATGGCCCTTACGACAGCGGTGTTACCCTCTTGGTGGCATCGTGCAAAGTAGCGGATGGCGTTCTGGCGGCGCTCGATCTGCGCTACGTCTGTGAGAGGTTCAAGAGTTAGAATCACCCTTTTGCTCCTATAAGTCCCTGGCCAATCAGACTTGGCAGGGCGTTCCCTGCCCCAACGATCTTTGGTCGGATCTGAGTCAATACACTCGGTGAGTATGTCCTTGTACTCTAACATCGACAAATCTTCGCTAAAACCCGGAGGTTCATCCCTATAGTCTATCTTAAAGGAAGGCGGTGGAGGAAGGTTGAAGTCAGCGCGATAGCTCATACGTAGTCTCCTGAGAAGATTATCTCCCTCATCCTCTCCTTCCATTGGAAAACATGCTCTCTCTCTTCACTCCATCCTTCCTGTATCTTTTCTATCCTGCTCGGCGGAGACGTCTCGACTACAGGATCTTTCTGGGCATCCTCAAGGATCTGTCGCGCGTGGCGTGCCAGGATGTCTTGGTCTGGACGTCCAGGGTGGAACTCGTACGTTGGGGTGATACGACCTCCAACATCAACAAATCCTGGAGAGTATATTTCCCATTCGTCTTCTGAGAGCGATCCTCCTCGATGCGTCACAAGGAATATGCATGCATCAGTGTCACAAATGTCTCGCAGAATGACGGGTTCTAGCGGTTCTGCTGCAGCTGGGCTGGCGTGCTGCATGAACTCGTCTGCTATCAGGGCGTCTTCGATGGTCAGCTGCTTGATGTTCGCATGACGCTCGCCCATCTCTGCCTGCATCTGGCCCATTCTGTACCCTTTGTCTACGGTGAAGGAATGAAAAATCCTTCTTACACGAGGGATGACAGCCTTGCTACAGGGCAATCCATAGCCAGTGAGGCCTCCCTGTAGGTAGAGACCGCAGCTTTCTAATAATTCTGTTTTTCCACCGCTGTGGAGTCCGTTAAGGAATAGTCTAGGTCTTTTGGGCCCAAACGCCACCGTGCACCCTACAGGATCTTTTACAGGAGAATAAGGTTCTGCATTTTCTATAGCAAACTTACGACTCGTGCTTATGGTGGGATAGCAAACAGGCCTCCCTTGCTCTCTACGCCGGTTCATCCATGCAGCGTCAGCGTACAGCGCACACAAGGGAGAGACAAGACTGAAAAGATTTTTAAACACCACGTTATAGCCATGATATACTAAGAGGGACATGTCAATACCTACTGTGTGCGGATGGATGGTTCCTTGGTCTGCAGCTCCAAACATCCTAGGGCGTTCCCTACCATTGTCCATTCCTGCAAAGATTCTCTCGTCTCCCTTCTTTTGAGCCCATTTATCCCCCTCACGCACCCAAGGGTTTGGCTCTCGGACAAGATAGTCAAAGCCTTCTTTTCGTACCGCTCTCTCTACCATGGCCAGGTCTCTGTTCACGCGATCGGCAGCGTATGTCTTTGCTAGCCTTCCTAGCGCACCGCCCATGGCGCCACACTCGTCTAGGACGATCTGCCATTCCTTTCGGATTCTGGCAAGCATGTCAGGGTTTGCGCGTTTTTCTTCTTCACTATTGTCACAGGTGTGGATGAGCGTGAGCATGTTGAGAGCAGGGTGGAGCCTTCTATCCCCTGCAAGGTCCACAGCCAGCATCTTTCCTATGTCTTGACGGAAGCATATCTGCTCAATATCCGTCACAGGACCTAGATTTTCGTATCCTTTTTCTATGACTTGGTGTCGCTCGAACTGTTGGTCGCGAACGTGGGTGAAGAGGGCTATTTCGTCATCGCACAATTGCATGTACCGGTCTGTCAGCGCTCTTTCTTCAGGATATTCTTCTTGGACCTTGACGACGTTCTTCCCTGGCTTTTGTTTGTGCTCAGGAATGGTTAAGTACATGCGCCATCACTTAGCCCTTCTCTTAAAAGCCTTCACCTGGTGTTTAAAAATGGGGTCGGGAGGATTCGAACCCCCGACCACACGGCCCCCAGCCGCGCATTCTGCCAAGCTAAACTACGACCCCGAGAGTTATTCTTGATTGTTGGACGCATATAAAGGTTGTGATTGGGTTACTTGCTGCGGTGGAGGATCATCCACTGCATGATACACTAACGAGGTCAGGCCAAGAAAGGCAGCCACTGACGCAGCAACAAGCCCTGTCTTGACTACCGAAGGAGCTCTATGCAAGGCTTCGGGGAACCACTTTCTCTCACATTTCTTGTAACCCATCAAATCCCTGAAAGCATCAGTAAACATACTCATGACATACCCGGAAGCAACCCCGATGCCCGTGAGCACAAGCGTGCCCCAGAAGATTCCTTCCACGTCCCTAGAACCAACAGCAAGGTAGATAGGAGGCGTGACGGCAAAGAAAGCAGCCCCGCAATACAACGTGTCGTGGATTCCCTGAGCGAGTTCTCTCCCTTTTGAAGGGATGCCGAACAATTTCCGAGAATATAATCTTCCCTTTTCGTACGCTTTGCCCATACCCAGATACAACAGTCCGCCAACCACAAGCCTTGCTTTTATTGATTGCCAATCCGTCATGCCAGAAACGAGCTTTTCAGAAGCTGCCAACAAGGGAAGCGGAACCATAATCTGCGTGGTCGTGTCACAAATGTGTTCCTGGAACGCTTGCAATTTGGGCATTGAATGAAAGCACACTGATCGCTTATTAACCTAGCGCAACGTTTAAGTAGGCCTACGCGTGGCCAAAGGCATGAGCGAGCAGTGGATCGGCAAAGAAGTCATCATGGACATGCACACGTTCTTAGACGTTGCCGAGCAAAAAGCAGCCAAAGCGCATACCTTGCTAGAGCATTTGGAGAACTGGGATAATCTGTTCGGATGGGTGGACGCAGAAGTTGAAGACCAAGCAGTCATTGACATGGCTTCTGAAGTGAATGGGTTATTGTTTATGCTGAGAACGGGGATAGAATCTAGCGAAGCAGAAGGCCTTGCCTTGATGGCAGAGACCACGGCAAACATGCATGCACTAGACGAAGCTGTCAAGCACAGAGACTATAGGGCGGTCAGACAGTTACAAGGGGAGGTGGATCAAGAAGAGGCCCAGCTTGAGCGATTAACAAAAGAAGAGATAAAAGCCATCCACGGCTGCTTTGTCGCAATCATGCGTGTTGTCAAAGCCTCAGGCCTGCTCGATAGAGAGATAACTGACAAGCGCTTGTCCACCACCGTGCAATCGATCTACATGATGTTGGGAACGTACGAAAGAATATTCCGGGATCTTTGGCACAAAGAACGAGAACTGGAGAAGGTTTTTAAGCAAGACTAGTTCTTGGAGTGCATGGCCCTACAACCATTGCAAGAACACGAAAAACCGTTTGTTGCAGCAAAACTGGCAGAGAACTGGCAGGAGCGCGGGCTAAACTTTGACGAGAGCTGGGCAGAAGAGTGCTTACAGCACGGCCACAGACGCACCATCATCGGGGACGAGTTCTACACGTACAAAGTCAACAACAAAATACTCGGCATGGTCTCCTTGGTAACCTTTGAGGGTGGCGTTGCAGAAATTCGTGACAGCATCGAGCTCAGCGAGAACGGCATCGTGCTAAAGAACCTACTAACAGAGCTCATCGAGATCAGCAAGATGAGTGACGTACGCAAGCTATACTCCCTGGTGTTGAAAGAAAACGCTGCAACCTATACTGCCTTAGGATTCAAGAAAGAAGGAGAACTCTTGGACCACTTCAAAGAAGGCGAAGATCTCACCATCATGAGCTTGCTACTTTGAGCGCTCGATAACTATATGTTTTCTATCAGGCACAGAGATGTACAGAACCTCACCCTTCTTTAGCCCCAGACTCCGCACTATGTTCGCGTTAAAATACATACCCAGTCGGTCTTTGGAGACCTTGACTATGGTGTGCTTGATGGTGAGAGGGCTATGTGGCACGGCCACGAGAACGACCCCCATCGCTCTTAACAGCCGTGCACATGATATAGAGTTTGGTCAGTGCGAACCAATTTTTATCCATAACACAGGTGCCGTCTTTTTGACTATATAAATGTTTGGATTTTGACGGCCGGAAGATTTCCGGAAAGATCGCAGCACCAGCCGAAACGCATATTAAGACCAAAGCGTGCAAGCGACCCATGTTTGCTGTTTTTCGTACCGCTGAGTTTGACAGAGAGCTAAAGAAGAACACATCCAAGAGCGAACAAAGCAGGATTGGCAGACTAGAACGTCTACAACTCACCAAGAACCCGTTTGTTGGAGACCCCTTAGGAATAACCTTTCTTAGGGAGAAAAGGATCGATGGAAAACGCGCTTACTTCCTCGTGTACGAAGACATTCGTTGTGTTCTTATGGTCGGGTTAAGCGATAAAAAGGCGCAGCAAGAAACCATTGACCGAATAAGAAGTAATCTGGTAGAATACTATGCTATTGTGAAAGAAGCGATCAAGCAACACGGCGAATTCGGCCGTGCTTAGCATCTTCTAGACTTCGCATGAACTGTTCTAGGAGCTCACGATCCACCTTCTCTAGCTTTTTCAATCGATCATACTCCGCACGTGAGATAGTCACTGTCGCTGATGCCATACAACCATCAAGCTTTGCCAAGTATAAAAAGATTACGGCCTTCACATCTTGGGCAATCTATATATACGAAGGCCCTACAGCAGAACCATGAACGTGCTGTACGGGTATCTGGCTGCATACATCGTCTTGCTGTTGATTGTTTCCTACTATGTTGCCAGGAGGCAGAACGAGGAAGACTTCTTGATTAGCGGAAGAAACCGAGGAGGATGGCAGTTGCTCTTCTCCAAGTTTGCTGCAGCCATAAGTGCAGGCTACTTCATCACCTACACAGGATTCTCGTACGAGTACGGGTTGGGAGTGTTTACCATGGTGCTTGGTGGTGTGATTGGATATCTCCTCTACGCGTACTGGGCTGCTCCGAGAATCCATGCACCCTCAAAAGAGCACAAGTTTTACACTGTCGGAGATTTTGTGAAGCATAAGACGAGCGATGTTCTCTCGAGCAAGGTAGCGAACGTGCTTGCCATCCTCATCATCCTTTCCTGGTCGTTAGTTGCGGTTATCGGTGGCGGAAAAATAATCCATGAGTTTGGACTCTTGAGCTACCAAGCAGCCGTGCTGCTCACCGTGCTGGTCGTGCTTGCCTACGTGTTCTTGGCCGGCTTCAAGGCAGTCATCATAACTGACATCATACAATCTATAGCGATACTTGCCCTGCTGGTCGTGGTCACCAAAGGTATCGTGGGCAGCACGAGCCTGTCCTCCCTGCTGAGCACGCCCACGGGAAGTGTGGATCTAGCAACCGCGTTTGCGTTCTTTCTGTTTGGGGTGCTGTCGGTGTTTTCGTACGCGAACTTTTACCAGTTGTGCTATGCGGCAAAGACCGCAGATAAGATCAAGCATGGGCTCGGCATGGCCATCATCCCTATTGTTATCACCTCGTGCCTGTTGTTGCTTATTGGCTTGTTTGTGGCACAAAAGGTACCGGGGTTGGACTCAGGATTAGTGTTTACCGAGGCGTTAAAGCAGTTCTTGCCTGCAAGCTTGCTTCCGCTGAGCATCGTGATGTTCTTTGCGGGCGTGATGAGTAGCATTGACACGAACGTGTATGCTATCTGCTCGCATTATGTGTTGAACACGCGAAGAGACAACGCCGTAAAACGCATTAGAACCGCGGTCGTTGTGGTGCTCGCCATCATTGCTGCGATTTCATTGGTGTTCACAGACGTGGTAGACGTTTCAATCTTCGCAGGAGGCATTTCGTTAAGCCTGTCCTTCCCCATGATCTACCTGATTGCTGGCGGCGTGAGCAAGGGCCGCTTCCTGCACTCTGTCGGAGGTGGCGTTTTAGGATTAATCATCGCGCTTGTCTGGCTTGGCTTCGAGCCCAGCGCTGCCTTGTTTGTGCTTGTTGGCTCGCTCCTCGGACTAGCATTACCCCCACGATGGTTGCATCAATCGTGACCGTGGCCGCCAAGATAGATTTTCTTAATCTTTGGGTTCTTTAGGATCTTCTTGTCGCCGTGCAGGCCCACTTTTCCTTCTTCTAGCACGTAGATGCGGTCGGCTAGCTTGACCGCTTGCTTGGCGTTCTGCTCCACTATCAAGAACGAGCAGCCTTCTTTTCTAATGTCTAGGACTTTTTGGAAGACTTCTTTCATGGCTTTTGGGGACAATCCTAGGCTGGGCTCGTCAAGCAGTAATAGTTGTGGGTCTTGCATTAGGCTTCTGCCGATGGCGAGCATCTGTTGCTGGCCTCCAGATAAGGTGCCTCCTAGCTGGTTGAGGCGTTCTTGCAGTATCGGGAAGTGTTTGAAGACTTCTTCCATGCGTTTTTTGAGCAGGTCTTTCTCATTGGTCAGATAGCCGCCCATCTCTAGGTTTTCTCTCACGGTTAGCGTGGGAAAGACCTGTCTTCCTTGGGGGACGTAGCCAATGCCCATCTCGATGCGTTCGTGGGTTGGTAGTTTTGTGACGTTCTTGTGCTTGTAGTTGATGCTGCCCGAGTAGATGTCGTTCAGGGCGAAGATGCTTTTCACTAGCGTACTTTTGCCTGCTCCGTTAGGCCCGATAATGACCACGATCTCTCCAGGATCAACGTGCATGCTCACGCCTCGGAGTACCTCTAGTTTGCCGTAGCCACTTTTGAGTTTTTGTACGTCTAGGAGTTTATTTGCCAAGGTAGGCCTCCAGCACTTTTGGGTTGTTGCGCACTTGTTTGGGTGTGCCTTCCATCAGGAGCTTGCCTTCGTTAAGTACGATGATGTGGTCAGATATGCTCATGACGAAGTCCATGTCGTGCTCTATGAACAGCACGGTTTTGCCTTCTTTTCTCAGATCTTTTAGTATTTGTTTCATCTCTTGGCGTATCTGTGGGTTTACGCCTGCTGTTGGCTCGTCCAGCATGAGGAAGGTGTGGGGTAGTAACAAGGACCGTGCGAGTTCTAAGAGTCTTCCCTGGCCGTAGGAGAGCTCACCTGCGATGTGGTCTAGGAATCCTTGCAAGCGTACTTGGGAGAGGGCTATCTTGAGCTTGTCGTCGGTTGTCTCTCTGGCCAAGCGCAGATTGTCTCGTACGGTCATGTTCTTGAACGTCTTGGTCATCTGGAACGTTCTCGATATGCCTTTTCTTGCCCGCTCGTGGACTTTCATGTTTGTGATGTCTTCTCCTTTGAAGCGCACGCTTCCGCTGTCGCTGGGTAACGTGCCGCTGATCATGTTGAAGAGTGTTGTTTTTCCTGCACCGTTTGGCCCTATCAGGGCGGTTATTTTGCCTTCGGGTATCTTGATGGAGCAGTTGCTAACCGCATGGACGCCACCGAAGCTCTTGCTCATGTTTTTTGCTTGGAGCATCATTCTAGGTCCACCTTCCCTAAGAGTCCTCTTGGCTTGTAGAGTACGATTAATAGTAGCAGTAGCGCGAATATCATGGCGCGCATGGGCCCCACCAAGGAGCTGGGGAAGCCGATGAAGCGTAGGGGTTCTGGCAGCAACACTAAGATGAGCGCACCGATAATGCTTCCTTCTAGGCTTGCCAGCCCTCCCACTATGAGCATGCTTAACAAAAGGATGAGTTCGTTGATGCTGAACACGCTTGGATCGATGAACGTGATGTAGTGGGCGTAGAACGCTCCTGCTAGGCCTGCGATGCCTGCGCTTATGGCTAGGCAGAGTATTTTGTGTCGGAAGACATCTTTGCCTAAGGTTGCTGCTGCCACCTCGTCATCTCTGACCGCTTGGAACACTCTTCCGGTTGGCGTGCTGATAAGCCATTTTAGTATGACGTACACCACTGCCACGAGGATGAGAAGCGTGATGAGTATCATGTTGTTGCTTCCCATGCGTTCGATGCCTGCGATGCCTAGCGCTCCTCTTGTAAGACTGATCCAGTTTCTTGCTATGCTGCCGCAGATAAACGTGAAGCCGAGGGTTGCTAGTGCGAGGTAATCCCCTCGTAGTTTTGCGCATGGCATGGCGAGTAGGGTTCCTGCTAGGCCTGCGATGATGACTGCTAGGGGTATGGAAACGATAAGGGGGATGTGTGGGCTTAGTATGGCGGTGACGTACGCGCCAATGCCAAAGAAGGCGATGTGGCCTAGGTTCAACAAGCCAGTGTAACCTACCGTGACGTTCAAGCTCAAGGTTAGCAGTGCGTACATGCCAAACATGATGCCTAGATGGATGAAGTAAGAGCTTATCATGCCTTACCTCCGAACAAGCCTTTTGGTCTGAATAGTAGGAAGATGAAGAGTAGGCCGAAGGCTATGGCGTCTTTGTAGCCGCTAGGTAGCCACCATATGCCGATGTTTTCTACCAGGCCTACAAATAATGATCCTGCCACGCTTCCTGGCACAGAGCTCATGCCGCCAATAACTGCTCCTGTGAAACCTTTGATGATCATGCTCGTGCCCATCTCTGGGAACAGGTTTTGTTCTAGGCCGACGAGTATGCCTGCAACTCCTGCTAGTGCGCTACCTATCATAAACACGTAGGTGTACATTCTTTGCGGGTTGATGCCTACGGTTTGTGCCACGGCGTTGTTGTCTGCTGTGGCGCGCATTGCCTTGCCTAGCTTGGTGTGCTTCATGAAGAAGTATAAGCCTACTAAGAGTACGAAGACCATGGCGATGATGATGACTTGTAACTGTGTTATTCTTGCGCCCATGACATCAAACACAGGGTTGTTGATAGGTATGCTCTTGACGTCTGCGCCTGCCACCGCCAATATTGCTGAGTTGAGCAGTATCATTAAGCCTATGCTTGCTATGAGGAGCACTGCTGCGGATGCTTTTCTTTTTCTTAGCTGTCGATACACTGCCCAGTCTATGGCTGCGCCAAAAATGCTGGAGATGATGATGGTTAAGAGTATGCTGAGGGGGAGTCCTAGACCTAGCTTGATGAGCAGGTAGAAGATGTAGGCTGCAAACGCCACGACTGAGCCATGGGCAAAATGCACGAACTTGGTGACGTTGTAGATTAAGGAGAAGCCTGTTGCCACAAGCGCGTAAATGCTTCCGATGATGAGCCCGTTCATGATGAGCTGCACTGCAACCGACATACTACCCCGTTTCTCCTCCAGCTTTTAAGTGTTGTTGTAGCGTTGTAAATAATGCCTTGCAGACGCGGATGGCCTTCTCAGCATCCTCCTTTTTGGCGCTCTTGCCATAGTACTTTATACCATTTCTCCTTTCTCTTAATCTGTTAAGAAGAGCTATAAGTGCGCCTTCACAGTTGGTTTCTTGTAAGTACGCCACACTCGCCTCGTGTGAGTAGGACTTGAACCCTTTCATAATCAGCAAGGCATCAATCATTTCTCTGACACTTTCGTAAGCATTTTCAAGCACGAACGTCGGGTCTTCACTCACAGCGATACGCTTGGCAAAGGCAAAACGCTTTTGTGCTGCAAGAGACATGGCTGTTGCTTGCTCAGTATCCGGAGGTTGTTGCTTTACTCTTTTTGTGGTGAGGTAAAAGGAGAACTCTTTCATAGAGCGCCCTCCAGCACGAGGCCATTAGCCAGATTATGCCAAAATTCCTTGCTCACCTGTGCCTTTGTGACAAAATGGAGACTTATCTGTCTTTTGAGCTTGCTCTCAAAGGGAGAAAGATCTATGCTTTTCTGTTTAGCGCCAACAAGAGCGATGTCAACGTCGGATTGTTCAAAATCATCTCCTCTTGAGTACGAGCCAAAGCATACCATGGCTTGGCAGTCAAACGCTTTCCTCAACTGATCAACGAGTCCGGTTTCGTACAGCCGCTCAAGATTGTGAACGCGTTTGAGTTGGACAAACAAAGGGTTTTCAGCATTCGCCTTTACCGTTGTTAGCGCGATGCCTTTGGTTATCGTAACCAGCCCCTCCTTGGACAGCTTGCGTACTGCTGCCAGGATCACCGGCATGGACTTACCCACCGCTCTCGTCAATGCGCGTAGGTGGATTTCTGTGGTTGGGTGCGTGAAGAAATACCTCGCCACCAACTGCGTGCTATTTTTCTCTACCATCTGTGATATAATAATACCATTTGGTATATAAATGTTTCGCATCGTCGCGTGTTTCCCTCCTCTCTTTAAAGGACATACTACGTCCTTATGTCTCTCCATATTCTTGACTATTCGCTGATCTGTGTAGTGCATCTAGGTACATGCCGTACGGACGGCCCATGAGGCCAGCCATGAGTGTGAAGGCAGGAAGTGTTGGGTCAGCTCAAAGATAACCTCTGGCACCACCATGGATGGGCTTAGCATACCCACAGTTTTTCCCATCGTTTACCCCCTTTCACAAAAGCTTCTATGTCATCCAGCTGATCGTACTCAAAGCACGGCACTCCAAAGAGCTCGTTGGTCATTTTCAACGGTAACAGTATCGCTTTAGGAACAGGCAGCGGTCGTTCCATGTCTCTTAGTGTTTCTAGAAGAAATTCGCGAGGGCCGTCAAAGAATGTCGTGGTTGTGGGCCCTAGTGAAAAGTCAAATAAAGCACCATCAGGATCCGGAGACAGCGTTACCTCTATACCTCTCGCTCTAAGCGGTGCTGCAAATCTCCAGTGCGCTTGTTGAAAGTAAGCAGGCTCTCGCAAGAAAGGTGAGACTAGCGTTGTGCCGTAAGTATTAATCATTCTTCCTCCGGCTCTAACTTTTTGAATCCCCCAGAGTACCAGCAGTTTGGATTATCGTCTGAGCATTTGCCTGGCCTCGTGCACGGGCCCTTCTCATCTTGAGGGCGGAAATAATCGCAGTTAACCTCGTCGATGGTTGTTGGAGCATCAGTATGCTCCGTGATGACAACCAATACATCTCCGCCACCACCAAGCGCACCTTGAAGGTACGGGCACGCAGTGCTAATCACCGGCATGTTTGCCTCCGTAGACATTTTTGATGATGTGCTCGTACATGTCATGTACCTGTTCGAGGTCAAATGTGGGTATGGAATCATCCCAATGGCGGCTAGAGGCCCAGCTTGATGATTTTAGGTGGACGAGCGCTGGATCTTCCAGTCGGTCTCGTAACAGATGAGCCTCGTTTTGTGCCTCATGTTCATCTGGATCAAGAATGTACGCTTCTTGAGGCGCACGCTCCCATCCGTCAACAGCCAGGCCACAGCTGGATACCTCGACGCCCAAGTCTTCAAAGGGCTTAATCATCTTTTCTTGTATTTGCTCCATTGCTGAAGGATTGTGCACTTGTGGAGACACATACGTAATTCTCGGCCAGTCGCCAGGAGCGCCATTGATGAATTCCACAATAGGGCTAAAGTCGCCGGTAATGTTACCAAGGTTGTCTTGTCCGTAGCTCAGGGAAGGTATGGGTGCCCCCTCTCTGACCTCAGGACCCAACCATGCAAGCCGATGGTTAGGGTAGGCAGCACGACAGACCTCCACAAAAATCTTCATCTCCCCCTCATCGGTGTCAATGAGTATAGGCATGGTAGGACGCTGGCGCATGAAGTACGAGTCCAAGTCCAACGAGTAGCTACCTACTAGATCGATGCCATGGGCCTCAAGTTTTGTTCGCAACGGACTGAAGACCGTATCGCAATAGTAGTTATTGTGCAGGCGAGGCGCTAAAACCGTTGCGGGTTTCATGCTTCCACTTCCGCAGGGTATAACCGTTCCATGAAAAAGGAGTAAATTTCTTGGCCGTCGTCTACGCCAAAAGAACCCATGCCTTTGGGAACGTGCTTTTCTGATAGCAAGCAGGCAACAACCGGATCCTCATAGCCACAACGATCCAGAGCAGTGAGCCAATCCTGCAAGTCTCCTTCAGGATCGATAACCAGTGCATCCTGCATGCGTATTCCGGCAAGATCGTCAGGGTTTGAAACGTTGGTTACGTAAACACCATTACTCTGGAGGACGCCTGTTATGCCTTTGGAGCAGATCACATAAGGAGGGTTGACATGACGTTCTGAAAGGTAGGCAACCTGCGGCCACCCGCACGAAGCAAAGTCAGCCATCTCCTGGACTTGGTCATAAAAGAATGATGGAAAGAGGGGCGTGCCCACTTGTTGTGCGAGCGAGTGCAGCCAGACTGTGAGTTTGCCGCTTGCCCGACACCAGAAGACAAGACGTACGCAAGCCACGACATGGACGAGTGCCAGGTGTTGAAGCTTACGTGCCAAGACAACGAGCTGCCGTTCTATGCAGATGACGGTTGTGGTTGTAAGATAGATCCTGTGTACAAGGCAAAATGCGGGGAAGGAAGAGAGTATGTTGGCAAAAACGAAGAAGAGTGCTCCACCGTCATGGTACAATGCATCCCTCCCTTTGTTCCGTTCAATGACGAGTGTGGTTGTGGGTGCGAGTCAGGATAGGTAAGCCTTCACGATAACCACGTCCTCTACTGGGCGGTCATTTTGCGTCTTGACCTTGCCTATCTTGTCCACGACGTCCATGCCCCTGACCACTTTGGCAAACACAGGGTGTTTTGGGTCTAGGTAGTTGTTGTCCACGAGGTTGATGAAGAACTGGCTGCCACCCGTATTAGGGCCCGAGTTGGCCATGCTGAGCGTGCCCCTGTCGTTGCGGTTATGATCGGTGAACTCGTCCTTGATCTTGTAGCCTGCATCCCCCCTTCCGGTTCCGGTAGGATCGCCACCTTGGATCATGAAGTTAGGGATGATCCTATGAAAGATAACACCGTCATAGAAGCCTTCCCCGACTAGTTTCTTAAAATTGCCTGCTGTTATCGGCATGTCTTCAAATAGTTCTATCTCGATCTCTCCGTGGTTGGTCTCTAGGATTACGTTGCCCGTGATGCTAGAGGATGTAGCACAGGCGGTTAGTAACAATAACAACAACACACGCCTCACTTGGCACCTGCAAGACTCTTTAACTCGGATTTTTTGAGGGCTAAAAGCTTAGAGGCATTCATGATCTCTATGCCAACAACGCGCCCTTTTTTGTCCAGATCGAGAATCACATTTTTTTTGGGCAAAGAGACATCATACTCTCTATCAACATCCATTGCTGCAAAAATGTCATGTTCCTCATCGTAGTCAAATTCTAGCTTGGTCATATGTTCGCCTCCTTGATGCACTGGGAAAGAGAGTTACAAAAACCAATCTTCCACTAGGTAAAATGTCCAACGCAATATTTAAATCTTTGGTTTCCGAGTATTTAAACCAAACACGGAAGCGATTGTTTGATTGATTTTCTATGCCAACAATGTTTTGATGAGAGACGACTTGTCTTACGTGAGAAACATCCATCTCTCTTCGTCGGACTCTTCTCCGGAAGTACGCAGTTTCTGTTATTTGTTTCCTCAATCCTTTCTTGACAAGCTTGAGAGCCTTGGACAAGTCCATAACCCACACGCCAGATTTCGTTTTATATGCGTTGCTCTAGAAATTCCGGAAGATTTCCGGCCTTACTCTAGCTTGACGAGATTGCCGTCTTGGATTTGCTGGATGGCAAAGTCAAGCACTGGATCACCGTTCTCGTCCATGGTGAGCTTGCCTACAGCCCCTTCCCAGTCTTTGGTGGCTGCAAGTTCATCACGTACCTTGTCGGTGTCCTCGCCGTGCTTCTTCATGGCATCCGCAACGAGATACAGCGCGTCTCGTATTGCTGCTTGGAAAAATGGGAAGGCGGGCTCGCCATGGGCTGCTTTGTAGGCGTCCATGACCTGCTTTGCGATCTCTCCTTCTTCGTCAAATGCTGGCTCTACACCTGTGATGCCCTCAAAGGTCTCGCCGTGTTCTTTGACTATGTCTCTTCCTATGAGCACTTCTGCAGTGAAGATGGCAACTTCCATTCCAAGCTGTTGTGACTGGGTCACGACCTTAACTGCAGTCTGCGGGAATTGTGGCACAAAGTACCAAACATCAGGATTTTTCTTCCTGAGTTTCAAGATGGTTGTCTTAAAGTCCGTATCTTCGGTGTTGAAGCTTTCTGACGCCACGACCTCTCCGCCGAACTCTTGGAAGACCTCGCTGAACACTCTGTGGAGGCCTTGGGCGTAGTCAGTATTCTCGCTGAGAATGGCAGCTTTTCTGAAACCAAGATCGTAGGCTGCCTGTGCTGCAACGCCGCCAGCGAATGCATCGCTTGGCGCGGTTCTGAAGATGTACTCACCCGCATTTGAAATGTCTGGGCTTGTTGCTGATGGTGAGATCAGGATGACTCCTGCTTCCTCAACTATGGGTGCTGCTCCTAAGGTTTCTCCAGAGCACACGCCGCCAAAGATTACCTTGACGCCGTCCATGTTTACGAGCTTGTTGGCTGCAGTGGCACCATCCTTAGGATTGCACTTGCCGTCCTCGAGGATGATTTTTACGTTCTTGCCGTTGATGCCGCCCTCTGCGTTGAGTGTATCAACAGCAATCAAGAGCTGTCGTGAGATAGGCTCGCCATAGGCTGCGCCATCACCCGATAAAGGCATGATAGCTCCCATGACGATCTCTCCGCCAGATGGCGTTTCCACAGGAGTCTCTGGTTCAGGTGTCTCCACCTCGGCAGGCGTGGTGACCTCGAAAGGTGCACCAGGCACTGCTTCTTGCGGCGTACCGCACGATGCTAGCAATAACAATCCGATCAATATCCAAACCCGTCTCATGCCCTTCCGGATCAGGTAGGCATATATAAAGGTTGCTGGTAGAATAGAGACTGTTTTTAAACCTCCCCCATATTAAGAGACCATGTGCGGTATTATAGGGTTGTTTGCTCCTCAAGCAGAGAAGGCGATTGCAAAGGCTGTCAAGGCCATGCATCGTGGCAACGACGGAGAGGCCATGATGAAGCTGCACAATGGCGCTATCGGTCACTGCCTGCACGCCATGACGGGTAACGTCAAGCAGCCATTGAAAGGAAAAGGCGTCCTGGTCGCAAACTGCGAGATCTACAACTACAAAGCATTGGGTGAGGGCAACGACGCACAAGTTCTTTTGGAAGTGCTGGACAAGGAAGGCGTTCGGGGCCTGGACAAGCTTGATGGGGTGTACGCGTTTGCCTACATTACCGATGATGAAGTTTTACTCTCGCGCGATTACTGGGGCGTTAAACCACTATATTACGCAACAAAACCATTTGCTTTTGCATCTGAGAAGAAATTCTTGCAAGGCTGTAAAGGTATCAAGGCCCTGCACCCTAGACAGTTGTTACGCTATGACGGAAAGACAATCCGGTTCGAGCAACGTGTCGCACCAAAAGGTGAGGAAGGCTTTGTCAACGCAGTTCTTAAGAGAGTTCCAGAACAACCCTTCAGCGTCATGCTCTCTGGCAACGACAGCTTCATGATAGCAAAAGTGTTGCTAGATAACAACATCAAAGCAAAATACTACACCGTTGGCTTGGAGGGCAGCAAGGATATTGCCACCGCGGTTGAGTTTGCAAAAGCAAACCAGCTCGATCACACGATCATACAGATAAGCCCCGAAGTTGTCAAAAGAACGCTGCCCATAGTTTGCGATCTTGCAGAAAGCTCCCAGCCACAAGAGGTCGAGAGCGCGCTCATAACCTTCCTAGCAACAGCACAGGCAGCAAAGAACGAGTGCAAGGCCATGCTCTCCGGCATGGGCGCAGACGAAGTCTTAGGGAGTTATGAGCGACAGCAGGAAGGAGACACAAAAAAAGAAAGATTGTCTTTCTTGCGCAGACTGTTCGACACCAACCTGTACGCACAAGATGTGGTTAGCATGGTGAACGGCGTCGAGATTCGCCTTCCCTTTCTGGATGCAGGTTTTGTTAGTAACTGCTTGACTAACGCAACAACAAAGGAAGCGTTGGCTGAAGAGCTCGGCATCACGCTCGTCAAAAGGAGCGCGCCACAATACGGCAGCGGGATTAGTAAGGTTGTCAAGGACAAGAAAAAGTACCAAGCAACCTACGCGCCACCCAATCTAAAGATTGCGGCGCTGTTGTCAGGCGGAAAAGACTCTGTGCACGCGTTGGACATCATGCAAGGCATGGGCTATGAGGTTGGCTGCGCCATCACGCTTCATTCCCAAAACAAGGATTCTTTCTTGTACCACACCCCCAACACGCACTTGGTGAAGTTACAAGCCGAAGCCATGAAGATCCCTTGCATCGAACAGCCAACCCGGGGCGAGCCTGACGCAGAGCTTGACGATCTGAAGACCGCGCTTGTCCAAGCCAAAAAAGTCCACGACATCGAAGGCGTTGTTTGTGGGGCACTATTCTCCCAATACCAACGCGACAGGATGGAGAGAGTGTGCGAAGATCTTGGCTTGGTGTTGTTTGCTCCATTGTGGCACAAGCCACAAGAGGCACAACTGATCGAGGTGTTGGATAAGGGCTACGAGGTCGTCATCGTCTCCACGGCTGCTGATGGGCTAGACAAGAGTTGGTTGGGGAGGCCCCTGACCAAAGAAGACATTGATAAGTTAAAGCGCGTACCGGGCGTCAACGTTGCTGGCGAGGGCGGAGAGTACGAAACCCTTGTCGTGCACGCTCCCTTCTTTGACAAGAGAATAGAGATCGGAAAGACAACGATTAAGGAAGATAAACACACGAGCCTGTTGGTGGTTGAGGAAGCATCACTTTCGTAAATCTTCCGGAATTTCTACCGCAACGCATATAAAGCGAAAGGTTTAAGATATCCTCGGATATCCATGATTATTTATACTACACATACCATGTACAAGAGAAATGCACTTGGCCTAGATGGTGCGACCGTCCGTCGCGTCATCCACAAGGGCATGAAGTGGATTAACCATGGAGGAAAATGGCACGCGAACATGGAAGGCACAGAGGTTGTTTTTGTTAGGAAGGAGGAGCGAATCTTGGTAGTCACCATGTATCTCGCATGGAAAAAATGATGTGCATGCTGTGCGGCGGAACTACAAAAAAGGAACAGGTGCGTTATGCGGAGTTTGGCGTTCCTTTAGGAAGGTTTAGCGCAGAGGTTTGCCAAAAGTGCGGCGAGGAATTCTTTGACGAAAAAACTGCAGACAAGATCCAGGCTGCCTCAAAGAAGGCAGGCCTTTTTGGCATGGGTAGAAAAGTGAAGATCGCAGAATTAGGCAACAGCTTTGCCGTGCGCATTCCCAAAGACCTTGCTAAACTAATCAAACTCAAAAAAGGACAGGAAGTAAGCATCACTCCTGATGGAAAAAAAGGATTTCGGATAGGAGTCTAACCGCAACCTTTATAAGAAAGTAATACTTTAGGTAGGAAATGGTAAAACTTAAAGTAAGAATAGGGCCTAAGGGACAAGTAGTCATTCCAAAACCAATTCGAGACCAGTTTAAGCTCTTTCCAGGACAACAGGCAGTGTGGGATACCACTGCCCAAGGACCTTGCATCCTTCCCGAAATCGAGGATCCTGTCGAAGTATTTGAAGAAATGGCGAAAAGAATCGGCAGGAAGAACTTCAAGTACGATAAGAAACGCTATGATGAGCAGTATGCCGAACGCTTCCGCAGCGCAGGTCTCAAGCCATGAAACCCGGCCATTACATAGACGCAAACGTGTTCGTGTACGCGGCGCTGTCCCGTGATGCCAAGGGAAAAAGTGCTCGTAAGATCCTCGCACGTATTCGAGACGGGACACTACAAGGTTACACATCCATCACCACTACTGACGAAATCATGTGGGCTGTCCAAAAAGAATCAGGCAGGGAAGACGCATTGCTTGCTGCCTCCAGCATGCTCGCCATCACCAAACTGTTCATTCTACCCGTAAATTTTGAGGTTGCACAGAAGGCTTTGCACGTATACAGAGCAACAAACCTCAGACCACGCGATTCGTTTCACGTGGCAATGATGCGGGTCTTCGACATCCCCACCCTAATCTCTGAAGATAAAGATTTTGACAAGATAGAAGGTATCAAAAGAATCGGTCTAACTTGATGCTCTAGCGCGGCGCTTACGCCGCTCTTTCTTGATGCGCTTCCTTTGCCATTTCCAACGCATCTGCCTCTTCTTTTTCCAACGTCGAGAACTACGCTTCACTAAACTCAAAGAAGGCAGACCGTTTATAAAGCTTATGCTTGGAAAGTAAGTGTACTCAGCTCTGCCTTTGCAGCCGCAGTTATGAGCTTTTTGAGATCTGCAGGTTTTGCGCCCTCGACGTTGATGGTTTTTAGCACGCCACCGTCAACGTGCTTTTGGAAGGCTGCCTGCAATTTCAAGGAGTGGTCTGCGCCGAGTATGTCGTTTGTCACGAACATGCTCTGGACTTTCTTAGGAATGCCAGTTAGTGGCTTGTTGAGCGCTTTTGCGAGCACAGTAAGATCGAAGGCGTTGTTGTCTCGTAGTAATTGATCAAGAACAGGATGGACCTCTAGCAAGGGATGTTCTTCCCCTACAACTCGCACTGCGTACTTGAACGCTTCGATGGATGGCGCGGTTCCGGTGATGCCCTCGACGCCTGTTGGCAGGATGGCTAGTAGCGTGTCGTTTCGCTTGGCCTTGCCCTCTTTTTGGGAGGGATAGCCGCCTCGTTGTTTTGCGATCTCCAGGCTCATCTTTTCTGCCTCCTCGCGGAGGAACTTTGCGAGTTGCTCGCCGAAGTTGATGGCTTTGGGGCTGCTATAAGGAATGTCTAGCCTTGCAAGCATGTCTGCAAAGCCAGTAACACCAATGCCTAGCCGCCTGTGTCCTTTGGTGACGTGTTCTGTTTCTGGAATCTCGTAGGCGTTAATGTCTATGACGTTGTCTAGCATGCGCACTGCCACCCGCACGGTTCGTTTGAGCTTGTTCCAGTCTGGCTTGCCTTCCTTGACCATCAAGGATAGGTTGATGCTTCCGGTGGGAAGAGCTTGGTAGGCCTCGAGTGGCTGTCCTAGTGCGACGGGTTGGTCGTTGAATGCTATGCCTAGACCGTTTGCTGCGTGCTCGAGCACGTGCGTGAAGAGTTCTTCTGCACTTGCCTTTGTCGTTTTTTTTGTTTTGGGGTTCGTGACCTCGAATTCCTCTCCTTTTTGGACTGCTTCTAGGAATGCAGGGCTCAGGCTGATGTAGGATTGGAAGGTTTGTAGCTGGTTCTCGCAGTAGGTTCTGCTGTCAGGGTGGTGGATGCTTAGGGTTGCAGTGTTTCTCTTCTCTCCGGTTACCACGTTGGTGGTGGTGTCGTAGATGGTTGCCCAGGATAGTGGTCCGGTTGCGCTTCTTAGGCTTCCCTTGATAGGGTCTCCGCTAGGGCGGATCATGGTGAAGTTCATGCCGGTGCTCGCTCCTGCCGTGTGCAGGCTTACCAGGTCTCTTGCCGTCCTCATTATGCCTCCTAGATCGTCATCTACAGGGAGGGCGTACACCTGACAGGCGTGGTTGCTTAGTCCTGCTGTTGCTAGGATTTGGGTGGAGGGCAGGAATTCTAGCTTTGACATGACAGAATAGAAGTCTTCTTCTGCCTTTCTTGCGCTGCCAAACTCTTTGTCTGGGGCGGAGAGTGCTTTTGCCACTCTTTTGAACAATCTTCCAGGTGTCTCAGTGACTCGTCCTTGGTCGTTTCGTTGTAAGAGTCCTTTTGCTAGCGCCTCCATTGCGTTGCCATCGAGGTTTAGATCGTTTCTGATGCCTGCGTAGGTTTTGAACTCTACTTTTTGGTCTCTTTTGTGCTGGTCATACGCTTCTAGGGCTTTTTTGTTCTTTGCGAGCACTTTTATGACCACATCCCTAATCTGGGCGGTTGTCGGGACAAGCCCAGAACAGGCTCTTTCTAGTGCTGTCGTTACCTGTTGGGCGACTTTTTTGCCACTCCCGTCTACAGCATGCTCAATACTAAGAACGAGCTTTTCGGCCTCAAAAGGCACTATCTCCCCATCGCGCTTTTTGACAAGCACAAGCCTACCCATACACTTTTTGAGACATCTGAGTATTATAAACTTTTCTCATCAAAATAGAAAGCTTTATATAAAAGAGGAGCTGATTTCCGGATTGGTGAGCACTATGGAAGAATCTAAAGGTGTTGCATTAGCAATATTAGGAATTGTGGCAGTTGTGGCTGTTTTTGGTCTTGTTTTGCTGTTTACTAGTGAAAAAACAGGAAATGCGTGGTCTGACATAGTTGCAGACTGCGAGGCTGAGTTGGCTGAAGGTAGATGGAGTCACTATTGTGACGATATCCTAGGTGCAGACAATGTTAACCAGCTGAACCAGGATGGTCGTGGCGTCGCTCCGTCGCAAGTAGGTGACGACTACGGCTACTACTGATGGAAAAATTACTTCTTTCTGTTTTTTTTGGTGTTGTCATAGTGGCAGGTGTGGGAGCCCTGTCGATTATCCAGGCTAGTAACACTGGAGCGTTCTATCCTAAGCTTTACGCCAAGTACGTATCTTGTCATTATGTTGAGGAGGACCAGTTTGGCCCGTGCATGCGCATCGAGAAGCAGCTAGGAACGCATTGCAACCCTCAGCCTACTGGAAGCATGATCAATTATGATGGTGAAGGATTAAACTGGGGACAAAGACCCTGTACTCCAGCTCACGGCACGGATAAGTGGTAGAAATTATTCTTGGGCTGCAGCTTCTTTCTTAGCTTCGGCAGCAGCGTCTTCTTGGATTTTTTTGATCTTGGGCTCGCCAGTGATGTACTCCCAGGCTAGTCCTCGATCGTTGATCATGTCGTCTGTCTTGTACTTGCCGTCGTTGGTTACAGGGAACCAGGTTGGCCCGTTGTGCCTATCTCTGCTTACGGTGAGCTTTTTTGGTGAGTATTCGCCGCCAACCTCGATCACTTCGTGATGGGTTTGGCCTTGACCATCAACGCGAGTGCGCCATCCTAGTCTGTGGTTGCTTCCTGGACCCTTGAATTCAAGGTATCCGGTAGATTTTTGCTTCCATTCTCGGGTGATGTAGAACTGTTCTTTAAGCGCTCTATCATTGTTCACGACGAATGTATAGTCTCCTGGACCCCAGCCGTCGCTGCCGTGATCGTGGTATTCGGCTTGTTCTATTCTTTGGCGGTGGAGCGGACCTCGGGGAATACCTCGAGGGTATCTCCTCTCAATCCTTGGCCATTCGGTAATGGCGTGGGTTGTTCCGCTGGGTGTTTTTGTGACCTTTTTCTCGCATTTGTAGTCGCGGATCAGGTGGGCAAATTGTTTGGGTGTGATGTTAAGGTCTTTGTATGACGTCGGCTTTGCTGGCTCAGCAGGAACCCATGATAACAGTGCTGCTCCAACAGCCACAAACATAGAATGTATGAATCTCATTATTGACCCACTGCGGCCTTTCTTGCAGCAGCTTCTTGGGCTGCTTTGTCGCGGAACGCCTTTTCGACTCTTGGTTCGGTGTGGACGTATTGCCAGGCTTGGAATCTTCTTAGCTTAGCTCTTGTCGTGGAATGATCACCCGTACCTTTGTCGGTGAGAGGCGTCCATGTGCCTCCTGATAGGGGTTCGGGTTCTCCAGCAAAAGGATCAAAGTCATTCTTTTCACTTCTTACCGTGTTGATCTCTTTGCCGTCTGCGCCAACTTCTGTGCGCCACGTGCGTCTGGTGTTGCTGCCAGGACCGTGGAACATGAAATAGTCAGCCTCTACTCTTTTTCCATCAACCGTCTTGTATTGTCGGGTTAACTTTTGTATGTTGTGCATGTGGTAGAATCTGTCTCCGGGTCCCCAGCCATCGCCATTCTTATCGTGGTACTCCACGTGCTCTATTTTCATGGTGTGCAGCGGCCCTAGTGGGTAGCCGTGAGGATACTTGTAGTCCACTCTTGGGAATTTTGCTATGACGTGTGTGACGTCTTTGCCGGTTTTTACCACTTTTTTCGGTGATGTGTAATCACGCACTAATTCTGCAGCTGTTTTGGCTGAGATGTCAGGTATTTTTTCTTCGTCTGTTCGCACAGAATCCACAGAGAATACTGCGGCCGCGAGAGCGATTGCAGAAGCTATTAGTCTCATACTAAATTCAATATATTCATGATTTAAAAAGCTTAGGGTCTTTGCTACCGTTAAGGGACGTCTTTTCCTTACACGCCTACCATAAGAACGTCCTCATCGGTTCCTTTTGATGTTCTTGCTGCGTTATCACGCAAACCCTGAGGAGCCAAGCCTTGAGAGAACATCCTTAATCTCATCAATGGTTTTTTGCTGGTCCTTCTTGTCGGACATGGCTACGAAGGTTATCAGTAAGTCTCTTAACTCTTCTACTTCCAAAAACTTAATCTTAAAACCGTCAGTGACAAAGTAAAAACGGTGACCTCTATGTTTGAGCTCTTTGATCGCCACGGCGCCAACATTGCCAACAAACTTACCTTTTTTTGGCTGCTCTTCCAGCGTACGCAGAAACTGCAGCATCCCTACTGACTGTTTTTTGAATACCTTGTTGATAACGTTCTCTAGCGAACGGGTGATGACTACTTGCGCCATTTCTTTTTTGCACGTACCACCGCTTCCTCGATAGGAACGCAGTTTTCAGAATTCATGAGTAGATCTTGCAATTGTCTTTCTTTCGCACTGGCAAGCAGTCTGGTCAGTATGTCTGAGTAGGTCTCGCCCTTAGCGCCGAAGCTCTTGACTTCGTTCCGTATATCCTTGCTTATGGAAATAGTGGTGTTCATGACTAATCAATGCTTTTCAAATATATAAAGGTTATGGTGGCGTATAACCGTTATACATCGTCACTTCCATGTGAAACAACCACTACATCCTCATCGGTTCCTTTTGCTTTTCTGGCCTTGTCAAAGAGTTCCCTGTCTAGCGTGAGGAAAGGTGTGGGTTGGGGTCCTGGTTGGTGGACTATGACGTGGTCGCCATCATAGCCTACTAGCGGGAGGAAATGGCCGAGATAGCCTTCTTTGTTTGCTATGACGTTCCAATCTACTAACACTATCGGTATGCAGGTCTTGGTGACGTGTTGTAACAGCGTTTGGAGGTCGAGTTTTTCTTCTTTCACCACCACGCCAAGGGTTTGGCAGTGAGTCAACAATTTCTTTAGTTTGTCTGGAGCATGTTCCATGTCTGCGTGTTGTTGGTAGTACTCGTTGTTGTGTACTGCTCCAAGCTTTGTGGTGTAGAATGCTACCTTGCATCCTTGTTCTGCTGCGGCTTTTGCCAGTCCTAGCGTCCACGTAACACCGCTTGCTTCCACTGCAGCTGTTTGTTTGATTTTTTCTAGTGATATATCCTTTTCGAAGTAGGCTAGCACCATTTGTAGGGCTACCGGTCCGCAATCGTTTGCTTTGTTTTCAAAAAAAGGTACGTCAATCTTCATCTTTCACATGGATGCATTCGGCAGGGCAGGAGTCTGCCGCGTTTTGGTTCTCATCCTCTTCCTCTTTTTTGAGCTTGCGGGTTTCCTTGACGCCTTCCTCGACCTCTTCTCGTTCGCAGTCTTTGAGGTCGGCGTAGCCGTCATCGCTCATCTCCCAGAAATCAGGCGCAACTGCAGCGCAGGCACCACAGCCTATGCACTTCCAGCGCTCGTGTAGAACGATACGCATCTAGACCTCTTCGTAGTCTTCGGCGCAACTTTGCTGGCAGTTCTCGCATAGCGCGACTATTTGGCCTTCAGGGTTCTTCATCTTGTATGGAGCCCCTTCGATGTTGCATATATCGCAGTTATTCATATGTTACCCCCACGTCGCCCTTGTTTGAGGCCCGTGCTAGTATGAATAATAATGTACTGAGCCTATTTAAGTATTGTGGAGTTTGGCCTCTAAAACCTGCACTCCACACGATGCGTTCTGCTCTCCGACACACCGTCCTGGCGAGGTGCAAAAAACTGGCTTGCTGGCTCCCTCCAGGAAGGATAAACCCCTCCTGTTTGGGCATTTTTGCCTCGTAATAATCAATATGCTCTTCTAACTCTGCTACGTGCTTGAGCTCGATGACTGGCACCTCCACCGTAACGTTTGGTCCTTTTGCCATCTCGGATTGTGCGTGGAACAGCCGGTGCTGGATTGTTTCTAGGACTTTTTGTATGTGCCTGTCTTTTGCAAAACTGGCGGCAACGCCGATGGCAGAGTTTAGTTCATCAATGGTTCCTACCGCATGGATGACAGGGTCTTGCTTTTTGACGCGCTTGCCCCCATACAAGGACGTCTTTCCCTCATCCCCACCTCGCGTGTAGAGTGTCATGCATCTACCATGCACAGATCCTTTAAAAGGAAGTCTGTAAGTTCATGATAAAGGGCATGCCGACTTCGCCGCACATGCATTCGAGGCCTACCTCAAACGTTCCTTGTTCTATGCCCATGGGGATGACGATGTGTCCGTCTCTTTCTGCCTCTTCACAGAGTTTGTGGTTCTCTCCGCGCGCAAGGCTGTCTGGTGGTGCGAACAGCAGCCAAGGTACGTATTCCTGGTGTGGCGCGAAGAACTCGTGGAAGCCACGAAGCACTTTCTGGGCGTGCTGTCTGCGCAGGTAGCCCACTCCTTTGGAGGATTTTGCCTCGCCAGCAAACACATAACCGTTTGCGAGAAACAACGCGTCTGTCTCGAGCACGACTCCCTCTTGCGAGTCATCAATCTTTGCCGCTCTGTCGTAATGCGACAGCCGCCTATACCTTTCGCTGCCGTTGTGTGCCACCTCCCAGTCAATCGTCGCGGTCTTGATGCTGTCGATGACCTGCCAGAGGTAGACCTCTGCAGCCAAGCCTCGTAAACTCGTGAAGGTTTGTGGAGGATCATCGAGGCCGCGGCTAAGGAGATAGTCAACGATGCCGTCCCAGTCTGGCGGAGGCGGAATTTGGCATTCGTTGCGGATAAACAGGACGGTTTCTTGCAAGGATGGCATAGTATAGAAATCTTATACGGGTATAAAAGTTTTAGCTGCATCCGATGCTGTTGCCGCAGTTGAGGCACTTGTAGCAGGAGCCATTCCTTACGGTGATGTGGCCACAGCTGGGGCAGGAGGGCGCATCCCCCATCATGCCGGATAGTTGGTTATCCAGGGCATCTGTTGGCTTTTCCTTGTCTGTCTTTGGCTGGTCTGCCTGGGTGGGCGCTTCGGGCGTGTGGAGGAAGTCTGTCCTTCCAAGATAGTCTTTGCCTAACAATCTGAACACGAAGTCTACCATGGAGGTGCAGGTTCGGATGTTTTTGTGGTCTGTGAGCCCCATGGGTTCGAAGCGTTGGAAGGTGAACTTGTTGACGTACTTGTCTAGGGGAACGCCGTGCTGTAGGCCTATGCTTACGGAGATGGCAAAGCAGTTCATCAGGCTTCTGAGGGTTGCGCCTTGCTTGTACAGGTCAAGGAAGATCTCGCCCAACCTACCATCCTCATACTCTCCGGTTCTGACAAAGACTTTTTGGCCTGCCACTCGGTAGCCGTAGGTTCTGCCCACTCTTTCTTGTGGCAGGTGTTCTTGCTTGCCTCGGTTGATGGTGGCCTCCTCTTGTTTTGTTTTTGATTGTAGGGGCTGGGATGCCTTGCATCCGTCTCGGTACAGCGCGATCGCCTTGACTCCTGTCTTCCAGGCTTCCATGTAACAATTGTAGATGTCTTCTACGGTTGCTTCGTGGGGTAGGTTGACTGTTTTGCTGATCGCTCCTGAGAGGAAGGGTTGGGTTGCTGCCATCATACGAACGTGGCCTAGGGCTTGGATGAAGCGTTGGCCGCCGCCGCACTTGTTGGCGCAGTCAAACACTGCGTAGTCATCCTGATGTACGTGGGGTGCGCCTTCGATGGTCTGCGCTCCGCCAACGTAGATTGCTGCTTCCTGGATCTGTGCATCGGATAATCCCTTGTCTTTCAGCGCTTTTGTTTTTACGTGTGGCGTCCACTCGTCTAGGGATTTCATTTTTGCCACGTAGTCTTGGGCTTCTTTGATCTGTTCTTCTGTGAAGCCTAGCTCTTTGAGCTGGTCAGGGCTGATGTGCGGTGCGTTGTCAAGCGTGCCATGTCCTAGGATGTACTCGATGATGTCTTTGGTTTGCTCTTCGGTGTAGCCGAGATTGTGCAGGGCCATGCTGATGCTCTTGTTGACGATCTTGAAGTGGCCGCCGCCTGCTAGTTTTTTCCACTTGACGAGGCTGAACTCGGGCTCCACTCCTGTGGTGTCGCAGTCCATGAGTAGTGCGATGGTGCCTGTGGGGGCCAAAACCGTTGTCTGTGAGTTTCTGTAGCCGTGTTTTTCCCCCATAGAAACGGCGTTGTCCCAGTCTTCTCTGGCTGCGTTGAGGAGGTCTTCTGGGCAGCTTTTTACGTCTAGGGCGTAGGCTGCGTCTCTGTGCTTGCGCATGACGTTGAGGAAGGGTTCTTTGTTGTCTTTGTATCCGGGGAAGGGGTCTACCGCTCTTGCGAGCTCTGCGCTTGTTGCGTAGGCTGTGCCACACATGATTGCGGTGAGTGCTGCTGCGGTGGCTCTTCCTGCATCTGAATCGTAAGGAACGCCATTCACCATGAGGAACGTTCCTAGGTTTGCGAATCCTAGCCCTAGGGGCCGGTAGTCGTGGGTGTTCTCTGCTATTTTCTTGGTGGGATAGCTGCTTAGGTCAACGATTATTTCTTGTGCTATCAGCATGAGTCTTGCAGTGTGTCGGTATGCTTCTATGTCTAGCCGGCCGTTTTGGTCGGTGAACTTCATGACGTTTAGGCTTGCAAGGTTGCAGGCGCTGTCATCGAGGAACATGAATTCTGAGCAGGGGTTGGAGGCGTTTATCCTGTCTGCGTTGGGGCAGGTGTGCCATTCGTTTATCGTGGTGTCGAATTGTATGCCAGGATCGGCGCATTGCCAGCAGGCATCGCAGATGGTGTTGAAGAGTTCTTTTGCGCGGAATTCCTTGACTTTTTTTCCGGTGGTTCTTTCTACTGTGTGCCAGGTGCTATCGCTTAGCACTGCTTTCATGAAGTCATTCGTGACTCGTACGCTGTTGTTGCTGTTTTGGCCGGACACGGTGCCGTACGCTTCGCCGTTAAAGTCTGAGGGGTAGCCTGCTGATATGAGTGCTCTGGCTTTCTTTTCTTCGTTTGCCTTCCAGGTGACGAACGTGTGGATCTCTGGGTGGTCGACGTTGAGCACGACCATTTTTGCGGCTCTTCTTGTCGTGCCTCCGCTTTTAATGGATCCTGCTCCCTTGTCAAAGACCTCTAGGAAGCTCATGAGTCCTGAGCTCTGGCCTCCGCCAGAGAGTAGCTCTCCCTCTCCTCTAAGTTTTGAGAAGTTTGTGCCTGTGCCTGAGCCGTACTTGAAGAGTCTGGCTTCGGTTTTTAGGAGTTCAAAAATGCTGCTTAGGTCATCCCCTAGGCTTTGGATAAAGCAGGCGCTGCATTGCGGTCTTGTGTACGCGTCGGTTATCGTGGTTATTTTTCCTCTGTCAAAATCCCATGCGTAGTTCTCGCTGCTTCCTTTGATGCCGTACTCGTGGTACAATCCACAGTTGAACCATACCGGGCTGTTGAAGGCTGCTTTTTGGTTGATTAATATGTGGAGGAGTTCGTTCTCGAAGGTTTGGGCGTCATCTTTGGTGGCAAAATATCCTTTCTCTTCTCCAAACACGCGGATGGTGTGCGCCACCCTCCAGGTGACTTGTTTCGCGCTTGTCTCTGCGCCACCGTTGACTCCTGCCTTTCTGCAGTACTTGCTTGATAATATGTCTGTGGCTAGCTGTGACCAGGACGTCGGCACCTCTATGTCTTGCATCTCAAAAACGACCGTGCCGTCTGGTTCTGTTATGACAGTGCTTCGCTTAACGTACTCTAGCTCCTCAAACGGGTTGGGGGTTGCTAGGAGTGGCTTAACACGTATGCCTTGTTTAGATCTTAATCTTTGCTCCATCTTTCTTTAACTCTGTAATCGTCCGGACGAATTGTGTTGGGTCTTTAAACTTTTTGTATACGGAGGCAAAGCGCACGTACGCTACCTCGTCTAGACTTCGTAGTTCTTCCATCACTAACTCTCCGACTGTCTTGCTCTTGATCTGTTGCTTGTTCATGGCCAGGATCTTGCTTTCGATCCTGTCTGTCGCCTTGTCAATGCGTTCTTGGCTTATCCCTCGTTTTTCTAGGGCTAGCTCCATGCCTTTGAGGATCTTGGAACGGTCGAACAACTCTCTTTCGGCCCCTCTCTTGACGATGAAGACGTCGGTTCTTACTATGCGTTCGTAGGTCGTCCATCGTTTTTTGCATGTCAGACACTCTCGTCGACGTCTTGTCTCATTGTCTGGCGTGCGCCTGCTCTCTAGAACTTTGGTTTTTTCCTTGAGGCAGTACGGGCAGCGCATTTTGGTCGTTTTATCGTCGTAAGCACCACATATGGGGCTTTTTGTCTTCTCGACGACACTAGGACAGAGATCATAACTTCCTTATATAGTTTGCTGTTTTCAAGAAGTGTAATCGGGAGCACAACCCATTTATACCCCCGACTATTCTTGGCAGTATGAAGAGCGAACGCATCAAGCCCATCGTCGGAAGTGCCCTGCACAAGATTCTTGGCGTACACGTCTCCGAGCTAGAGCAGGACGTCAGCGATAGGTTGACCAGGCCTCTTCTTCCTGCGCCCATCGACACGTCGCTGCCCTATCGTGAGGCCAAGCAATTATTCCGGAAGGTGTTCTTGACCGCGCTCATCCAGAGACATCTTGGCAACATCAGCGAGGTGGCAGAGGTAGCTGGCGTGAAGCGGGAGACCGTCCACAGAATGATCAAGCAGTTGAAGATCGAGGTGGATAGCCTACGCAACCACCCAGCAAAGGCGTACGAGCGGGACAACCTCGTCCAAGATGTTGTCCAAAAAACCATACGCAAATACGAGCCTGCGCTGAACCCTGCAAAAGTGCGCCTGCTGTACGATAACGTCCCAGACATCAGCAAGCAGTTGGTGAAGGAGTTGCCTGAGGAATGGGATCTTGAGCACGCAGAGGCAGAATGGGAGAAGGCATTCTTTGCCAAGGCGCTAGACCAGCACGACCACAACGTGAGCAAGACCGCACGAGCCCTCAAGATAAGGTATGAGACCCTGCACAGGAAGCTGAAGTCTTTAGGAATGTGAATAGGTTTTTAAGTCGACACCGTATCAATAATTCATGCCTAGGATAATCATCCTTGATGTTGATACCGAGATAAGATCCACGTTTCGCGAGGCTCTAGAAAAAGCAGGACACGAGTGCATTAGCGAAGGCATCCCTGGCGACATGAGCGTGCTAGACATGAATCCCGATCTAGTCATTACCGGAACCAAAATTAGCACCGGCGCTCCAAGAGACAATTCCTATAACATGGCTGTTCCCTACGCAGCACAAGGACAAGGCATACCCTACCTCATTGTTTCTACCGATGGCGTAAGACGCCGAGAAGAACATGAAAATATGACGCCCCACATTCTCGACAAACCCATCGAACCTGACGTACTTATCCAGTGCGTTGAGAACCGCGTCGGCAAGTTCAACGCATTCTACACCGATTCCCTACCTGAAGTACTAGCATGCGACGATTACCAAGCCAAGCTCGCCCTGGAAAAGGGCCAGATAGCCAGAGTGACCCAGGCAAGAGACATAGGCGAAGCTCGCAACCTTATCAGAAGAGGAGGGTTTACCCTCTACATTGCAAGTTGTGAAAGCGCGGTGTGGGATCATGAAGAAATTGCACGAGAGGCAGACGTACCTGCCATAATCCACAAAATAAAAAAATAGGGTCGCTAGCCCTCTCCTAATTCCTGCATTTTTTCCTCCACAGCCTTTGATTCGTTCTCTAGCTGGTCTCTGTAGTCCTTCAACATATCTACTCTTTCTTTCTTCGTGAAGAAAGACCTTTTTCCACAAGGGCTCCTGCACTTTTCTGGGCAACACGTTTCCATGCATACCACCTCCTACTATCGGGTATACGATAGAAGTATATAAATATATCGGTTATGCGATATCCACGTTCTATTGGATACGCGATACACTTATATATCCCCAAAACATCCCAACCCTATGAAGAAGTGCTGCGACATGAAAGGCATGCTCAGCTTTCTTTGTCTACGCTTGATCAGCAAGCAAGCGATGTCAGGGGAAGACATCAGAAAAGCGCTAGAGCAGAGAAAGGGATCAAGACCGAGCCCCGGCACCATCTATCCCGTGCTCAAAAGCCTCCAGAACTCAGGCTGGATCATTATTATTAGCAAAGGTAAAGAGAAAAAGTACGAGCTCACCACCAAGGGAAAGCTCGCCACCAAAGAAGCCACCAGAAAGTTCGTACGCATGTTCTGCGACATGAAAAGCGAGTTTTAGAAAAGTTTAAGAATAACTTCCCTACACCAAGCGGATGTCTCGAGTGGCAAAAGTAGTTGTTTTAGATAACGACAAGCAAAGATGCATCGACCTCTCACAGGCCATCCAAAAGCTGGGGCCAGACGTTGTGAGTGGAGATTTCCAACAAGGCCCAAGAGAGTTTTTGGAAAAAAAAGGAACAGTCGATCTTTTGGTTGTCAGCCTCGACCCATCTGTCAATGTTGAGGAACTTCCCGAGGCCATAAAAGACCATCCGGATCCACTCATCTATGTGACTCCAGGAGATGGCCAAGTTTCTGAAGACCAGCTCACCTATGTCAAAGGAGAAGGCTACGACACCGTGGCAAGAGAGATCGTAAAACAACTAGAAGACCCACCTTTATAAGGCCACCGTGCATTGAAGACCCATGCCCAAGATTACACTCGTAGAGGACGATCCAGTCACAAGAACGATTATATCCGCCGCAATATCCACGATTGGCGACGTCCAAATAGTAAGCACAGTACAGGAGGCCATTCCACACGTAGCTGATAGCGACTTCGTCGTAACCGATTATAACCTTCCAGATGGCAGGGGAACAGAGGTTATCAAAGAAGCAGTAGCCAATCGCGTGCCGTATTTCCTCACCTCTGGAGACGGCCTTGATCTCATGCATACCCATCTTGATCTTGCACCCCACACCATTCCAAAGCCTGTGGGCGTGGCGGCACTCAAGGAGATGACAGAAACCAGGATAGGTCAGTTTGACACAATGTATGAATCAGGATTGCCGCTCGTGTTCAGCTACAGTAAAAAATCTAAAGACGCGTACGCGGCAAAGATCATGATAGAAGGAGCAGGCCTGGCTCGCGTGGTGGCAACGGCAAACGATAACCGGTGGATGGAGCTAGCACGTGACCTAGCCAGAACACCCGCACCCCTAAGCATACTCATCGCAGACGCAGATAGCGATGCAGGTGCACAAGTCATCGAGATGAACGCCACGGAGCTAAGGACAAGCTACATCGTGCTTTGTGGGAAAGACCGTGAGAACGAGATGAACCATTGCGTATACCCCTTTGAGGGCGACACCTTCCTCGACATGGTAGACTCAAGACTCGCACGTGCCGACCCAGGCGCCAGGATCTGAATAAGCTTAAAAACTCTGTTTCTCTAGCAAGCGCATGACAAGATTCTTTCTCGTAGACATCCACTACACCATCGAAGCAGGCAAGGCCATCCTCCGCCTGTATGGGAGGGATGGGAAAGGCAAGCCAGTCACGCTCAAGGATGAAAACTTTGAGCCATACTTCTACGTGGTGTGCGACGATCCTGCAGGACTAGAAGATCTCAAAGAAGACGATTTTCACGTAACAAAAGTAGAAAAAGAAGAAAAGTTGTTGCTAGAAAAGCCCGTCACTGCGTACAAAGTGTACGTCAACCTGCCAACAGCAGTACCCGTGCTACGCGAGCTAGCCAAAGACATCGGACAAACACTAGAAGACGACGTGTTGTTTGCAAGAAGATACCTCATCGACAAAGGACTCACCCCGCTAGACCTTGTAGAAGCAGAAGTGGAAGGCGACAGCATCAAAACAATAAAAGCAGAAACAGGAACCTACACGCCAAAAGGGTTAGCGTTTGACATCGAAACCTACACGCCACCAGACAGGAAAGAGATAGACTACGACAACCCCATCATCATGATAGCCGTCTACGCTCCCGACTATCAGAAAGTCCTTACGTGGAAAAAAGCAAAAGGGGCAGAGGTCCTCGACAGTGAGAAGGCCATGCTAGAACGCTTTGTTGACGTCGTCAAAGCATACGATCCTGACATTCTTACCGGGTACGCCAGCGATGGCTTTGACCTGCCCTACCTACTCGCACGATGCAAAAAGCTGAAAGTGCCGCTAGCGCTCGGAAAGGATGGTAGCAGCGTGATCACAAAAGGCAGGAGCAGACAGGAGGCAAGAATAACCGGCATCGCCCATGTCGACCTGTACAAGTTCATACGAAGAGTGCTCGGCCGAACCATGAAAACCCAAAGCTTCTCCTTGAACAACGTAAGCCAAGAGTTACTAGGAGAAAAAAAACAGGAAGTAGACCTGGACAACATAGGCAGCGCGTGGGATGCAGGCAAGATAGACGAGTTTGTAGAGTACAACCTCCAGGACACAAAGCTCACCTACAACCTCATGCTCAAAGTGTGGCCGTCCCTCCTAGAAATGACAAAGATAGTCGGGCTGCCACTATTTGACGCCTCACGATTAAGCTTCTCCCAGTTCGTAGAATGGTACATGATGAAAAAAGCGTTCTCCATGAACGAACTGTTCCCGGCAAAGCCCGGCTACCGCGAACAGACAAGAAGAATGGGCCAGCGAGCGCAAGGAGGCTACGTCTACGAGCCAGAGCCAGGCGTGTACGACAACATCGCCGTGTACGACTACCGAAGCCTCTACCCCAGCATCATTGTCTCCCACAACATAAGCCCAGGCACCGTCAACTGCGAGTGCTGCAAAGGAAAGATACCAGAACACGACATGCACTTTTGCAAGAAAAAACAAGGATTTGTTAGCGGCGTGATCAAAGAACTACTAGACTACCGAACCACCATAAAAAAACAAAGCCAAAAAAACAAAGACGTCGTGCTAGAAGCAAGAGCGTACGCACTCAAGGTGTTGCTGAACAGCTTCTACGGCTACCTCGGCTTTGCCATGGCAAGATGGTACTCTACACAGTGCGTAGAGGCCATCACCGCCTACGCAAGACACTACGTGAAGGACGTCATTGCCAAGGCAGAAAAACAAGGCTTTGCCGTCCGCTACGGAGACACAGACTCCTGCATGCTAGAACTCGGCAAGAAAACAGAAAAAGACGCCAAGAAATTCTTACAACTCGTCAACAAGGGCTTGGCAGACCCCATGGAGCTAGAACTAGAAGACGTGTTCCCTGCAGGCATCTGGGTGGCCACCAAAGGAACAGCACAAGGCGCCAAGAAAAGGTATGCGTTGCTAGACAAAGAAGGAAATCTGAAAATAAGAGGGTTTGAGAGCGTACGAAGAAACGCAGCAGTCATCGCAAGAAAAACCCAACAAGAATTGCTCATGATCGTGCTCAAAGACAGAGACAAAGAAAAAGCCGTCAAGTTAGTCAAGGACACCGTGGATAAGCTCAGAAAGAACGAGCTGCCAATCGAGGACGTCGTCATCACCACCCAAGTCCAAAAAACAACAGACAAGTACGAAAGCGTGGGGCCGCACGTCGCAGCAGCAAAATTAATGGAAAACAAGGGCAGGACGGTCAAGAAAGGAACCATCGTTGCATATATTGTCAAGAAAGGCGAGGGAAAGATTCGCGATCGCGTGCAGCTCGCAGAGGACGCCAGGCAAGGCGAGTATGACGGCGAGTACTACATCACCAACAGTCTTGTTCCTGCCGTAGAAAACATTCTCAGCGTACTAGGAGTGAGTCCAGAGAGCATCACCGAGGCAACCCAGCAGACGACCTTGGCGGGTTTCTAGGCCCCATCCAAATAGTTTTGGGCCACCGAAAGGTAGGTCACGCGTAGCTCGCCTAGCTCATATTTCATTGTTGCTATGAGCTCGTGGCTTACCGCATCATCGCCCCAACCATCATCCTCTCCGCCAGACTCTTCCCAGATACCCAGTTCTAGACCGCTGAAAACCTCCTCCCCTTCAGCAGGAGAATATCTTCTGCCGGAGACTATCTTGCCAACCACGAGATCATCCACACGATCTAAGATCTCTAACCCTCGATGCTTAAGCCCCAGGACTACCTGGCTTAATTCAAATCCCTGGGCTCCAGCCGACACAGTAGTATCTCCCTCACAGAACCAACGATAAAAACTCGAATACCATAACATTCAACAACACGACAACACCCATAATAAAAAGGTTAGGGTTCATAAAGAACAAACTCGCCGTTTCTTACGGTTTTTATTACTAAAGGCTTGGCAACCTCGCCGTACTCGTCAAACGTCGTCACACCAGAGACACCCGGATAGTCCTTGACCTTGTAGAGATAGTTCTTCATGCAGTCGCTCTCTCCCTTGCAGGCACGCAGGGCCTTTCCAACAAGCATGGCGCCGTCATAGGCCAGGGCGTCAAAGGCAGCGGCCTTCTCACCGTATTTTGCTTCGTATTTTGCCTGGAAGGTTGCAACGACAGGATCTGCGCTCTCTGGATCAAACGCAGGATTTGTATACAAGACGCCTTCTGCGTGCTTGCCAGCAACGGTCAGCATTTCTGGCACCTCAAAACCAAGCGTGCCTAAGATAGGAACGTCCCACTCCATCTCCCTAACTTGCTTGACCACCATCTCTGATTGCTGGCCTCCAACGTAGAGCACTTCTGGCTTTGATTGCTGCGCCTTGAGAACAGGCGTTCGGTAGTCCGCCTCGCCCTTGTCATATGGCTGGGCGGTGAGCACCTTGCCTCCTAACTCCTCAAAGCGCTTGGTGAACGCATCCCGGTATCCCACGCCGTTGTCCTGGTTTATGTATAATATTGCTGCCTTTCGCATGCCCAGCGTGTCGTACGCGTATTCTGCCATCTGGACGCCATGCGGCCCTCCAGAGACTCGGTTGCGGAAGATGTATTCTCCTGAGTGCTTAAGCCCGGGAGCAGAGCTTACCGTGGCCATCATGACCGTTCTGTCTTGCTCTGCGATGGGTGCGACAGCCATGGCCGCGCTCGAACACATGGGCCCGATGAGTGCATGGATGTTGTCCACTGAAACAAGTTTTTGGTAGGCAGCGATTGCTGTAGGAGGATTGCATTTGCCGTCTTCATGCAGCACCCGAATCCTTGCACCAGGTTGGGCGTTTAGGTCCTCAACGGCTAGGTCAATGCCCTGTCTGACACGGTTAGCAATGGAAGCCATATCACTCGTTAGCGCTTGTATGCTTCCTATCGTGTAGGTTTCTTCTGCTTGGTTGTTAAGGCTCGTGCCTATCAACCATGCTAGAAAGATAACAACAATGATCAGGAATGCCCAGCCAGCCCATCTCATGCCAAGAAAGAGCACGGCAGACCATTAATAGGTTGATATATGCGAAACTATTCTACCGTAACACTGCCGGTCATGCTGGGGTGGATGCCGCACACGTAGCCGAACGTTCCTGGCTCGTCAGCTAGCACGGTGAACTTACTTCCCGGCGTGATCGTTGGGCTCTCAAAGCCTGCATCTGCACTTACCACGGTGTGGTCAACAGAGTCGTCGTTGACAATTTCTATGGTCGTGCCCTTGGCCACGGTGATCGTGGAGGGTACAAACTTCATGTTCTTGATGCTAATCTTAGCATTGCTCGTGTCACCCGGAAGATCTTCATCGTCCCCGAAATCAACATCGTCAAAGTCAAAGTTTCCCAGGTCTAGACCGTCATCCAGCCCGCCAAGGTCTAGCTCCTCATCCAATCCCAATCCTACATCTGCATCAAGGTCATCGGTCAACTCAGCGATAGGCTCCTCGTCAGGAATTGGCTTTACAGGAGGAGGGATCTCTTCCTTCTTAACCAAAGGCGTGGTGCTCAGCTCGTCATCGCTAATGCCACCAAGCGGCAGATCATCCGAATCGGCTTGCTCATCGTCGGGCTCATCCGGCATCTCAAACGTGGCTTCGGAACCTGAACTTAAATCTTCGCGAGTTGGTCGGTCGTCAAAAACAATCTCAGGAGGGGAGGAGGTAAACGCGTTCATGACAAAGAAAATGCCTGCTCCTGCGAATAGCAAGCACACTATGAGCAAGCACAAGAGTAGGGCAATCGTGTGGTTTGGCTTCAGCGCTTTCTTGACATCCTCCTCAGGGTAGTATTGAGAAAGGAAAGTTTGGAGCTGGTCAGGACTGTAGCCCTCTTTCAAGCGAGCGGCGATGTAGTCCTTCAACGGGTCACCCATACACGAAATCCAAGACTTCCAGTATAAAATGGTTTCTTTTATAAAAAGAAAAAAATCCTCGCCTAGACGAGGAAATTATGTACGAGCATCTTACGAGTGTACTCACAGTGCTTGGCACGGTGTTCCAGAACATCCGCGTGCAGGTCACCCGTCTCAGGGTTAGTGTACGGAACGTTTATGGTATCCTCGCGATAGCCTGCAGCCTCTAGGACAGCTCTAGCGCCATCTTGACACGTTATGTGCAACTCTCCTTGTTCGTTCACAAACGCAAACGTTCCGTTGTTGTAATCATAACAACCTCGGATAAAATCAGCGTTGTGGTTGGTCGTGACAACTTCAGGAACGTCATACTGCGTGCGATTTGTCTCTATGTGATCTCCTGCGAGACAGACAGTTTCTAACTCAACATCTTGTACAGCTACCTCAGGCTCTTCCCCTCGGGCGTACTTGTTGTTGTACTGTGTTGTTCGTTGTTTCATTCTAATCCTCCTTAGCATAACTAGGGGCCCTAGGCCCCATAGTTGTTTAGTCTATATTATATATACACGATTCTCCAGTTCCAACTGTTCGACATGCTGATCGTACCTCTGATCGATCTCCTGGTCACGCTGTTTTTGGCGGTCCAGATGTTGCTTACAGATCCGATTCATTTGTACGTGATCCTCGACAAAATGCAGCACGTTGTCTACTAAGTTGTACAGTCTTTGCACTCGTTGGTTTACCATTGTCTTCACCTCATGTGTAGAAGGAGTTTGGGAGCCATATACTATCTGTTCATATAATATATATTTCAGTAAAGCTTTTATACCTCGAAGACTGCCGTGCCGTCATGAAGCGGAAACTCGTCCAACTAGGGCCAACCAGCCTAGCCATGACGCTGCCAAAAAAGTGGATAGACAAGTTCCACCTCACCCAAGGAAAAGAGGTAGACGTGGAGGAAAAGGACAAGATACTCGTGGTGAGCACCGAAGCCACAGGACCCAAAGAAACAACCAATTTCGACTTTTCAGGCCTCACCCCCACCATCATGCGCTTGATGTTGAGCGCGGCATACAAACAAGGACTCCCCGACATCACACTCACCAACGTCAACAAACAACAAAAAAAGGACATCGAGAAGGCTATCAATATCCTTGTCGGGTATGAACGCCTAGACCAAGGACCGAAAAGCGTGCGACTGGTGGACGTGAGCAGACCCGCAGAAGAGCTCATCGACAAGGCACAGCAACAAATGCTGTGGAAGATCCTGAACATGATTGACGAGATCATCGCAGGCATCCACCCAGAAGATCTGCAGGCTCTCGACCTAGAGATCAACAGAGTGAGCTGGTTCTTACAACGAACCATAGCCGTGTATTACGCAAGAAGCCAAGAACTCTTCCTGATGTTTGAGGAAGCAGGCATCCTAGAGGCACTAGGAGACGGGCTGAAGGACTACAACAAGGAAACACGCACAAAACCAAAAGCACACAAAGTATTACTTGGCGAGATCAAACAAGCGATTGAGGATTTGCAAAGCTTCCGCTCGAAGCCAAACATGGAGCGCATGCTCTCCACGAGAGATAGCATAAAAAAGATAAAGAAAAAAATGAAGGCCCACCCTCTTGCACAGGTCGTGCAGAAGGTGGACGACCTCTACGAGGCCGTGGTTGCCCTAAAGATCAACGACCTAAGTACTTCCTGATCTTCTGCTTCTGACGAACTTCCAGATCAAAACCGTACTTGCCTCTTCCTACCTCTTTGTAAGCCATTGCGTTGGGGACGCCATATCTTACGGTATCCTCAAGACCTACGTCAAAGGTGTGACCCAAGCCCATGTAGTGGCACAGCTCGTGCACGACGGTTCTTGTCTTACGCTTGACCACCATGTCAAGATCGGCAGCTAGCTCTTGCTCGTTCTTAACACGAATACCAGGCTTGAACACAGGGACCTTGTAGTCAAGGTCGCCATCTATTTTAGTGGCTGCCAAGACCTTTCTCAGGTCTCCAAACGCGTCATAGTTTGGATCCCTAACCGTGATGCCTGTGCGCCCCATCTTGGCCAACATACCATCCACGAGGTAGACGTTCTCTCCGGTTTGGATACCGGCAAGCGTCCATGCCGCAGCGTGCATGTCATGCCTGATGCCCAACTTTTGCTTGTAAAGTTGCGCGTGGATGTTGGTCAGACGTTGGAACTGGTTGAGCAATCTTTGTCCATGACGGACGTACCGCTCATCGCCAATCATCCTTCGAACGTTCTTTCTCGCCTCGTCAACCTTTGCCATCTTGGCCTCGATCCTCTTCTTCGCTGGCGCGTAGACTCGTTCGTTTACCTCTTTAGGTTTGAGTTCTACCACCCTTACACGATCGTTTTCTGGGAGATCTTGCTCTCTTTCGTAAAAGTCAAAATCTACTTCGATGCCTACCTCTTCTTTGAAGTACTGTTTAGCAAGATTGAAGATTCTTTCTTGGTTTTCCTTGAAAATCCCCTCTTTGAGCACGACGTCGCACTCTAATCGGTATTCTAATGCTTGCTCAGCGCGTGCTGTCGCAGGTGCCACTATGGGTGGCGTGACTACTGCAGCCGCTCCTACGAGCAATGCCTTCAGTATGTTTCTTCGGGTTATATTCATCATAATCACCTAAGAGTAGTAGCACGGTCAGACGTTTCAATTTAAGTATAAATTATATATACTTACTACGGTTTTAGCCTATAGCGCACCTCCTCAGGCCCTTCGCCCTCTTCGTTGACCCATGCCACAGTTATGACGCCGTCCTCCACCGCCAAGGCCACTCGGTTGTAGCCCCACAGGTCCTTTCTGTCCTCGCTCTGGTCGCGTTGGTGCCGAGTGATTATGTGTGGGCTGCTGCAGGCAGCGAACTCCGGATCTCCCCGCACCCTATGATACACGGTTACCCAGTCTGTCCATTCTACGCCATAGCGTCTGAACTGGTGGTAGCGTTGGTGCCATCGCGCAGCAACAATCTCATGCGTCTCTGTCTGCACAAACCCCACGTCTTGGACGCCTGCTCTTTGACTCTCCACCTTGTCTCCCCACTCTTGGGGTCGTAAGTAATCTTCAATTCCCTCTACCTCTTGGCAGAGTTGTTGCGTGTCCATTTTCGTCTCCTAGAGTTACCTCTAGAAGAGTATAGGGGGAGTCTGCACCCATAACGATTGGTATGAATAATATATACACAAAGTACGAACAAAACGTTTAAATACTCACCACTCGTCCTATCACCATGCGAGTTGATTGTCTTCATTGAGGCTCAAAAACTTCTTCTAACTAGTCCATGGTGGCTGTGGCGTAATGGTAGCGTAGAGGCTTGTGGAGCCTCTGGCCCGGGTTCGATTCCCGGCAGCCGCCTTCGAGGTGCAAAATGCCAAAAGGAATGAAGGATTACTATCCAGAGGAAAAGGCAGTACGCGAAAAAATGTACGCGACCTTCAAAGCCAGAGCAAAAGCGTACGGCTTCCAAGAGGTAGAAATGCCGGTCATGGAAACCGTAGAAAACCTCACCGCAAAATCTGGCCCAGACAAGAAAGAGCAAATCTTTTTGCTAGAAAAAAGAAGCAACGAACAGCTAGGACTGCGGTTTGACCTCACCATACCCATGACCAGACTCTTCGTGGCCAAACAAAAAGAGCTACCCAAACCCGTCAAATGGTTCTGCGTGGACAAGAACTGGCGTTACGAAGCACCCCAAAAAGGAAGACTACGAGAGTTCTACCAGTTCGGCGTAGAAGTCTTTGGCTCTGAGAGCCCAAGAGTGGACGCAGAGGTCATCAACCTCGTCATAGACTGCATGCAAGCCTTTGGACTAACCGAAAAAGAAGTCATCATGAAGGTCAACAGCAGAAAACTCCTAGAAGGATTGCTCGCCTCTTACGTCTCACCCAAACAAATGGTAGACGTCATCCGCGCCATCGACAGAGCGGCAGGCGAAGACCAGGAAACCCTCAAAAAAGAGCTCAAAGGCATAGGCATTGAGAACGACGAGGTCGTCAAGCTCGCCCAGATCAAAGGAAGCATGCAAGAGGTAGCATCACAGATAGCAAACTGCGACATAACCGAAGAAGGAAAGGAAGAGCTAGAAAAATTGAAGCAAGCCTGCGCCTTACTACCCAAAGCATGGGTCGAGGTAGACCTCGGACTAGCAAGAGGACTGGACTACTACACCGGCATCGTGTTCGAGGCCTTTGACAGAGCAGGCGAGCTACGAGCGCTAGCAGGCGGCGGAAGATACGACGCCCTGACCTCGTTGCTCGGCGGCGAAGACACACCCGCAACAGGCTTCGGCTTCGGCATACTCCCCTTCAGCATCTACTTAGAAGAAAAAGGGTTGGTGCCAAAAACAGGCTTTGTCATCGAATACTTTGTCGCACCCGTAGACGAGGCAGTCGTGCCAGAAGCCTTCCGCATCACAGAAAAACTACGAAAAAAGTTCAACGTCGAGGTAGACCTAGCCGGCAGAAAACTCAGCAAACAATTTGAGTACGCAGCATCCATCGGAGCAAAAAAAGTCATCGTGGTAGGCTCACGAGACCTAGAAAAGGGCCTCGTCACCGTCCGAGACCTTGCCAAGGGCAAGGAAGAGCAGGTCAAGGTTGAAGACCTAGGTTAGGTTATTAAACCCTGCACCATTACCTAATACTATGTTGCGAGGATTATACACAACAGTGTTCACCTTGGCAGTGGCTTCATTATTCGGCTGCAAGGGAGCAAGTGTTGTAGAAAAACCCGTGTCGCAACCTAAACCAGCAACCCCTTCAACCTTGGCGCAAAGCGTGTTGGACTTTAAGGGCGAAAAGAAAGTAGAGCCCTTTCGTAACGGCACAGAGCACACCATCCCTGAATCAGAATTTTCTAGGTTTACCTTTACCGCCGTGCACACCCCGGGAGGCCCTGTAACCTACAGAGACCAGAATCCTGCGGGTTGGAGTCCTGGAGACCGTTTGCAGTATTCAGTCCAGCATGCTCCAGGTCCTGGAGATGGTTCTTGGTTTAGAAAGTACCAAGACGAGTGTCAGCCTGACGGAAGCACACGCACGAAGACTAGCGATAGAAACTACGGCATGTGGTGGAACCTCAGTCGCCTTTTGGAAACCCGCCCATCAGATTTCCAGCACATCGCACGCCACCACCAAGATGCGCGAACATTCAACCAAAGAGCTATTGAGTCCCAACCTTCTCCAGAACCGCAATAAGACGTTTTCTGCATTACTAAATTGTGCTCGGAAATCTTCCGGAATTTCTTAGCAAACTCATATAAAACGATCAGCTGACTTGTTTCTAAGCGAAACATTTAAATTATGGTACTGCATACCCTATGGTATGCAATACCCGAGAAAACCATCATGGAAATTCCACGGTATGAAAAACAGTGGATTGGGGAGGGCCTCTTTGTGGAGATGACGCTCTATCCTACTGCCTCAGGACCCAAGTTTAGCTTGGTGCTCATCGACCACGGAAAAAGAGTTGTGGGAATTGACAATCATGAGAACAAACCACCACACAAACATGTGGGCGCAAGAGAACTGCCATACCCTTTCATCACACTCGATAAGTTGTTTACAGACTTTTGGCAGCTCGTTGTGGAATACTTGGAGAAAAAAAATGGCTAAAACACTCATCATACAAGTCCGCAGCATTTGGGAATCCTTTAAGGAATTCCGTCATGAGTACGAAAATGCAAAAAAGGGCAAAATGAAGGGCGGCTATTATCTGACTTTCGCCAACATGGCCTTGTTCCGTAAGACGATTACGCCGAAGAGGCTAGAGCTAGTGCATGTCATCGCTTCCAAAAAGCCTTCTTCTGTTAGGCAACTAGCCGCACTAGTAAGCCGTGATTACAAAAGCGTCAGCCAGGACCTCGCCATCCTCGAGGACAACGGCCTGGTAACGTTTTCTTCTCACAAAGGCCGAAAAATTCCTCAAGCAGCATACGACAACCTCCACATAAAGATTCCGTTAGTGGCCACCCAGCGAGTAAACAATCCACCCCCCTAAAAAGCAGGTGTTGTTAGTCTTGGGATCTCACAGGTAAATAATCAGATGATTGTTTAGTCGCTATGACATTTTTCGATTCCAATCACATATATCATGTTGTCGTCCAATGTGTTCAATTCGAAGAGTCCATTCTTGTCGTGTAAACGCATACCGTCCGAACTCTCCCCCAGAGGCCGAAGGTCTCTGGAGCGTAACGTTTCTTCACTAACCGATTCAATTCTCTTTCCGTCTGCATCATGGAGGGTCACACCCACTTCAGGAACCTTAAGAAAAACAGGTACCTTATCTGCATCATTGTTTGGCGCATGGGCTTCTGTTCTTACGCGCATCATGGTCACATAGTCAGCGGATGATCCTGAGATTAGATAATTGTGTAGGCTCAGATGAGCTTGCATATTTGGTATTGTGCAACTTGCATAACTTGCCACAGAGGGACCAGAAGCCCTTGCGTCCGCGATCTCGGAAGGGTCTAGGTCTGCGTATCCATCCTTCACGAAACTGAGAGGAAACGTAAAACGGAAATCCGCGATTATACTTTCGACTTTTTCGGCCGCCCATGAACGTCCATTGGCGATCCGGATCTGATCCACTTCGAAATCCAAATCAAATTCTTCCCTGCTGTCTTGACGTAAAGAACTCATCAGCCTCTCGTAGAAGTTCCCATACATCTCTGTGTTGCTAATGCGCGACAGCCCCATATTCTGTGACTGGATTGATCTCATGATTCGTTTTCTCCCTTGTAACTATCTTAGGTTTTGTCTTTGTTGTTCCAGATTGTCGGCTTCCTGATCTTCTTGCGTGAAGTCTTGTTCAAGCGTAT
Organism: Candidatus Woesearchaeota archaeon; assembly: GCA_002687275.1. Taxonomy (GTDB): domain Archaea; phylum Nanobdellota; class Nanobdellia; order Woesearchaeales; family ARS49. Next base: position 49,200 of record NYZT01000021.1, read on the forward strand.
TCTCGAGTATTTCTTCATCATCTTTCGGCTTGGTTTCAGCGTCGAATTTGGTTAGCAAAGTATCCATTTGTTGATGATCTGTAAGTGGAACAGCTCTTGCGTACTGCGTTGCTTCATTTTCATAAGTGACCTTGTAGATATCGCGTGGTCCACGTACTAAGTATTTGACTCCATCTTCAACGAATACCCATGCGGCGTCGGTGCTTCCTCGGACATTTCCGGTTTCACCATCGTAATTGTCAATATGTGTCATGTTTTCTCCCCCGTAGCGATGTGCTACTTTATGCGTAGAATGGTATAGTATTGAACTATATAAACCTGCCGGTTAATTGTGACTTGAAAGGGACGACACAATAGATTACGTGCCCGAGGGCAAGAGTAAACAATCAAGTGATTGTTTATCCCGGAAATCTTCCGGAACGGAATGCATAACGCATATAAAGGGATGATGCTCAAAGAGCTCTATGAGACATCGCGAAAGTGCGTGGCACTACCTGTTCTACTTTTCCTTAGGTGTTCTAACCGTGTGGACTATTTTGAAGGTGGTAGGCGTCATCAACTCACCAGCGTGGCTGGAGGTGGGCCTTCCTGCAGCACTCATACTTTCCGCTCTTTCTCTATATCAAAACCTGCTGGACAAATTTCATGTCGTGCTGGTCGAGCTTGGCAAGGTCCAGATAAGAGTAGACCATGTAGAAGAAGACGTTAAAGAAATAAAAATTACTTCTTAAATTCTTCATAAAGAAAAGAAAAATAGAGGCTTAAGCCTCGAATTGGTTGTGTCATCACAACATGTCTATGCCTAACTCGTCACTAAACACTTTAGTGCGAGGCGTTGCCTGACTAGGGTTAGCCTTGCCCAAGATCCACGGACTCTTGACCCCTGTCACGATGGTCATCACCATGAGCTTGGTCTTCATCTCTTCCATGATTCTGGCTCCCCAGATCACGTTAGAGTCCTCGTCCATCTGTTGGGTAACTAACTCTCCAACCGTGTTAATCTCATCAAGGGTTAGGTCGGGACCTCCAACAACCTGGATTAGTGCACCGGTAGCTCCAGTGTACTCGATGTCCAAGAGCGGATTGCTTAGCGCGCCTTTGACGGCTTCCTCCACTCGGTTGTTTGTGTCACTCACACCCACACCGATGGCAGCTACGCCGCCGTTAGTCATGATGGCCTTGACATCTGCGTAGTCAAGATTCACCAGGCTAGGTATGGCTATGGTTTCAACAATACCCTTGATCATGGTGGCAACTAATTCGTTTGCTACGGCAAAGGCTTGTTGTACTGGCAGGTTGCCAGCGATCTTTACCAAGCGGTTGTTGTCAACCACGATGACTGTGTCTGCAACGTTTCTTAGCTGTTGTAGACCAAATTCGGCTTTGTCAATGCGTGCTCGTTCGATGTTGAACGGCATGGTCACAGTGCCAATGACTATGGCACCGTTTTCCTTCACCACTTGCGCTATCACAGGTGCAGCGCCAGTTCCGGTTCCACCTCCCATTCCCGCACATACAAATACCATATCACTCCCACGTAACACCTCTCGTAGCTGCATTAAGCTCTCTTGCGCAGCTTCTGTTCCCTTGTTGGGAAAACCGCCGCACCCAAGACCGCGGGTGATCTCTCTGCCGAGTAGAATTTTCTTATCAGCTTCAGTGATGTCCAGATGTTGCTTGTCTGTGTTGCAGGCGATAACTTCTGCACCACGAATACCTTTCTTATACAACCAACTTACCATGTTGTTGCCGCCGCCTCCGACGCCAACGACCTTTATGTTTGCATGACCGAACTCGGTCGCCTCTTGAGCTTGTTGCTCTTGCTCCAACGCGTTTTCAACTATTAAATCCATGCTCTGATTCCTCCTCTTTTGTGAGCGTAAAAGGGCTCTCCAGTTTTGGATGGGGGTTTGGTAGAAACAACGTGGAGAGCCTGTGAGCATCAATTGCGTCTTGCGACGCAATGTCACCAGTATAGTAGTGTGGTAATATCACACTTCCGTATACTGATACATGGGATGACCCCACTCATATTTAAACGTTTCGATTTTTAAAGGGAACACTAGCCATCATGGAAAAGTGGTGGTAACCTGGTCTCAACCACCAGGAGTGGTGGTTCGTTTTGATGGAGACAGGCACAAAACATTATATACAGCGAGCATATTCTCTCATCTAGTATGGTTATCCTGTTCGATCGCTTTAACCTGCCACCGGATGTTTTCGAGCTAATCTTTGCCACAGAGCAGCAGATCATCGTGGCCAAGGAACTCATCAAGTATATAATAGCAAACAAGGGCGAGATCACCAAAACCGAGATGAGTGTTTTTGCCACAAAGCTCCACGAGGGCAAGTACGAGAGCGTGCTAGATCGCGGCCAGTACAAAGGAAAAGAAGTCAAGCTGTCATACAACAAACGCCAATTCTATGACAGGATATTAACACCCATGAAAGCCATGGGCCTTGTAGAATATGATCTCTACAAAAAGACGTACAAGATTAGCGTTCATTTCCAAGCAGACATGATGAAGATAGGCATCATGTGGAAAGAAGCGTTACGAAGACTAGGAGTATGACTACTCTTCGTCTTCCGGTTCCCAATCTTCTTCACCGGGCATGATCATCACCCCGACGATAGAATAAGAGCGTAGTATTTATGTTTTATGGATCCAGAAGATTTCCGGAACAACTACCGAAACACATATAAAAGAAATCCACCTATTAATGTTAAACAAGGAGTTATACAATGGTTGTGGTAACAACAAAAAAGATTGGTGGAAGCCTCATGGTAGTCATACCAAGAGACGTGGTCAAAGAAAAAGACATAGGCCCAGATGAGACCGTGGATGTGGAAGTGAAGAAAGTGAGAAAGAGCTATCTAGGCGTGTTGAAGGGCATGGGAAGACTCACCAAGGAGGATAAGTACGACATTGACTAAGCTTGTTGTAGATGCTTGGTGCTGGGTCGAGTATCTCATTGGAGGGCCGCTAGCACCTATAATTGAAACAATGCTAGACAAGCACGAGTGCTACACCAGCGCTGTAAGCCTGGCAGAGACAGCGAGCAGGGCCCGGCGAATGGGAAAGGATGAGGCCCTCGCTGTTGAAGCCATCATGCAAAGATCACGCTTGGTGACGGTAGACGCCAACCTGGCACTAGAAGCGGGAATACTTCACTCTACAGAAAAGAAGCGCAACAGGCACTTTGGCCTAGGTGATGCTTTCGTACTCAGCACCTCCAAAAGCATAAAGGGAAGAATACTCACCAACGACAAGGATTTTGCACACCTTACTAACGTTTGGATGCTCGATAGACTGAAAAAATAAGAAGGGAAGGCTTTTACGCCTTGCCCAAGATTTTATACATAGTGCAGTCGCACTTTGTGCATACGCCCTTTGCTGCTTTCATCTTGACTTTGCCCTTCATAATTACTTCTTTCACGTCTTTCATCTTGCGATTGGTCTTGCATCGCATGCATCTTCCTTCTATATCGGCCATGTTATAACCACCTCAAGTCTTAACCTAGACTAAGACTATTTAAAATTAACGCTTATTTAGTCGTTAGTAAGTCTAATCAGGACAAAGAGAACTTGTTAGGAAAGGCGAACGATCACGGTATTCTGGCAAGGGGATTCGCATGCCTTCGGACATCTCCAGACCTACAGGAAGTTTAACTATCTCCCACGCCACACCAGAACATGGCGCAAGCTCTACTTCATCGCGCGGAGGAGCACCTAAGGCTAAAGCTACTTTCTCTACGCCCCCTCGCATTTTTTCCCATGAGGCTGCGTCGGAAGCACCACCAACAATTTGCAGATATTTTCCAGAAGGACGCGATTGCACGGTGGCCGTTATTCCTTCGGGCATCTCAGGAACATCATCTTTATCCCACTGAATCCTTCTCCCAAAATTACCTCCACTTTCGCCTACGAAACCGTACACGTCGCTCATACAGTCACCAGGGAAGAGATGGTGGCTAGGCCCAAAAGCAATGGTGCGACTTAAGTCTGGACTCATACCTAGGAAGAGTTATGGATAGTATTTAAACCTACTCAGGACTATTAACGAACACGTTGTGCTTCTCATCGCCCCAGAGCTCGCTGAGCACGCGCTTTACCACTATCTTCTCAGGGTCTGGCATCAGGTGTACTCTCTGGCGTAGGTCAGCAAAGTTTGCGAACTCCTTGTCGTCTCGTTCCTGGATTATCGCCCACATGTGCTTTTTTCCAAGGCCAGGTAATAGCTCTAGCTGGTGCATCCTCGTGGTTAGCGGTTGTGCGGTGTTGAAAAAGCTAACAAACCGTTCCTGGCCTTTCTGCACCATGTCTTGGACTACAAACTCTACCTCTTTTCTTCCGCTGGCCGTGAGCTTGTCAGCGTCTAGCTTGCCCACTATGTGCTGGACCTTGTCTCTTTTTCCCTCTCCAAGATAGATTTCTTCTAAGGGTTGCAAGAACGAGTCTTTCTTCGCAGTCAGCTCAAGAAGGGTGAAATGCTTTTTTCCTATCGCTTGGATTATGGCCTGCTTTCTGTGACTAGGAGTGGGATCGTTTGGGTAGCCGTTCGGCAAGAAGTCTAGTACTATAGCCGTTTCTTCCCTTGCTGGTTTCTCTTCCATACCCCATACTCCTATTCATGTTGTTATTCATAAGTGTTAATACCTGCTTGTATATAAACGTGTCGATAGATCACCCTTATAAGCCTGTGGTTACTTACCAATCACGTAATGAGAACTATTCCCGAGATAGAGAGCCCTATCCAAATCCAGGCCACGGTGGACGCCAGCCACAATATGAAAAAAGATGATTTGGTGGTCATCCCTGAACTGGGCGACGTGCGAGTTCCTGAGGGCACGGCAGTTTTTGTCCCTGATAAACTCGTTCTTAATACCAAACCCGTGCTGTTGTGCGTGTACGTGCACCCGAGATTGGCAAAGGCACCCAGTGATTCAGATCAGGTTTGCGTTCCTATCCGCTCCTTACCCTCTTTAGACCACGAAAGTATGGCCGAACAGACGCTTGCCATGCATGCGAAAGGTTATCATGGCTGCATGTTCACCGTGCCCGATTTTGAGTATCCTGAGTATCGACAAGTGCGCGACATCAAGGGTGCTGCAGAGGTGGTGCCCACGAGTTACGTGCATGCCACCTTAGAATCTTTGTGTAAAACCCGACCGTCGTTGAGACAGCCGCTTCTCCAACTACAGCTATATGACGGTGAGGTTCCCATGATCGATGACATCGCTGCAGCGGGACACTGAGATGGGATGCCCCTGGGCTTGCAACTCTGCGATGACCTTCACAATCACGTGATCAGCAGTGAGCACGCGGGTGGGCTGCGGACTTCTTGCCAGCGCAGTATGCAAAATCAAGCCATCAGCCATTTTTTTCACCTCATCCCAAGAAGGATCTTTAGCACCACGATTGCCATTCCAAAGTTGTTTCAACAGGGCTTCTGCATTCGCGGTGCGCTGTCTCTCGTTAAAGGGAAACACTCCACCGCCACTTTCTACGGCTATCTTTTCCCACATGGAACGGTAAGAAGCACCTAACAGAGCGCTTTTCTTAGACTTCTTTGGATTTGCCAGCTCATCCATGACCGACTTGGGAATCAACATTGTCGGAGTCTGGACTGCCAACCGGAAACCGCCCCTGTTGTGTTTTCTCACAAATTCATTGCAGTGCTCGTACACGTCTCGTGCAAAGTTGGCGTCCAAAATGACAAGAACATTTGCTTGCGCACCTGCCGCACCAAATTCTGCGTCCAGGTTCAACGTTGCCTCTATAGGTTCTGCCAAACCAGACTCAACAGCAGGGATAACCACTTTAGTAAAAGATTCTTGGATGTGCGTCAGAATTTCGACTTCTGACTCTTGTATAAGGTGTAACATGACAAAGGCGGTTTCCTGCGTTTCAGGGACGTCCAACTCGTTCATTGCTTCATCGCCCTCCTGCTGGCGTGTCACGACAATGTTATTCTCGCCCTTGAGCCTTTCCTCGGCCTCGGCAAAAAGAGCCTCAACCTCATCATCCAAGGCCAAGTCTTTGATTCTTTCGCGCAATGTGGAGAGGGCGCGGATGAGTTTAGCGTCAAAGGATGGCGGCTTGCCTGGTCTGCCCAACAGCTTATCAATGCTTTGCAGAGCGGTAGCCACCGCTTTTTTCGTATCACTATCACGCTCCCCCTTACCCTTTCTCGTACGCCTGTTTTCAAGTTTCGCGCCAGCATCTAACAGAAGGGGTCCCACTTCTTTAAGTTCTTGGATTCGTGCTTCCAGAATTTCCACGATATTAAGACACTCGTTCCGCATACCTTCCCGTGAATTGGTCGCTATAAAAAATTATCTATGCTTTTGGCTTCACGGCAACCACTGCATCTGCTATCTTTTGGGCGTGCTCTTTGGAGAAGGTGACGTTGTAGCACGATAGCACGGTCTTCACCTGTTCAGGCGTCACAGGGCACGAATCAACAATCTTGTGGGCAAAGACGTCCTTCCATCGAGGGATGCCGATCTTTGCAAGACTGTCGAGCAACGTTTTGGCCTCTTTGACATTCAACAGGCAAGTCTCTGCGTGCTCTAACGTTTTTTGTGCTCGGAAGTTTAGCTCACCTTGCTTTTGGACCTTTTCTAGTGCTTCGCGTACAAACGGCAGGCTTACAGGGTCTTCGGATATGATGCTGTCTTTCATGCTTTCCTCAAATGTACTGGATGGACTATTAACATTTTTGGCTTGTTGAGGTCCTTCACGCTAACCGTGTAGCACTTTCCTCGCTTGCCATTCACCGTGCCCACTCTTCCATGGAATCTGCGATGGTACAGGCTACCCTGGACGGCAGGCTCTGCCTTCAGCACGACCCTGTCTCCTACCTTAAAGTTGGCGAAGAACCTGGCGATGCTTATCTTGCCACGGTCTCTCACGTGCTTTCTCAATAGGTGCCGAGTTTTTCTGCGAGAGCCGCCTGTGCGGTTAGCCATGCACTCATAAAAACGGAGCGTGTTTATAAAGCTTACCTTGTGGTCAATCTTCGAGTCGCGCTACTCTCAGGTGGCGGGTACCACTCGCCAGATCCCAATCTTCTTTGGGTAAACGTGCTTCCCCTCTCGATACCACTCATGCGCTGGACGTACTCACTTCGCTTTTGGAGCCTGGCTCCCTTGTACGTGTACGGCTGGAAGGAAGAGGGTGCAACCTCGCCTATCTCACCTTTAGCCTGGAGATCCTTATAGATATACTTGTAAGAGTCACGATTGTCAATGCCGTAGTACGGCGTGCCTACCTGGTTGACATTCTGGCCACCAGGAGCCCGTCTATACGTGTCCCAGTAGACAAACTTGCCCTCTGTCTCAGAAATAGTGACGAATAACAAGCCCATGCTAGCTATGGCTATAATGCCAAACACGGCCATCAACTGTTTCATACACATTTTCCACACCTTCACCTATATAATAGTTATCACTAGTATACTCTAACAGCCAGGTTCGGGAATACAAAAAATTTATATAGAAAAGCCATTACTACCACACAAACAGAACACTTTCGGAGGGTAAGCAATGGGCATTTTTGACACTTTAAAAGACAAACTCGGGGGAAGCAATTTCGACGAGCTCGAGGCAGAAGAGGGTTACCTAGAGTTAGACAACGCAGGTAACGTTGACAAAGGAAAAATCACGGTTCACCCGTTCCTTTTAGAAGAATTTGACGACATCAAAGGCGTGCTGGACAGTCTACGAGCTGGCCAGACCATAGCACTCGTCAATATTAAGCCATTAAAAGACAGAGACCTGGTCGAACTAAAGCGCGCGATCAACAAGCTAAAGAAGACCACGGATGCCATCGAAGGAGAGATCGCAGGGTTTGGCGAGGACTACATCGTCGTAACACCAAACTTTGCCACCATCCACCGAAGCTCACGACAGGTCAAACAAGTCAAAGAAGACGCTACTGTGGCAGAGTAGTAGGTTATACCATCTTTGGAAGATCGATGTTCCCAGCCTTTATGCGGTTAGGGATAGCACTTTGCTGAGGCCGATAGAGAATCCCAAAGGCGCGGTCCAAGCGCTGACGAGTGTCTCTGTATTCTCTTCTTAGCATTTTTGGAGTCTTCCCAAACCGGGCCTGAAGCGCTTGGACAGGCACCGTGCCTCGCCAGTCCCACTCCTCTATCCGTGCATCCCAAACCTCCACTTCCTCCTCAGTAAGTTCCGCAGCTTCGTAGAGTTCCTGTCGGTTGAGATGTACGGGGCCTAACTCCCCTTCTATCCTATTTGGAGGCACCGGCTTACAAGGAACGTCAAAGATCAAACAGAGAAGTTTACGATTGCTAACATAATCACCAGGAGAGTCCAACTTAGGAAGAACGCGTTCGTGAACAAAACGTTTGTTAAGCAGATGTGAAGAAGGATTTCTAACGCCAAAGTGCCCACCGAAACATCCTTGGTCCTTAAGATCGTGACTTGACAGATACCACGATCCTTTCCTTGTAAACATATCTCCAACGGAATCAAACACTTGGGAGATTCCCCCTTCCCACTTGCTGTTAGAATAAAGCACCTTGTCAAAAACAATGTCAGGATATGCAAATTTGATCACTTCCGGGAAATTTCCGTCAAAGAATCTCGCGACCCAGTGTTTAACTCGGCTACTCAAAGAGTTAAAGGTAGGACGGGAGTTGCTGTCGATTTCATAACCGAAATCACGCTCGAGGCAGGTCCGCAACCGCAATCTTGCATAGCGATCCCAGGGAAGTTTCTTTCCTTGATCAAGTATCCTTTTGGTTTGTGCGGTCACTCGTTCTCCGCCTTTCTCAAAGGCAGGTCGATTATGACGAATCGCTTCTAGGAGAACCTTAACCTCTGCAGTTCTCAACTCAGTAGAGTCTACATCTCTCCCCTCAAAAGATTCTTGCAGCGTTCTTCTCTGGCTATCGCTCAGCGGAGCTGTCTCCACCAAAGAATCTAACACTTCCAGATGTTGTTCTAGTGGCGTCTTACGTTTAGGCAGAAGAATCCTTCGATCATTGCCCGTCATGCCCGCCAACATCTCCAGCTTCCGATCAGCCCCCGGACCAAACTTGGCGTCTGCCATTTCCTTGTACAATTGGTCCAGACTTCCACCGTTCTCTATCGCTCGCTTAATAGGATCATAGCGGGTGTTCGTGGTTCGGTCAAAAAATTTAGGGTTTGGCAAGTAGCCTCTTGAGTGGCTCATAAGGTCCCTCAAGCCATAAGCACAAGAATGATGACTTAGGGAGTCGCTAAGGCTTGCCTTTGCGGCAAAGAGCGCAGTATTTATTTGAGAGAGGAGCATGCCTTCCTCGGCGGCCATGTCTTTTTGCAACTGCCCGCGTAAATAGCGTACAAGCAAACGGTGTTGGAGACCAGAAAGCTGGTCCAGACCCCTCTTTGCGTCACGGATGATTCTTGGATACTCCTCTATCTCCGCATCACCCACGAGCCACTGCAGACGCCGAGGATGGAGCTCCAAGCCACCAAGAGCATCTTCCATCAAGCGTTGGAACTCGTTGTTTTCCGCAGCGCTATCAGGAGAAAGCTCTCTTCCTTTTAAGTTAGTCCAAAAGTAAGAATCTCCTTCATCCTCCACTATTTGGATCATCGATCGGCCATGAAGTTTGAGCACAGTGTATCTTACTGCTGCCGAAAGGTAGGGAATAGGATTGTCAATTCTCCTGTCCGGATCTCTGAGACTGGCTTGATAGAGAGACAGGGCAACTGATTGCTGTGCCTCCTCTGCCTGGTGCTGGCTACGCGAGTATTTCAGTCCCATACGAAAGAGAATGTCAAAGATGTTTTCGCCATCAACGAGGCCGTTTTCCTGCATGCCGCTAACAATTTCCGCGAGAGTTAACGAGCCACCAACGTCGACAGGCGCGGTGGCCACAGCAAAAGGACTCACTCCCCCAACATGACGCCCTTCCAGGTCAACGCGAAGTACATGATCTCCCTTTCTAACAAGACAATACTTGTCCGTCTGGTCAGGTCCATGTTCGATAACGAGCGCTGCCCGGTCAGGCTGGTCAAAGGTCACGCTCTTCGCGAGGTTGCCAGAAACTTGAAATGTCGGAGATAAACCCTGCAAGGTCCACGGTTCTTTTTCAGGATCAACATTGAGTAGAGCGATCCACCTCGTGTCTTCCTTCAACAGGGCCATTCCGTGAGTTACAAGACCATAAGGAAAAGTGTGCATTGCCTCCACGCCCTCATCGTGCATGAGCAGCGTTCGGCCGAGAATCTCCGCAGATTTAGCCTTGCTTTGTACTTTCACAGGATGTAATGATTCATCCCACAAACTCAGAGACTTGCCCCCGCGAACGGTAAGTGGTCCGTAAAAAGGCACCAGCTTTGGATGACGGAAATGCTCAGGTTGGGCCATCCATAAGGCGAACAAATTTTCTCGCGCCTCACCCCTAGCTTGCTGGAATGTCACCTCTGAAGCGTCTCCCAACGCTCTTCTCACCGCGGCACTCTTAGGCAGTGGCTCAAGATAGTCCACTAATAACACCTTGCCTTCCAGATCAGAGACGACTGTGTTGGTCTGGCCCCACGGATTCCTAGAACGCAGGAAGGTTATGGCCTCGCCACCACGTCCTAACCCTAGCTGATAATTTTTCCCCAGGAGTCTTGTTTTGCCCTGAGGATCCAACCTACGCATGCCCAGGACTTGGTGGTCCGAACCGCCCTTCTTGTCTTCTTTGGCGATAAATCCCCTCGCCTTTTTCAAACGGAACGGACGGCCATACTCCTGCCCATCCAACTCAAAGGCAAGGTCTGCCCTTCGAAAACCTCTGATGTTGTAACTCACCCTAACCGTCTTACCTATAGCTTCCGAAGGGAGCCCGCCACAGTAGAGCATCTGTCTTTCAACCATGATTCGGGTACAACCCTCGCCGTTAGTGGATCGCTCTATCTTTGATGTTACCTCGCCAGAACCCCTAAGAAGCAGATTGGCCTTGTCTGTGCCTTCTGCAACCGTGGACGAACCGAGAAATCTCAGGCCACCATGAAGTTCACTAGATTGTAATCGCGTATGCTCACCAAACCCTAGCGTCTGTTGATCTGAGAACACCAAGGGTTGGGTTCCTTGCAGGTTAGAAAAGCCAACACGCAATTCTGATTCTCTAGGCTTGGAACGGTAGAAGAGAAGAGGAGTCTCTTCTTCAGGGGTTTCAGGAAGCTGGAACGCGGCAAGAGGAGTGCCCTCTGTATCAAAAAAGTGCGTCTCGCCGGCATGAAAAAAAGCGAAAACATGGGAAAGATCATCGTTCACAGCAAAGGGCCTTCCTAACCTCATCAAACCTTTTTTAGGAGTGAGCAATGCTGCGCCATTAAAGGAACGAACGTCCTGCGCACCCACAGAAGGCATGGCAAAGTAGTGCTTAGCCAGCGGGTGACGGTGGAGAGGATCCGGAACCAACGATTTTTGCGAACTAGCCAAAACCTTCCCCTCTAAGCTAGCGATAACTTCAGCATGACGGCCCTCTCGGACGCGTATGTTCAGAGAGAGCGGGCGGCGACCTGCCAGTTGATGGGATTCCCCAAGACTAAAATGGTGCAGGCCAATAGCGCACCCGTAAAATGATGGCGGATCTTGGGTCACGGCACGGTCGTCCAACACCGAAAAACCCCCGTCAAAGAGAACAACGTTTTGAGCGTCCTCTTTTCTCAATCGTAAAAGAACGTCTGCCAGAATCTTCGGGTCGAACCCAGCTTGAGGAAGCGTGTAGACCCCGAGGTTGGAAAGCTCTCGGGCCCATGAGAGGTCGCTGGTGCTATCACCCACGAAAACTCACCCACATCAGGGAGGGAATATCTGCGCATATATAAACCTTCAGGACTAAAGTTTTTAAATAGGGAGAGCCCTAGTAAGACTTATGGAAACACTCAAGGACCAGCCGTGTCCGATATGCATGGACAAGAAGGGGCTGACCTTAACGCAAGATGATACAGAGGTTCCCTATTTTGGAAAAGTGTTCGTGTTTTCTATGAGCTGCACCAAGTGCAAGTACAACAAGGCAGACATCGAGGTTGAGGCGCAACGAGAGGGGGCAAAATATACGTTAGAAGTGGCTAGCAAGGAAGATCTTAAGATTCGCGTCATCCGGAG
>NYZT01000022.1 GCA_002687275.1 Candidatus Woesearchaeota archaeon
ATTGTTTGTGCATGGGCCCCCATTACATACGTTTGTTCCGGTTGTGGGGAGGGCTCCTGAAAGGAAGTTTTCTGCTAAAGCGTCCCCTGTTTCTGTTTGGGAGACTACATATTGGATATAATTGAGTGTTGCATCTGGGGTGTCACAGAAGAGAGAGTAGTTTCTTGGGCTCGTAGCGTTTGCTATGTCAAGTAATACTGTTGCTAGTGCTCTTGTTCTGGAGGTAAATTTACCTGCTTCGCAGAGATCGTCTCCAATAAATTCTCCTTCAAGGGTGTAGCCGCGTTCATCAATACAATCAAAGGTGGTCGTGCCACGAGGGGTTGTAGGGCGGATACATGCATCGAGGGCTTGTGAGAAGTGTTCGAATTCATCATCACCACAACAAAACTTTTCGTTGCTATCAGTTACTTCGTTGCAGATTCCGCGTCCGCAAAGAGGATTTACGCCTGCGGTAGCCACGAGATATTCGGTAGGGGCCGGGTTGTTGTTTGCTAGTAAGCAGTTGGCAGCCGATTCTGTTTCTACTGTGGCCTGGTCTGGGTCTTCCCAGGTTCCTGCCTTGCAGATCTCCTTCTCTCCGTCTTGGTTTATGTCTGTTAAGGCAAGGGTGTTAAAGCATATCCCATCGGAAACACAATCGGTGCTTTGGTCACAACATCCTTTGTCGTTGCTGTCGGTAGTGCATACTCCTTGTAGGCAGACTTTTGATTTGGTTAGTTCGTTTGCGTCGTCCCCACAACATTCGTTTGTTGGAGGAAGGCCATAGGTAAGTGTAGTTGCGCCATCGGGGCTGCATGCAGCATTACAGAGGCTGCTGCTGGTGTCGGGATCTTTCCAAACTCCGTTGTCACAAAAGGATTTGGTGGTGCCGCCAAATGCGCTGCAGGTGTTTGTATCTACGCAGTTGCCGCTGCTATCTACACAATCGGTGGGACCGCAACAGGATATGTTGTCTGTTGTGCTGCATCCTGCGTCTCCGTTTTCATCTTTGCAGAGCGTTACGAATTCGTTTGCGTCGTCGCCGCAGCATTTGTTGTCTCCTACTTCTCCTCCTATGCCGAACTGAAAGCGTCCGTTGTCGGGGTGTCCTTGAGTAATGTCGTTGCAGGTCGAGGGTGAGAGAGATTGACAAAAAGAGATTCCTTCGTCTGGGTCCTTCCATTCTCCTCCACTACAAAAGGAGAGTTGACCATTATCATTAAATGTGCTGCAGGTGTCTTTTGTTGCGCAGTTGCCTTCGTGGTCGACACAGTCGTTCGCGTCGTTACAGCATGCGTTTGTTTCTGTTGGAGTGGTGCTGCAGTCGCCGTTGAGGTTTGTTGTTTGGCTGGTGCAGGTTGTTACGAATTCGTTTGCGTCATCCCCACAACACTTATTGTCTCCAATCTCTCCTTCGATCTGCCATTGAAACCCTTCGCTACCGCAGTTTGTGCCGAGGCAAAATGACTGTGCTTTGTCGGGGTCTTGCCACTTTCCTGCCGTATCACAAAAAGATTTTTGGCTGCCTCCAAAATCGTGGCAGCGATCTGTTAGTTGGCAGTTGCCTGATTCATCTACACATTGTATTGACGAGCAACATGCGTCTTTTCCTGTTTGGCTGCCGCAGTTTCCGTTGTCTGTTCCTTGGTCGTCGCAGGGCCCAATAAATTCGTTTCCTAGGTCGTTGCCGCAGCAGTCGCCAGGAGGTGTTATGTATGTTGTGGGGTTGCTCGGGGGATCGTGGAATGCTGCGCAATCTGTGTTTGTTGCTTCTCCGTCTTTCCATATTCCGCCTGGGTCGCAGAGGGCGCGGGTGTTTGTGTTGTCTAGATTTACAATGGTGCCCAGAGCAACACATGTTGGGTTGGATGGGCCGTTGTTGTGAACACACTGGTCGTCGGTATCGCAGCAGACTTCGGCTCTGGCCGCATTAAGACAATCTGCAAATCCTGCCTGACATCCTTCTGGTGGGGTGAGTGACCCGTCTCGAACCTTCTCGAATTTTATTGGTGTGAAGGTGTCACAGTTGAGTGCGGAGGTAGTCGCAGCATTTAGGAATAAGGTAGTTAATGCCAGGAAGAGGAAAAGGGGCCGTCTCATTTCTTCCCTCTGTCTTTTTTGGTTTGTGTTTCGAGTGCTTCGTGGATATACTCTATTAAGGTCATGTTTTTGAGAAGTGCGTTGAGCTTTGCTTTCTTGTGCAGCTCTTGCTCTATTTCAATATTGATGCGTACCATGTTTAATGTGTGTCGTGTAGTAAGTTAGTTAGATTAGTTAACTTAGTTGTGTTATCTAAGTTACTTTCTGTGTGTTTTTTAGCTGATTTCCTATTTAAGTCTTTCTGTTAGAAGGGCTGAAAAGAGAGGTTTAGGAGGGAATATTCTGCTGTTCCGAGGAAGATTGCGACGAGAAGGAGGATTGTAAGAATGGTGGGGAGTATGAGTTGAGTTATGCTTTCCTTTGGGGTAAGTCCTTCCTGTTGGGTGAGGGCGCGGCAGAAGAGGGTTAGGGAGAGGATCATTGACAGATTGAAGTGGAGTAGCCCGAGTGATATGCCGAGTAGGTTGATGAAGGTATATGCTTGGGTGGGTTCTATCGCGCCAAGTACTAGGTATGGTGTTGCTGCATAGAGGAGTGTTGCTGTGCGTTTTTTGTTGCTCTGGGGGTTCTTAAAGATGTGTTTGCTGGTGAGGTGGAGTATGTATATGAGGAGTGCGACGAAGAGGACGTAATGTGCTGCGAAAAGGACGGCAGAAAGGAGGCCGGTAAGGGCGGCTTCCGCCATGTTGATCGTTGCTTCTTTGGTGACAAGGGCAACGATTATGTGTGCTGCTGCAATCACCAAAAGAAGAAAGTAGGTGTGTTTGAGGGCTGCAGAGAGGTTGTTTGCAGTCAGACCATCGAAAAATTCAAGAGATAGTCGTTCTGTGATTTTAGGGTGTGGTTTTGCTGCCTCAATTTCTTTTTGAGTATATCCCCATTTAGTAAGGTGTTTGGTGAGTGTGGTAAGGGAATATCCTTTGCCGAGGTGCTTTTCGATGTAGTTGCTGAGTTCTTTCTTGCCCATGTGTTGATTTATATTCTTTAATAGTTATATTAATGTTGTGTTTAGTGGTTATGCTGGTGTTGTGGTGGGTGACCCCTTGGTTTCGTTTAGAGGTTGTGGGGGTTTTTTGTTGTGTTTGGGTTGGCTGTTTGGTTTGTCTATGTTACCCTTCATTATTACTGTCTTAACATTTTTGGGTTCTCACCGTTATTTATTATTTTATATTATTTATCTATTGTATTATTATATTATTATATCGATCAATTAGTCATTATATTAATTAATTAGTAAATATTATTTAATTTCAATATTGAAAAGAAATAAGAAACACACCCACGACACAGAATCTCCACAGGAAGTAAGGGGGTGTCCCACAAAAAGAACAACATTTAAATACCACCATTTCCAGTGGAGAATTATGGGGGATGGAGAGTTACGGAAGTTCTTTGAGGATTATACTGCGAGGGACGGGGTTTTTGTTGAACGAAAGGCACTTCAGACAAATTACTTGCCAGATAGCCTGCCCCATAGGGAAGAGCAAATCAAACAGATAGCAAATATTTTGGCTCCTTCTTTAAGGCGAGGAAGGCCCTCTAACTTGTTTGTTTATGGAAAAACGGGGACAGGCAAAACACACACCACAAACCACGTGGTTGATAATCTGATTACTGCTGCGAAGGAAGGCAACATTCCCCTTAAAAATATCTATGTGAATTGTAAGTTAAAAAGGCTTGCGGACACTGAATATCGCCTGATTGCACAACTTATCCGCGAGATGGGGGGCAGCATCGCAGCAACAGGATTGCCCACAGACGAAGTATACAAGACGTTTTTCGAGATCGTGGACAAACAGAAGGCACTTGTGCTGTTGGTGTTGGATGAGATAGACCAACTTGTCAAAAAAGCAGGAGACGAAATATTATACAACCTTGTTCGGGTGAATGAGGAACTTAAGCAATCACAGATTGTTTTGTTGGGAATCTCTAATGATTTAGTTTTTGTCGACACCCTCGACCCAAGAGTAAGGTCTTCACTTTCAGAGGAGGAAATTGTTTTCCCGCCTTACAACGCATTTCAACTCCAGGACATCTTACGAAAGCGGTCAGAGGTTGCGTTTAAATCCGGGGTTGTTCGACAGGGGGTTATTGAAAAATGCGCTGCGTATGCAGCTAGGGAGCACGGGGACGCAAGACGGGCTCTCGAGTTGATGCGAGTTTCTGCGGAGCTTGCAGAGAGAGGAGATAGCGACGAGGTCAAACTAGAGCACATTGATCAGGCAGAGGAGAAAATCGAACGGGACAGGGTTATCGACGTAATCAAATCACAACCCAAGCAATCTCAAGCAACACTCTATTCCATATTACTTAGTACGAAGAAGGAGAAGCAGATTATTTCGACGGGAGAGGTCTATAACGCATACAAGACGATTTCTTCCCAGGTGGGTTTAAGGCCATTAACTCAACGCAGAATTTCAGATATCATTTCCGAGCTAGACATGTTGGGAATTATTTCAACTAAGATTATTTCAAAGGGAAGATATGGTCGGACGAGCGAGATTTCACTCGCCATTCCCCCACCCATCTTCGACAGAACAGAGCAACTCTTGGCAGAAGGGCTCGCACTCTCTTAGCTCTGCTAAGATGGGCGCTTCTTACCTAGGAAAATGGAACAGACACACCAGTTTAAGAAAAAGACAATCTCTTTCTTTCTAGAGAAGGACATTTTACTAGGCGCGAACCTTTTTTCTCATTCAAGCGAGGATATCGATTTTATCGGCTTGTACGAACAACTTTCTAAGAAAATTGACCAATCTTCCTTTCTCTTTCTTACTCCAGAGGTACAGGATGCGATAGCCAAACACGCCCAACTTGACGTTAGCTGGAGGGACCTTGAGCAGGCAACTGCAAACGCAGAGAGGGGGAAGGGGAAGGCAGCGTATGACCGGTTTCTACAGCACCTCCAGGAAGTTCCGGAGAAACAAGAACCCATGCACCTAGAGGTTGTCTCTTCCTACGAAGAGGAAGCGAAAAAGAGAGGGGTGAAGGATTTTGTTGCCTATTTCAATGCTCGTTTTAAGAAATTGGCGGCCATTCTACGATCCCGCCCAGAACTCCAGGGAGCAATCACCCTTTCTCGTGTCAACCAAAAAAAAGGGAGAGATCGAGTAGCGTTTATTGGATTGGTGGCCGACAAACAGACAACCAAAAACGGAAACCTGATGCTCACTCTGGAGGATGCTTCGGGCAGCACAAAAGTTCTTATCAATAAAAACAAACCAGAGGTTTTTGAAGAGGCAAAGGACATTGTTTGTGATGAGGTTTTGGGCGTGGTGGGTGTGAGTGGAGACAACATCGTTTTTGCAAATGATGTGTATTGGCCAGATATGCCTGCCAAAGAGATTACTAAAAGCCCCGAACCAGGATATGCCGTTTTCCTTTCAGATCTCCATGTGGGTTCAAATGAGTTTTTACCCGAAGCTTTTGAGAAGTTTATTCGGTGGCTGCGACTGGAGACGGGAAGCGAAGAGCAGCAGCGAGTAGCGAAACTAGTCAAGTATGTCTTTGTTATTGGGGATCTTGTAGACGGCATTGGGATATACCCTGGCCAGGACGAAGAGCTCACTATCCAAGATGCGTGTAAACAATACGAAGAGCTCACTACCTACCTTAGAAGGATTCCCAGCCACATTACTTTGGTGGTGTGTCCGGGCAATCACGACCCCCTGAGGCTAGCAGAGCCCCAACCCCCCCTTTACAAGGACTTTGCGGAGTCCCTTTACCAGCTACCCAACATCATATCTGTTTCAAATCCTTCTTATCTTACCATACACAAATCCCCCGGGTTTGCAGGCATCGACGTTTTGTTGTATCACGGATACAGTTTTGATTACTATATTTCAGAGGTAGACACCATCCGCAACAGGGGAGGATATGACCGAGCAGACATTGTCATGAAGTTTTTACTTAAGAGAAGACACCTCGCGCCCACACATACCTCCACCCTATACATACCAGACCAATACGAAGATCCTCTTGCTATTTCCCGAGTTCCAGATATTTTTGTAACTGGACATATTCACAAGTCCTGTGTGTCTCAATACAAACACGTCACACTCATTAGCGGATCTTGCTTTCAGGCAAAAACGGCGTTCCAGGAGAAAGTGGGACATAATCCTGAACCGGGGAGGGTTCCTGCTATCAACTTACAGACCCGTGAGGTAAAGGTTATGAAATTTGTATAATGGTAGAAGCAAGTACTGCGATGAAGTCTTACTTTAAGGCCATCGATGAAGGGGTAGAGGAGGCATACTCTATTGCCACCTTTGCTCGGGCGAAAGGATTTGATCCCGAAACGGAAGTTCCTGTCCCTATAGCGAAGGACATGGCAGAGAGAGTAGAAGGTATTGTTTCAACGGTTGC
>NYZT01000023.1 GCA_002687275.1 Candidatus Woesearchaeota archaeon
GCCTCCCAACCCTCCCAACTCAACAAGCTCGTCACAGCCCAGGAGGAAGCCCTAGCAGTGCACAAAAAACAACTAAAAAAGTTGGTGCCAGAGCTTGAAGGACGACAGAAAAACCTTCCTAGCGCACACATCTTCCGAAGTTTTGAGGGGCTAAAGGGCATGCAGACCGTGCTGGACGAGGTCTTAGCGAACATGAGACCTGGGGACGAAGTTCTCATTCTCGGCACGCCACAAAGAATAGTGAAGGAAAGTGGCGGCTATCTCAAGAGCTGGCAGCAACAAAGGATAGCAAAAAAGGCGGTGTGCAAGATCCTTGCAGATCCTGACGCACCCAGCTGGGAGGATGATTGGTGGCTAGAAAGCAAACAACAAAAACTCACCATAACAAAGCGCGGCCAGGCAGCGCCCAGCTTCCTTGTCATCACCAAAGACCGCGTGGCCACGATCTACTATGCTGGCGCAATACTCAGCGTGCTGATAAACCATAAAGACATAGCAAAACGCTACCGACTTTTGTTCAACCAATTATGGCAGTGACTTTTTAAGCCACCATTCACTACACACCCCATGCGCTGGATAATCGTGTCGGATTTGCATGCTAACAAGTACGCACTAGACGTCGTCGCAGAGAATATCAAAGAGAGTAAAGGCGAGGAGGACAAAATTGTCTGCCTTGGTGACGTCGTGGGTTACGGCGTCCATGGAAACGAATGCATACAATGGGTTAATGATACTGCTGATGTTTTTGTGCCCGGTAATCACGACTATGGCACCTTACATTTGTTTAACCAGCCGTCTGTTACCTTGGACAGCACTCATGCAAACTGGACAGGAAGGTGGGGCATGATGCATGCATGGAAAGATCTCGACGACGCAAATGTGGAAATATTAAAAGAGTTATCAGGAAGAACGCCTATTTTCACCAACGGCGTGGTAGTTTTTAGCCATGGCGCGCCTGTGAGCGCGACAAAGATGAAATACGTTGAGAATGAAGGTGATGCAAAAGAATACTTTTTTCGTAACGAACTTCGCGCTGAGCACTACTGCCTTGTCGGACACACCCACATCCCCCAAGTCTACATAGAGGCCGACGAGGGAATTAAGCCAAAAGATTTGGCCGGCAAGGCATTCTTGTCCCAGCTGGGCGACTGCAAAGCGCTAGGGGTGGTTCCTTCAGTAGGCCAGTCAAGAGATGGCTCGCCCTTCACTGGCTATGCCATACTGGAATACGTCGTTAACGAGGATCCCTTCGCCATTGAGGGATCACTAGAGATCGTGCGCTTGCCTTACGATGTTGGTGCAATGCAAGAAGACATGCGAAAAGCCGATGCTCCGGATGAGCTCATAGCGCGGTTGGAGAATGCAGACCCTCCCCAGCGAGACGAGTGACTTTTTAAGCCATCCCCGTCTTTCTCATTAATGCGATGGTTCATACTTTCTGACATTCACGCAAACCTGCCGGCACTCAACGCCGTTGTTGACCACATGATAGCGAATGGCCTGACAAAAGATAACCCGATGGCATTCCTGGGTGACATTGTTGGCTATGGGCCCTTTGTGAACGAGTGCTGTGACTGGGTGTTTGATAATTGTAGGGTCATTCTGCCTGGAAATCATGATCACGGAGCCGTGCTATCGTGGCGGGAGAAGGAAGGTCAGGATGTGCCGATTGGATACCCTAGCAATCCGCAAGCGGCAAGAGCCATGGACTTTGCTGCTGACAATCTTACAGATGCTAACGTCCAAAGGCTGTCAACGTTAATAGAAGGAAACTATGTGCTTGGTTCTGGCAAGGCAGTATTTGCACACTGTGATCCTGCCAAGCCGCAGAAAATGCGCTATGTTGAAAAGAGCGCCGATGCATCCTACCGCTTCATCAGAACCACGATACCTCAGGACCACGCGTTTGTTGGCCACACCCACATCCCACAGCTATACAGAAAGAAAAAGGACAGTACAATAGAGGTCTGCATGCTCATGGGTGAAAGTGTCGAATTTAGCGTAAAAGACTACCGAAGCCTCATCGTCGTTCCCTCTGTGGGCCAGCCCAGAGACGGAAATCCCCAAACTGGCTATGTGACGTACGACACAAACTCCCGCGTCATCACGGTCCACAGGCTAGATTATGCTGTTGAGGAGCAGCAAGCTGAGATGCTAAAGCAAAGCTTTCCTCCCTCACTCATCACAAGACTTAGAGATGGAAGGTAGACCTGCGTCTTTGAGATAGTGCTTGTCGGCGGGCACGTTCTTTAGCCACTTCATCTCCGCCCTTCACGTGGATGATGTGTCCGTTTATGCATGCCTGGCCACGATCTGGATCCCACTCTAGCTCTCTTAATCCTGGCCCTCGATGCGTAGGAATGATATCCACTGGTTGCGCGTCCACGACCGCCTTGGCCCTCTCAGGCGGTGGCGGTGGTGGGGCAAACTCTAGCTTCTTGTCACGAATGTACTGGTCAACAACCTCCTTGGCTATGGTTACCGAGCGCATGCCTAGCGCGCCTAACCCTATAGCAAGCTCGTCATCGATGGTGTAGCAGGCAAGCACACCATCAACGTGTTCGGGGACAGGCTTGTGGTTGCCGCGGAGGTTTCTCATGACAACGTTGCTGTGCATGGTGCCTTTGTAGGCGGCTAGTTGCTGTCTTGCCTTGGTGGCGTTTGCAAAGATCTCGGTGTCTAGCGCGTTCTGCTTGACCTCGACAATCAAGTACCCGCCATCAGGTCTTCTGAAGATCATGTCACATTGCAGCCAATGGTCCACAAACGAGGTAAGCTCTTCCTCATCTGGGCGTAAGTCAAGCATGGTCAGCCTGTCGCTAAAGAGATCGTACAGGTCTTGCGGGGTGTTGTCTGTGGTGAAATCAACGGTGACAAGCTCTAATGATGGGCCAATGTGTACTTTGTAGTTGTCCGGGTCCATCAAGAACGCCAACAGTTTTTGGTGGCCTGTTGCAGGAATGTCGAGGTATGCTTTTTTACGCTCGCCGTTCTCATCCTCTTCCACGATCTCTTCTAAGTCATTATTTGGCAGGTCCTCTAGCAATACTTCTAGTGGATTGGCAGCATCGGGGCTTCCGCGCATGTCATGTTTGAATCTTCTCCCCAGAATATTTGCTATTTGATAGTCAAATGACGCCTTAGTTCTTGGCTCACAATCGTACGCTTCTAGCATCTTGTTGTGAGCGGTCATTATTTCGTCTGTTGCGTGTCTGGGAAGCTTTTTCTCTGTGTCATATTGAGAAAGAGCCTCACGCAACCACTTTTCCTCAGACTCTCCATCCTCAAAAGTGCGTAGACGAACGTTCGTTGCTGAGATGAAATCCGGGCGGTGCTGTAGCTCGATGAGACCGTACTTGGCATCTAGTTTTAAGAGATCCGCATGGAGTATCTTTCTTGCCTCATATGTTATCGCGAATCTTCCGTTGAGTCTTCCTGCTACGGCTGCGAGCACCGACCTGGAGAGCTTTTGGGGCTGTTTTCCTTGTTCGACAAGCCTCTCCGTACGCTCCAAGATGTAATCTCCAACCTTTCGTAGCAGGCGGTTGTACTCCGCATCTCCTCTTTCGAGAGGAGGGCCGTATCTTCTAGACCTTTCACTTATTCGCGAGTCCATGGTGCAATCGTCTTCTGTCAAGCCAAACAGTGCTAGAACGTCACCCACCCTGTTCCTAGGGATGTTGTTGGGATTACCACCTGAGTTCTGGTTCACATAGGAACCAATGCGCGACAGCCCTAGGTCTGAAAAGCCCGAGGCATCGGCAAACTCACCCCATTTTAGGCCGGTTTCTAGTCTCTTCTCACGAAGAAACTCCGCCATGGTCAGGTTATTACCATTATAGTGCACTATGTCAGCCATGGGGCAGATAATGCAGGTGGCTTTTATAAGTTTGCGGTGGGCATCAACCTTTTTAAACAAGCACCAACCTCGTATGCCCATGTACGACCCCATAAAGGTGGAGACCTCCATACTCGCGTGGTGGGGGAAAAACAACATCTACCCAAAAGTCAAAGACAAGGGTAGAGGCAAGACCAAGTATTACTTTCTAGAAGGACCACCCTACACCTCCGGCAGAATCCACATAGGCACTGCGTGGAACAAGAGCCTCAAAGACATGGTCTTACGCTTCAAGCGCATGGCAGGCTATGAGGTATGGGACAGAGCAGGCTACGACATGCACGGCCTCCCCACAGAACACAAAGTCCAGGACAAGTTCCAGGTCCGACTAAAAGAAGACATAATCAAATTTGGCGTGGCCAAGTTCGTCCAAGAATGCGAAAAGTTCTGCGTAGAAAACATGAATGCCATGAACAAAGACTTCACACGAATGGGGGTGTGGCTGGACTTTGAGAACGCGTTCATGAGCATAGCCCCAGAATTCATCGATGGCGTGTGGTGGATGATCAAAAAGGCCCACGAAAACAAGAGATTATACGAAGGACTACGCACGATGACCTGGTGCAGCCACTGCGAGACAAGCGTGGCCAAGCACGAGCTAGAGTACGAAGATGTCAATGACGAAAGCATCTACGTCAAGTTTCCCGCAGACGAAGAAAAAACGTACTACGTCATATGGACCACCACGCCCTGGACCATACCCTACAACCTATGCATCATGGCCAATCCCACCATAACGTATTCAAAAGTAAAGGTGAAGGACGAGGTATGGATCATGGCAAAAGAGCTCGCAGCCAAGGTCGCCCCGGAAGGAAAAATAATTGACGAATTTGTCGGCGCGCAACTAGAAGGAAAATCATACACGCACCCACTCAAAGATAAAGTAGAATACGGACCGCTAAAAGAAAAATCCCCAAAAGTCCACACCATCGTGCTCTCTGACCAGTACGTCAACCTAGAACAAGGAACCGGGCTGGTGCACTGCGCACCCGGCTGCGGACCCGAAGACTATGAAGTAGGCCACAAAAACGGCATCGCACCCTTTAACACGCTAGATGAGCGAGGCAAGTTCACCACGTTCTTCAAAGGCTGGACCGCAAGAAAGGACGACGGGCTCTTCACCCAAGAACTCGACCATGGAGGAGCTCTAGTCAACACAGAAAAATACCACCACGAGTATCCTCACTGCTGGAGATGCCACCAACCCGTCGTGTTCAGAACCACAAAACAATGGTTCTTCATGATGGAGGACCTAAAAGAAAAAGCACTAGAGGCAAACAACAAAATAGAATGGGTGCCGCAGGCCGCAAAGAACGCCTTCCACTCCTGGCTAGAAAATCTTAGAGATAATTCAATCACCAAACAAAACTTTTGGGGCACACCCTTGCCCGTGTGGCGATGTGAGAAGTGCCAAAAGTACGACGTCATAGGCTCGATACAAGAGATAGAAGAGAAGGCAAACACGAAAATAGCCAACCCGCACAAGCCATGGATTGACGACGTCACGTATCCCTGTGAGTGTGGAGATACAAAGAAAAGATTGCCAGACATCATAGACGTGTGGCTAGACGCAGGAAGCGCAAGCTGGAACTGCCTAGACTTCCCAAAGCGAGACGACCTGTTCAAAGCATGGTGGCCAGCAGAATGGATCATAGAAGGCAAAGACCAGATCAGAGGCTGGTTCAATCTTCTCATGGTGGCAAGCATGATAACCATGGAAAAGCCATCATTCAAAAAAGTCTACATGCACGGCTTTGTCCAAGACAGCAAAGGAAGAAAGATGAGCAAAAGTCTAGGCAACTACATCTCCCCAAGCGAAGTCATCGACAAGCACGGAGCAGACACGTTCAGATACTATGCAATAGGTAGCGCGGCACCCGCGCTAGACATGATGTACAACGAGCAAGACGTCGTGCTAAAGTATCGAAACCTTGTCGTGCTCTGGAACCTCCACAACTACCTACTCCAGCTACGCAAAGAGACAGAGCTACCGCACGATCCCAAACTAGGACCAGAAGAACGCTACGTGCAAAGCCGACTCCACACCACCATACAAAAGGTCACCAAAGACCTAGAAGACTATCAACTACCCACCGTCCCCATACACCTAGAAAGCTTCTTCCTCGAGTTGAGCAGAGACTACGGCCAGTGGACAAGAGAAAGAGTGGGCGGTGATGACAAGGCGACCGTGCTGTGGACGCTGTACGAATCCTTACTACCTCTGCTCAAAATGTTTGGCACCGTGACACCCTTTATCTGCGAAAAAATCTACCAAAATCTCAAAGGACCATTCAACCTGAAAGAAGAAAGCCTGCACTTGCACGACTGGCCAAGCCACGAACAAGACAAGATCAATCCAGAACTCGAGGCGCAATTCTCTACCGCCAAAAGCATCATCGCAGGCGCGCTAGCAGTGCGAGACAAGCTCGGCAAAGGGCTCAAGTGGCCACTCCAAGAGTTAGTCGTCACAGGAAGCAGAGAGGCCCTAGAACAAGCAAAACTCAGCGAGGACCTCATCAAACAACAGGTCAACGTCAGAGAGATACGATTTGAGGCCGCACTACCCGGACTGAAATCATCAGTAAAGGCAAACTTTGGAACCATCAAACGAGACTTTGGCAAGGACAGCCCTGCCATCATAGCCAAGCTCACCCAAGAACTTGCAACAAACACCATCTACGACCGCGTACAGCAAAACAAGGTAAAAGTGGACGAGTTCCAACTCGCCAAAGACCACTTCATCCTAGAACGAGAGGTTCCAGAACCCTACACCGAGGCAGGCTGGAGCCAGGGCCACGTCTACCTCAGCAGCGAGGTAAGCGAAGAGCTAGAAACCGAAGGCTTTGCCAGAGAGATCATGCGAAGATTCCAAATACTTCGAAAAGAGGCAGGCCTGAAAAAACACCAAGCCATAGACGCACACATCCAGGCAGACAAGAACATGGTAGAACGATTACAAACCCAGCACGTCCAAATAGCAGAAAAGATAGGTGCAACCGTAGTCACGCTAAGCACCGAACCCATTAGTTATCCAAACAAAGCCGCACAAAAAATCAAAGGAAAAGAGCTCACGCTGTTTCTCAAACCATGAACGCAGAAGCAACACTCAAGGGAAAAAACATATCCTACCGTCTCATCAAACTAGCAGACAAGGCAGTATCCGTTGAGGACGTCATGAGACACGTCCAAGAAAAAATGGACGTTGATGAAATCTGCAAAACCATGGTCGTGACGGATGGAGACAAGAACTACGCACTCATGCTCAAAGGCAAATCAAGAGTTGACATTTCCAAAGCCTCAGCTGCAATCGGCACCAAGGTACGCCTGGTGCCTTTCAACCAAGTAAAAGACGCTGTCGGCCTAGAACCCGGCTGCGTCTGCCCTCTGCTGCTCAGCATCCCACTCTACGTCGACAGCCACGTCTTTGACACAGAAAAAATAAACTTTGGTAGCGGAGATCTGCTCTATGGCATAGAGATAGCCAGCAAAGACCTGGCCAAGGCCGTAAGCTATACTAAGGCAGACTTAGCAGAATGAGCGTATAGAAAGGTATATAAAGGAATGGTGGCCGGGAGAAAGCATGTTTCAAGTTTTTATGGTGATCAAGCACATACGAGTGCGTGAAAGGAACAAAAAACAACTCCAAAAGATGGTCAACCCCATCAAAGAGCGCAACGAATGGGTATGGGTACTCGGCATCGTCATACTCTGCGCAGTCATTCTCTTAATTGCACGATAATGTACGAACCACAAGAAGATTCCTACCTGCTAGCCAAGTACGTCAAAAAGCTAGCCAGGGGAAGGGTGCTTGACATAGGCACAGGCTCGGGTATACAGGCAGAAGCCGCCCTCAAAAAATCCACCACGGTGACCGCTGTAGACCGCTACAAGACAAAACCCTTCACCAACCCTCATGTGAGGTACAAGCAAAGCAACATCTTCTCCAACATGAAAGGAAAGTATGACACCATAGTCTGCAACCCTCCCTACCTGCCCCAAGAAGGCGCAAAGCGCCACCAAGAACTCGAAGGTGGCAAGAGGGGATGGGAGTACGTCAGACGATTGTTGTCCAAACTAGACCACCATCTAGCACCCAAAGGTCAGCTGCTACTCGTGTTTTCTTCGCTCACCGACAAGGGCATGGTGGACGAGCTCATCCACGAACAAGGCTACGTACGAGAACAGCTAGAGCAGCAAAGCATGTTCTTCGAAAAGCTCTACTGCTACGCCATCTACCGACCCGCCTGGTGGCTGCAGCTCACGAGCAAAGGAGTGAAGAACGTTAAGCATTGGATGAAAGGAAAACGAGGCCGTATATTTACCGGAAGCTACAAAAACAAAAAAGTCGCCATCAAGGTCAAGCACGAAAAGGCGATGAACTCCACCATAGCAAAAGAAGCAAGATTTCTCAAGCTAGCAAACACAAAAAAGATAGGACCTAGGTTTGTCATGTCAGGCACAAACTACGTGGTGTACGAATTCGTACCAGGAAAGCTGTTCAAAGAAACGAAAATAACCAAAGCAATGTTGACCGACCTCCTACGACAGTCACGCCAGTTAGACATGCTAGGTTTTAGCAAGGGAGAGATGCTAAGACCCCAAAAAAACGTGATCATCAGCAAAGGCAAGCCCGTGCTGATCGATTTTGAGCGATCAAAGCCCGAAAAAAGACCCCAAAACGTTAGCCAGTACTGCTCCTACCTAGAAAACCGACACAAGATCAAGCTAAGAAATCTCACCAAAGCATACAAAGACAGGCCATCACCCAAGGCGTTTCAAGCGATTATTGATTGCTTGGACAGTAGCCATCGTTGAAGTCTATCGTGCCAGAAGAGTCGCCAGATTCTAGATTGACGTCCTCACACACCCACGCTTCGATACGCTGGAGATATTGAACAGGACTCTCCCATGGATGCCTCTCAGGGACAGGGCCTACATCAACATCCTCAAAATCCAACCTTTCCAATAAAAGTTCAACATCATACATAGAGGGTGTAAGCCTCACATCCTTTATATACCTGACGCTGAACGACGGCTCCTTAAGATTTAAAAGGTCTGGGCGCATTATCGTATCATGCGGTGGGTGAAAGCGTTAACAGCATGTCTATGTACGATGCTCTCCGCCCAAGCGGATCCTACAAATAATGCGCGAGCGATAGCCAGCCTCGTACCAACAGCAAAAAACGCCAAGGTTGAAAAGAAAGAAAAAGTCACCGTCCACACCGCTAGACTGCACACCGTGGCCCCCTTGTTCTACCGCGAGGCCGGAAGGATCAAATTATTCAAAGTTATCAACGTCCAACACGTTGAGTATCACGACCGTGCTCCAAAAGGTCCAAGCCCTGGAGATGAGATACACTACCACGTAGAAGGGCCCATGCCGCAAGAAGTGAGGCAAAAATTTGTCTACCGTGACACGCTCACACGAAAAAGCGTCACCACCGCTTATCGAAACAAGAAGAATGAGACTTGGATTGGGCCAGGACTCCTGCCCCAGCTAGACCTGTATGCCTCTTTCATCCGGGAAGCAGCACTACGCAGTCTTGCACCCGATCCACCAAAGCCAGAGAAAAAGAAATCTACCCACCGCCCAAACGACATCTAAGCCAAAAAGCTTTTATAAACAAAAATCTGCGCTCGTCGTGTGGGGTTAAGAAAAGTATACGTAAGCGTAAGCTTACTCTGTCTTGTCGTGTTTGGTGCAATCAGCGTTCTCAATCCAAGCATAACCGGATTAGCAGGCTACGCACCAGAAGGCCGCGTGTCATTACTAGACTATTTCCCTAACACCACAGAAAACACTAGCTTTGCGGTTACCAGTTCTGAACAAACAAGCATAGAAGGCCTAACCCTCATAGTAACCGCAGAATCACTAGTAACCCGACAAGCCACGGTCAAGGTGATGGCGACCACGCTAGACCAAACCGAGACCAAAGACGTCGTGGTCAGCCTCAGAAAGCCACCAAAGAAAGAGGTAGACGATGCAGTGCTCCAAGAGCTCAGCGCAAGAGGATATTCTCGTGTCATCGTCAAACTCAAAAAGAAAAACCTAGGGGAAGAGCAACAAGAGCTCCGCATTGACAGCATCAAACAGGGCCTCATAGAGAAAGAAGCCATAGCAGAAGAATGGGAGTTCGACGAAGCAGTCGACCTAGACGACGGCTTTGCAGGCTACATCACCGATGCAGGCATAGAAAAACTAGAGCTAGATCCAGACGTTGAAGAAATCATCATTGATAGGCCTGTCAGTGCATTCCTACAAGACACAAAGCACATCACCGGGAGCAAATACGCAAACCGCATGCTCTCCAGGAACAACAGCACGGCAGCCACGGTGTGTATCATAGACACCGGCGTTGACTACGGCCATCCAGACCTAGGAGGGTGCCTAGGAGATGGCTGCCAAGTTATAGGGGGCAAAAACTTTTGTCCAAACAACGACTGCAGCTCAAGTGATGACAATCCTGCAGACGGCCACGGCCACGGCACCCACGTAGCAGGCATCGTTGCTGGAACAAGAAACAAAGGCATGGCACCTGGAGCAAAAATAGTTGCCATAAAAAGCCTAAACAATCGCGGACAAGGATACTACAGCACGGTAAGAGCAGGTATAGAGTGGTGCCGAAACAACAAGGAAACGTACAACATCAGCGTCATCACCATGAGCCTGGGCGATGGAGGAGGCTACACAAGCACATCCTGCCCCACAAGCATTGACGAGAGCATCAACAACGCCAGCCTTGACGACCTATACCTCGTTGCAGCATCAGGAAACAACTTCCGAAAGAATGGCATCAGCTATCCTGCATGCCAAGAAAACATAACCAGCGTGGGCTCCACAGGCAAGAACGACAGGGTTGCAGGCTACTCCAACAGCGGAGCCGTGTTGGATCTTCTAGCACCCGGCTCAAGCATCAACAGCACCGGTCCTGGAGCGGCATACGTAAAGCGCTCAGGAACCAGCATGGCTGCCCCACACGTGGCAGGCATCGTTGCCCTACTCAAAGGACTAAACCTCACCAACGAACACATACTAACCCTGCTCCAAGACACAGGAAAACAGATAACAGACCGCAACAGCATCACAAGGAGCAGAGTGAACGTACTCGCCGCCATGTTAAGCCTGCGTCACAACATGACCTTTGACGGCAACACCCTCACCCATGAAAACGGAAGAGTGCGGTATCCCAACCTTGCAAACCAACAAGACATCGACAGGTGCATTGCCTTCACCACAAGAAAGGTGCGCGTTAACTCATCACTATGCCCGCACCTAAACGCGAGCGCCACGATAACCATACCAACACCGTTTGGAGGCGCAAGACCCCACGTCATCGTCAACGGAGAAAGCGTACGGTGTACAGCTACCACAGACCCTAGCTGCACCAACGTGAGCTATGACGGAGAAAACCTAACCTTTGTGGTATCCCACTTCAGCACGCTAGAAGCAGTAGAGGCAGACATCACCCCTCCCAACGTCAGCGCGAGTGTAGATCCGCCAGCAGGCGAGGGGAATTTCACCATCCACGCCACCGTCCATGATGCAGAGAACGTCAGCGTCGTGCTCGCAAACATAACGTTTGCTAATGGCACGACACAAACGCTCGCCATGGCCAACACGAGCGACAACTACTTTGTCGTCGTAGAACCAACCATGACCGGCGTGAACAACGTCACCATACTCGCAAATGATTCTGACGACAACCAAAACCACAGCGTCCAGGCAAACTTCACCGTTGCAGACGCAACACCCCCAAGCGTGAGCCTCAACCTGAGCACCAACGAAACCAGCGCGACAAACCTGACCATCACCGCCACGGTGACAGACAAGCACAACGTCAGTGCTGTGCAAACAAACATCACCTGGACCAACGGGTCAAGCGAGACGTACGCCATGACAGAGAACGGCTCAACCTATACTGTGTTGGTGGAAGCCACCGCTCCAGGAGCACACACGGCCTGGATCCGTGCCAATGACACTAGTAACAACGTCAATAACAGCATTAACGAAAGATTTGTTATCTTCGGGCCACAGCCGCCCAGCTTTACGCGCATAACCATCACACCCCAACAGGCAACCCAGGGAAGCTTGTTTAACCTTAGCGCAAACGTGACGAGCAATCTTAGCGTAGACACCGTGCTCACAAACGTCTCGCATCCAGATACTAACCAATCCATCCTTCCCATGATAGGCAACCCCTACGTGGCAAACATAACTCCCAATGCAACAGGCACGTATGTCGTGCGCTTTGTTGCCAATGACACTGGCGGAAATACTAATGAGAGCTTGGCTAGCTTCAACGTTACTAGCGTTGATCCTCTGCCGAGGGTAAACCTGGACGTCAACCCCACGATTACGTCCAGGGCTGGTCAAGTTCTCATTACCGCCAATGTTACCGACAACAACCTAGACACCGTGCTAGCCAAGATCAGCGGGGCAGAGACCGCCACGCTAGACATGACAAACGTTAGCACTAACTATACCGCAACGTATACACCAGCCACGGTTGGCTTGTACACAGTAACCATCGTGGCAAACGACAGCATCAGTGTCAACGACTCGGTCAACACAACCTTGGAGGTTACCAACCATCCACCCAGGGCCATCACCGAGCTCGGCCATACTGGAGGCGGAGCCTACGCCTCCGAAGACCTCGTGCTAGCCGTCACCAGCACCGACAGCGAGAACGACCCATTACACAACATAACCACGTGGTACGTTGGCACCTCCCCCATACTAGACTACAACGTGCCCTTTGAGACCAGCCTTCGTGACTACGCAAAAAGCCACACACTAACCGGAGGCAATCTTGTTCCTGGCAAGCTAGGAAAGGCGTACAACGCCAGCACGGCGCTCACGCTAACCAACGTAACCGTAAACGCGCTAGACTTCTGGATCAACACATCAGACGGAGAGACCGTGCTCCACCACCCACGCATCAATCTTACAACATCCTCAGGCGTAATAACGCTAGAGGCCAACGGTTCTCGTGTGAGCAGAACATATGCAGAAAACAACTGGACCCATGTTGCGGTCATGTGGCAAGGGACCACACTCACCCTTGCGGTAGATGGTGAGTTTGCAGGTAACACCACGCCGGAGACGAGCTCTGGTGGAGACATCACCCTTCATTTTGCCGGAGCTCTAGACCAATTACGCGTTTGGAACAGCTACACCAACGAGCAGATCATCCAGACAAGGCTACGAGAGCTCCAAGGGTATAATGCACAGATACTCGTAAGCGAGCACACGTCAGCAGTACAAACATGGAAGGCGAACACGACGACAAATGACGGCTATGACGATAGCAATGCAACAGAGTCAAACGCACTAGGCATCATCGCATCACCCACACCTACGCCTACTTCGTCATCTGGCTCGAGCGGTGGCGGAGGCGGCTTTGGAGGAGGCAGGAGTGGAAGCAGCAAGGGCAAGACCCAGACTCCTCCTGCGTATTCTCGAACGCCATCCGCAAGCGTCGCGCCTAACCTAGCAGTGCAGCAAGCTCTAGCAAAGACCCAACAGGCACAGCAAAAAGTGCAGACAAAAGCTGAAGAGCCTGCCTCAATAGAGGATAACAGCACGAAAGAACTCGAACCTGTCCCCGTGGTCACGCTAGAAAGCAGAGAACCCTGGTTCTGCGACAGCAAACAGCGAGTGCTACGACTGCTGTCCTTCCTTGTCGTGCTCTGCGCGTTTGGCAGCCTGGCCCTAGCCCTAAAGCATAAGAACTCTCACAGCATACTTGCATCGTTAGTGCTACTGATAGTGCTCACGGTGACTGGATTCTACCACAGCAACTGCGGCCACACACCCTACACACCATACGCGGTGTTGACGATGGCTCTATTGCTCGTTGCAGGAGCCTTTATTTTCAGAAAAAATGAACTACACCCAAAGAGTCCACCGGTTGTGCAAAAAAATCCCAAAAGGAAAGGTTAGCACGTATGGCCGCCTGGCAAAAAAGCTCAACAGCGGCCCCAGAGCGGTAGGCCAGGCCCTCAACAAAAACACTGACCCTCAGGTACCATGCCATAGGGTGGTCATGAGTGACGGCAGCATTGGCGGGTTTAATTCTGGGGTCAAAAACAAAATCACAAAACTATCAGCAGAAGGCATACTCGTGGTGGATGGCCGAGTTCCACCCTCAGTCATAACCGAAGTCTAAGGCAGGCCCGCCCTCTTGAGGAACGTAACCGGCTTTCACGACAGGAAGGTTGCGTGGCGCCCCCTCTCTTTCATGCCTACGAGCGGCATTCTTTTCATCTTTAGAACGTTTCCTTTGGTGAACGCATACGTTGTGGGAGATCTGAAAGCTAAGAATCTCGCCCAGTTGGTAGCTGGCGGTGACGTTCGCACCCACCACCTTCTTTGTCCGGGGAGTCATTGGAGTGTAGCCATCAGGTTTTTTGCCCATAAACTGCCGCTCAAGAAACGGTACGGCCTGCCTATCAAAAACACCGCCATACTCTCGCATGAATGCTTTTATCCCACTCTTTCCTAACACCAGTCTCTCCCCATACACCACCACTGTGGTTCCCAAGAATGTATTCACAATACTTTCTAACTGCGCATCTGAGAGGGTATCCAGGAAAGAAGGAACCACGGTTTTCCTACCTCCTCTTTTACGCTGAGACTTTGAATCGTGACACATACGAACAAGAAAAAGCCATAGCATTTAAAGCCTTTGCAGCAACATTTATAAGTCAGTAAATGATTATGTTTCTCGACGAGAACCAAGGGTTTTTGGTCAAATACTACTATGGGAGATTACGGCGCAGAGAAGATCCAGGTCCTGTCAGGACTGGAGCCAGTCAAAAAGCGACCAGGCATGTTCATCGGCTCGACAGATGGCCGAGGATTGCATCATTTAGTCTGGGAAGCTGTGGACAACGCAGTAGACGAGGCCATGGCCGGCTTTTGCACCACCATCAACGTCGTCATCCAGGCAGATGGCGGGATATCCATCACAGATAACGGCCGAGGCATCCCCGTAGACATCCATCCCAAGTACAACGTGTCAGCCTTACAAGTCGTAATGACCGTGCTCCACGCAGGCGGCAAGTTTGGCGAAGGAGCGTACAAGGTCTCCGGCGGATTACATGGCGTAGGCATCAGCGTCACGAACGCGCTCTCCAAAAAACTCATCGCAACAGTAAAACGAGACGGAAAAACCCACACCCAAACCTACACACGAGGCAATCCTGACGGACCAGTGCAAAGCCAGGATGGCGCAGAGGGCACCGGCACCACGATAACCTTCTATCCAGACCCTGACGTGTTCGAAACGCTAGATTTTGTCTACGACACCATCTCAACAAGATTACGAGAGATCGCCTTCCTCAACGCGGGACTCACCCTCAATGTTAAAGACGAAAGAAAAGAAAAGAAAGACAGCTTCCACTACCCAGACGGCATCAAAGCCTTTGTGTCCTACCTCAACCAAGGCCAACAAAACGTCCACGAACCCATCCATTTCGTGAAAGAAAAAAATAACGTCCAAATAGAGGTAGCCGTACAGTACAACAAAGGATACGTAGAAACCATCCACACGTTTGCAAACAACATCAACACCATCGAAGGCGGCACCCACCTGACAGGCTTCAGAACCGCCATAACCCGCGTGCTGAACAACTACGCAACCAAACACAACAACCTCCCAAAAGAGATCGCCCTCACCAGCGAAGATTTCAAGGAAGGCCTCACCGCCGTAATCAGCGTACGACTACAAGAGCCACAGTTTGAAGGCCAGACAAAGACCAAACTCGGCAACAGCGAGGTAAAAGGTGTTGTTGAGAGCACCACCCAAGAATCACTATCTAGCTTTTTGGAAGAAAATCCCGCCATAGCCAAAGGCATCGTAGGAAAGTGCGTGGACGCTGCCAGGGCAAGGATAGCAGCTCGAAAGGCAAAAGAACTCGTCCGTCGGAAAGGAGCGCTAGAATCAGGCGTGCTCCCCGGCAAGCTCGCAGACTGCAGCTCCAAAGAGGTAGACAAGTGCGAAATATTCCTAGTAGAAGGAGATTCGGCTGGTGGCAGTAGCAAGATGGCACGCAACAAAGAATTCCAAGCAGTGCTACCCTTACGAGGAAAAATCCTGAACGTCGAAAAAGCACGATTGATAAAGATACTACGAAACGAAGAGGTTCTAAAGCTCATCACCGCCATCGGGATAGGCATTGGAGAAGAACTAGACATGACCAAGCTGCGCTACGGCAAGATAATGATCATGACAGACGCAGACGTGGACGGCAACCACATCGCATGCTTGCTCCTAACCTTCTTTTATCGCCACATGCGACCACTCATCGAGCAGGGCAAGGTATACCTCACCATGCCTCCCTTGTA
>NYZT01000024.1 GCA_002687275.1 Candidatus Woesearchaeota archaeon
CAAGACCTTGCTCAAGCAAAAAAACATACGCACAGTCATGCAACGCAAGGAAGGCCACGAGGGAAGGTATCGAGTCCAAAAGCTAGTCCACGTTGCTGGCGAGCGACAGACGCTGACCCAGCACAACGAAAGCGGCGTGCGCATGGTGGTCGACGTGGCAAAAGTGTACTTCTCTCCGCGACTGGGTACCGAGCGATTGCGCATCGCCAAGCTTGTCAAGCGAGGGGAGTCCGTGATCGTGCTTTTTGGTGGCGTGGCTCCCTATGCCCTAGTCATTGCCAAGCACGCCAAGCCTAGTAAGATAGTGAGCGTTGAGTGGAATCCTAGCGCTCATAAACTTGCGGAGGAGAATATCGCGCTAAACAAGGCCAACGTTCAGGCGGTAAAAGGCAACGCTCGTGGGGCCAAGGGGAGTTTTGATCGCGTGATCATGATGCATCCTGCAGGTGCCTACCATTATCTAGAATCCGCGCGTAGGCTGTGCAAGCGAGGGGGGACGGTACACGTGTACGCCTTTGTTGACGAAGAAAATGTGCAGAGGCGAGGCGTGCAGCTTGCAACAAAACTGAGGGGAGTCGTTCGCCATGCCCAAAAAACCGCACAGATCTCTCCTAGAAGGTTTAGAATGTGTTACGACATCCTAACCAAACATGCTTAGATGGTCGGTTGTCTTATCTTCCTTGTTCAGAAGCTTGTCTACGGCATCTATGAAGTCCTTTTGCTGCACTGACCTTCGATTTCTGCGTATGGCAAAATAACCTGCCTCGGTGCACAAGCTTTTGATGTCTGCCCCAGAAAAGCCCTCGGTCTTTTTGAGTAGCACGTCCATATCCAGTGCATCCGCAGGCATTCTCTCAAGATGAATTTGGAGTATGTCCTCTCGCTCTTCTTTTGTTGGGAGCTCGACCTGGATGAGTCGGTCTAGTCGTCCTGGTCGGAGTATTGCCGGGTCGAGAATGTCTTTTCTGTTGGTGCAGCCGATGATCTTGACGTTATCAAGGTTTTTGAAACCATCGATCTCTGCCAGCAACTGCATGAATGTTCTTTGTACCTCTCTTTCCCCGCTTGTCCCGATATCGATGCGGGTGGCTGCGATGGCATCTAGCTCGTCAATGAACACGATGCTGGGTGCTTTTTCTCTTGCGAGCTGGAATATTTCTTTCACGAGCTTGGCGCCCTCTCCGATAAACTTTTGGACGAGTTCTGAGCCCACGACTTCGATGAACGTGCTCTTTGTGGAGGCTGCAACGGCTTTGGCCAGCAGAGTCTTTCCTGTTCCAGGAGGTCCGTGTAGCAACAATCCTTTTGGCGGCTCGATGCCGATCCTAACAAAGAGGTCGGGCTTGGTTAGCGGGAGTTCGATGACTTCCTTGATCTCTTTTTCTTGCGGGCCGAGTCCTCCTACTTGCTTCCATGAAACGTTAGGGCGTTCGATGATGACAAACTTTTCTACGTCAAACTTCTTGCTCGGGTTTATGCGGCTGACGATGGTTAGGTTTTTTTGTTCTGCAAGCACGCCGTCCCCTGCTAGTATGGTGTCGCAGTTGTGTGCGACGTCGACCATGAATTCGTTACCGTTTGGCAAGCGGATAAGTGCTTGGTTGTCAAATACTTCTTTTATCTCGCAAGCAATGAGTGGGTGTTGGCGGAACTTGGCCAGCTCTCTCTCGAGTCCGGCAACGTTCTCCCTCAAGAACTTGTTCTCTTCCTCAAGCCCTGCGACGTCGGCGCGGTACTCGTACACTACCCCGCCAACCTTGTTAGAAGCCATTGTAGTTCGCGTTGTGTAATGATGTATTTAAAGCTTCTTGTGATGGAGAAAACAAAAAAGAAAAAAAGAATTTATTCTTCGCCGAAGTCTTCGCTGTCTTCGGCCGCAGGCTCGGCTTGCTCGTCGGGCTCGTCAGATTGTTCTGCGTCCCCGTCAGATTCGCCGCCTTCGCCGTCACAAACCTCTGCAAAGCCTACCTTGTTGAGTACCTTGGTGACTTTGATACGTACCTGATCACCCTCTTTAACTCCGGGCACGAACAACACAAAGCCTTCTTTCTTTGCTATGCCGTCTCCCTTTTCTCCAACTGCCTCTATTGTCACGTCGAATTCTTCTCCAACGCTTACTGGTGGTTTCTGTTCCATTTATTCCTCCTTATTGTAGAACTCTTGTCTGTATTCTACTGTAATACCTCATTATGAGGCCAATAATAAGGGGAGAATAAAAAGCTATGCGTCTTGGATGCCCTCCTCAGTGATGACAAAGACTGCTTCGGCCTCGGGAAGGTTTGGGCTGTCCACCATTTTTCCCACTCTTGTCCCTTTTTTTCCTCGACGCAAGTAGACGCGATAGGTCGAATTGTGTGCGACGATGTGCCCGCCTATGGCCTGGGTGGGGTCTCCAAAGAACACGTCAGGCTTGGACATGACCTGGTTGGTGACGAAGATGGCCACGTTGTACTTGTCCCCGACTTTTGCGAGCGCCCTCATGTGCTTGTTTATCTTTTGCTGTCTCTCTGCTAACGTGCCTCTGCCAATAAATTCGGCTCGGAACTGCGCGGTGAGACTGTCTACCACGACTACTCTTACGTTGAAACCTTGCTTTTTGATGAGGTCTTCTACCTTCTCGGCAAGTAACATCTGGTGGTCTGAGTTAAACGCTCTGGCTACCTTGATGTTTTTTAGCACGGTTGTGGGGTCGAGCCCCACGCTCTTTGCCATCTGGGTTATCCGTTCGGGTCGGAACGTTCCCTCTGTGTCGATAAACACCGCGCCACCGTCTGCTCCGCCCTTGTCTTTTGGGAGCTGGCACATGACGCTCAGGCAGTGTGCTAGCTGGCTCTTACCAGAACCGTACTGTCCGTACACCTCTGTGATGGCTGCGGTTTCTATGCCTCCACCAAAGAGCTTGTTTAGTTCTTTTGATCCGGTGTTGATGCGAATGGCCTGGGCTCTCCTCTTCATGAGGTCTTCGCCGCTCTCGAAGTTCATCTCCACGTTTTCTCGTGCGATGGCTATAACCTTTTTTGCCGTGGCCTCGGTGGTCTCACAGGCTCCTACGAGTTCGCCAGGGGTGGCTACCGAGATGCTCATGAGGTCGTTAAATCCTGCCTCTTCTAGCTTTTTGATGGTGGCTGGCCCGATGCCGGGTAGATCGCCTACTCCTTGTACCTTGTCTGGCGTTATGGTCACCTCTATTTTTGGTTCCATGTCCTCTTTAGCTTCTTGCTCTATATATTCCTTACTCATGCTGCACCCTCCTGCCCCATGACGGCAAATCTGAAGGCCTCATCAAGCACGACGCTGGCGCGTGGTAGGTCGTTGACTCTCATGGTGTGGGTTGTCTTCCAGTCCCCTTGTTTATCCTTATACACCCTCTCTAATGACACGGTAAAATAATCCCCCTTATCATTCTCGTTCTTCCATACCTTGGCAAAGATGCCCCCTGCCTTAAATTTTTGTACTGGTCCTGCGTTTTTTTCCATCTTACGTCACCTCAACACGTAGAGGGATACAATCCTTATATGCTCCACGCGCCCATGTCCAGTGTCCAGTGGCTATGCCATGACCGTCACGCCAACTCCTTCTGGAGGGGGGCTCGCCATAAGACCCTGGGCCAGACCCACCAGCCAGGGTCCGCCAACACAGATAAGGCTAAGGGTTAGACACACCCTTCTGGGCCATTTAAAATGGTGCACTCCGATCTCGTAGGGCAGGACTATGAGTAATCCGTAGTGGACGGCAGGAAAGATGAGGTCCACAAGAACGTTTTGTGTTCCGAGGAACGACAGGCCAAACGTCACGAGGTTAGCGATAGCATACGCAAGGATCACGGTGAGCAGCACCTTTCCCTGGACGCGCAGATTAAGACCCCTATCAAAGATAAGGGTGGCAACCCCGCTCAGCACGATGATGATACCTAGGTCTTTTGCAAAATACTGCCACATAGAACAAACGATGGGTAGGGATTATTTAAGACTTGTCACTGAAAAGATATATATACCTCCTTTGGGGAGGGGGCCCTATGAGAGGTGTATGGTTCCTTTTGCTACTCATGGTGCCTGTTGTGCAGGCAGACCTGTTTCCGACAGGGACGGCCAAGCGC
Source organism: Candidatus Woesearchaeota archaeon (assembly GCA_002687275.1). Classification (GTDB taxonomy): domain Archaea; phylum Nanobdellota; class Nanobdellia; order Woesearchaeales; family ARS49. The sequence goes on from NYZT01000024.1 coordinate 4,097, forward strand.
CTGCCACCGTTGAATGGCGCAGACGGCTTTGTTTGCTCTCTGAATGATCAGGGTCCCTGCTTCATGGGTTTAACCAGGGCAAAAAGTAAATGTGGCCCTGAAAAGTACATCTTTGAGATTCGCGTGGATAAGAACAAGGGCGTGGGGCAGACAAGAATACGTTCCAACAGCGTATGCGGAGGTGGGGATGACACTGGCTGGGTGGATGGCATCAAAAAGTCTGGCACCTTCCGCTGCATGTCAGACTCAGGAAGAACGTGCCAGTGCCACCGCCCCTGGGAGAGCACGTGCGAATACAATGTCAACATGATTGGGGATGATCGGGTGCAGTTTATCGTTGATCCGAGAGCGGGAGCCCCGCTAAACTCTCCAGTAATGAGCCTTCAGCAACATCAGTGTGCTCTAGGGTTTGAAAAGTGCAACAAAAACAAAGAACTCATCAAGTGCGAGAGGCAGAGCAAGTTCACGTTTGCTGAGGAAAACAAAGGTCTCGTCATAGGGAAGTGTGGCGTCACAAAAAACTTTCTGTGCAACAACGTTGGCGGCAAGGTCCTTGAGGGTGGCTGCTGCACAGGCGCGACGAGCTTCAGCTCTCCAAAAGCGGTGACAAAGTGTGAGAGCAAGCCGCTGTTCACGCTCGCAGGCCTGAAATTTTTTACCGTCCAGCGGTGCAAGCCAGGAAAAGGTGACCGTGCGTGTTTTAACGGCAAGATAATTCCCAACAAAGCCTTTGCTATTGCTGACAAGGTCGTCAACGTTGGCGGCAAACTCTTAGGTTGTGGTCTCACGCCTCCGCTCAAAAAACTAAACGAGGTGGTTGCCACGGCCTCAACGACTGACAAGACAAAACTGATCACGGTGTTTGATCCCTTAGAAATTCCTCACACCAAGGCAGCCGCCGCACCCATCAAACCTTTCAAAAACCCTGCGATGGATCATCTTACTCGAGAGGCCAAATGCCCAAAAGATCACGTCCTGTGCAAACCTGGTGCGTATGTCGGGGGCGCAAACACCCGTCTTGCTAAATGCTGCCCAGTAGACACCAAGGTGTATTCTGGATCTCCCCGGTGGGTTGATGGTCACTACCACAGCAGCAACTTCTGCGGAAAAGAAGAGCTGCCTTGTGGCATCCGTTACCTCGGTGGAGGGTATCCCAACACGATCAGGGGAGGCATACTGTGCTGCTCAGCTCCCGACGCGAAGGAGATCACGCGAAGAGGGCCGATCACCTCTTATGCTTCCGCCGCCGCAGATCTGGATCTTTGTAAGAAAGATGAGTACGTCTGTGGTCTAAGCGAAGGAGACTATCCTGGCCCGCAACAAGGCCACTACTGCTGCAAGGCCAAGGCGAGCAGGGTTATCAAGAAAATCGTGCCTGTCCAGGTGCTCGCAGTGAAAAAAACAAACAAGCCGCTCGTCAAAGAGGTTCCATTGTGTACGACGCTGGATTTCGGGACCGCCGAGCTTGTGTGCAAAAACAAAGATGGCCAGGAACGGTGGGTGTCCATCAAACAAGACGAGAACAAGAAAAAAGGACAGCAAAGCAAGCAAGCGCCCACGCTGGGCAAGGCAAAGGCAGGCACGGCAGGGTGCTGTCCGTTTGACAAGTGCTGGGACGGCGAGCGATGTGTGGATCTAGGAACGGTCATAGAAGTCTCTGAAACAAAAGCGCTCGTGTGTGCTGCCTCAAGCACGCAAGTGAAAACGTAAGGCGCTGAGGGGTACGTATATAAACGATTGCGTTTTCTTTCTTGTATGCACAAGTGGATTTTTGGGCGCGCCTGGCCAGACCTCCTTTTCGTCTTATTTCCAGGAATGATTGCGATACTCCTGCTCCTGCTCGTGAGTGAGGTGTCGTTGACCTATGTGGTTCTCGCTTTTTTTGCCGCCACGTTTCTGGATACTGGCCACGTGTACACCACGGTCTGGCGCACGTTCTTCAGGAAAAAAGAGGTCACGTGTAGTAAACTATACTGGATAGCTCCCTTGTGTGTGTTCTTTGGGTTTTATCTGTGGAGCTTTGCAGGACTGCCGTTTTTGTGAAACATCGTTATGTACGTCACCGTGTACCACCATATCCGACAGTTTTATGGCATGACGCGATGGTACCAGAAAATCAACGGGACGTTTTCAAACGTTCCGACCTATTTTGTGTATGCCTTAACCTTGCTTCCTTTTGTGCTCGTGCACTTCCGATCCATGGGTCCTTTTGCGTACTACACCTCTCGAGATATTTTCAGCGTGCCGAATCCTCTCGTGTATGGCCTAGGTTTAGGGGTGTATGGCTTGGTTGTCGCGGTATGGTTAGCGTATGAGGTGCACGAGTACGTTAAGAAACGGAACAGTCTTAGTAGGTTTCTTTCTGTGCTCTCCCCTGCAATGGTTTATTTTTATTGCTTCTTCATCGCACAAACAACCACTCAGATACTTATCCCGCTTCTGGTTGCACACGGCCTTCCGTATCTCGCCGTCATGAGTCTGAGCCTAAAAAGGCTCAACCGATCGAAGCTGCTATTCCCTGCTGTGCTCATCACCGCAACCGCGCTCGTCGGTGGCTTAATGGAGAAATGGTTTGAGGGCGCTTTTGAGACCATCATCTACAACCCTGCTGAGATGCTATTTGGCCATCATGCGCTTATCGGGGTGTTTCTTGTTCCACTGTTTTACCATTTCATTTTTGATGCCCACATCTGGCGCGCGAAGCACGCTGACGCCAAAGTCGTCTTTCAGTAGTCCACGTTTTTAAACCAACGCGGCCTGGTCTAGCCCATGTTAGCGTTGTTTGCTCGCATTGAACGATACGGGCCAGACATCGCAGTACACGACGGGAAGGATCACACTTATGCTGACTTACTCAGTCGCGCAAAAAGGCTCGCGACAAAACTTCTAGGAGGGGAAAAGGACCTCTGCCAGCAACCTGTCGCATATCTTTGCCCGCCTGGCGCAGACTACGTTGTTGCGCAGTGGGCCATATGGCTTGCAGGAGGCATAGCCACGCCCCTGGCGGTCTCCCACCCCCTTACTGAATGGAGACACGTACTCAAAGACTCTGGCGCCAACACACTCGTGCTCCATCCATCCTTTGCTGAGCACCAAGAAGCGCTAGGCAAGACCGTGGAGTGCGTCGACCTGTCGGCAGAAGAAGAGGGGGAGCTGCCTTCGCTGACCGCTGATAGGCGTGCGTTGCTGCTCTACACCAGCGGCACCACCAGCAAGCCAAAAGGGGTCGTGCACACGTTCGCCAGCCTCGAACGCCAGGTCACAAGCCTGTCCCGCGCGTGGGGATGGAGCAGGAAGGACGTCATTCTCAGCGTGCTACCGCTGCACCACATCCATGGCGTGGTAAACGTGGTGCTATGCAGCGTGTGGAACGGCGCGCGCTGCGAGTTCATGCCCTTTGATCCTGGACAAGTATGGGCACGGTTCAGAAAACCGCTGACGCTGTTCATGGCCGTGCCCACCATGTATCACGCGCTGGCCAAGGACTTTTCTGATCGCAAGGATAAGGAAGAAATCAAAAGGGCGTGCGCAGACATACGCCTCATGGTGTCGGGGAGCGCGGCCCTTCCTATAACGCTATTGATGCGCTGGAAGGAAATCACCGGGCACACCCTTCTTGAGCGTTATGGCATGACAGAGATCGGGATGGCGCTGTCCAACCCCTTAGAAGGACAAAGAGTGCCGGGTACGGTAGGCATGCCCTTGCCAGATGTCCAAGTGAAAACAGGAAAAGATGATGAGCTTCTGGTGAGGGGTCCGTGTCTTTTTTTGGAATACTGGAACAAACCGGAGATAAGCCAGGAAAGCTTTGCCGAGGGTTGGTTTCGCACAGGAGACATCGTCCATGAGAGTGAGGGACGATACACCATTCTTGGCCGACAGAGCACAGACATCCTAAAGTGTGGAGGCTACAAGGTCAGCGCTCTTGAGATCGAGAATGAGCTCCTAAACCACGACTCAGTTGAGGCTTGCTCTGTCGTGGGCCTGGAGGATGCAGCATGGGGTCAAAGCGTAGGCGTAGCCATCGTGGCTTCCAAGAAGATGACTCGTGACGAGGTGCGCTCATGGTGTGAGAGACGACTAGCCCCGTACAAGGTTCCCTCCCAGGTTTTGTTTGTCCCTTCCCTTCCTCGCAACGCCATGGGCAAGGTAGTAAAGCGCCAGGTGGCAGATCTTTTCTCGTGACGGCGACGGCGAGAACGTGCCCGTGAGACCGGTCGAGGTACAGAGAGGCACGCCTGCCCTTTGCGATGCCAAAAAACTTGTCCCCTACTCGGCAAATGCTAACCTGTGTGATCGGCAGGTCTAGGCACTTGGACACCGCTTCCTTGCTGGCCCAAACGCCAGTAGGGGTTACTGAGGAACAAATTCTTCTTTCTTCCTCAGAAAAAAGCGACTGTACGTGTGGGGGGATGGTGCGATACTCCAGATCGATTCCTATTCGGTAGGGGCTTGGAACGGTGGCGACAGCCATCGCACGGTCGGTGTGCGTGAGAGAGATATCTCGCTCATCGTCGACGAACGGGCGGCCGGTCTCTGTTTTTCTTATTTCCTTATCCCCTACTACGTGTGTGGCGAGTCGGCGTACCTGTTCACGCTGGTGGGAGTACGCTAGATTGGCGCCAGCTGGATGTTTTTGCACCACGCTATCACCTCCCCTTTGCTTACCACCCACCCATCTCCAGAAAGGGCGCTGGTGGCGCGCACGATGAGCTGGGCCCTGCAGGGCAGTTCAGAGTTGGCTAGCCGTACGTGGTCCAAGCGCACGGGCAGGGCGGTGCGCTCTCCTTTGAGGTGGACATGGGTTGCCAGAAGTTGGAACAAGCCGTCTAGGTATTTTGTTAGCCTAGTAAAGGGCGACCTGTCTGTTAGCGCTACGTTGGCCGTCGCCCCCTCTTCACTTTGAAAAATGTCCTGCAGCATTTGATAGTGCGGGCCGTGGAAGAGAGCGTTCTTTTTGTAGGGCGCCGAAACTTTTCTCGCTGCATGACTCCTTGGTGGAGGGGGAGGGTCTAGCTCTTTTCCCATGCGCGCGGTCACGCAGGGTTGGGTGGTGGAGAGTTGTAGGTGGGCTCCCGACCGTCTTATTGTTGCGGTCGTCGGAAGTATGACCGGGCGCGCTGCGTGGACGTCCTGGAGACAGGTTCTTCCCGTGAGGTGGGCGTGCAGCAAGAATCGCATGATGGTTTCTGCAAGAGGAAAATAGGTGATACCCTGGATGGTGTGGTCGAGTAGGTGGGGGCTTGTCTGCGTGCTGAGATCCTGGGTGAAGCCTCCTGAGGGCTTGCCGAGAAGTGCCTCCACGGCACGCGGCAGGAGTGCTGCCTGATAGGTGTGCTCGTCGTTTGCAAACAAGTATGTTTTTGGCGTCACGCCTTGATGGAACAGGGTGACTGCTGCATCTTCTGATAGCAACCCTACCCCTTGCGCTTGCAGGCTCGCGGCCACACCGGGTTTCGCGGTCATACCGACGCTGTCCCATGGCGGCCACAGGATGACGTCGGAGGTGAGCAGGGCGTTGGCGTACGCGTACACGGTCTGTCCAGGATTACCAAACTGGGCGACAACGCTTCCGAAATGGACGACGCGCGTCTTTGGTTCTAAGATGGACAGGTTCTTTGCAGCAAAGTATTTGGTGCCTAGCTCGTCGTGGATTTCCTCTTCACTTTTTTCTTTGAGCACTTTGGAATATTCCACGCCTGCACCGTTTAGTATCAAGTCAACCCTTCCCTCTTTTTTGCGTATGTCCTGCAGCGCTCGCTGGAGCTCTTCTTTTTTGGTGACGTCTGCCTGATGGTAGCTGAGGCACTCTGCTAGAGGATAGTCTTCCTCTGCGAGCTGCCTTGCCTTCTTTCCTATGATGTGTACTCGTGACGCAAAGGAGCGAGCGATGCCTTTGGTGATTCCTGTGGCACCTCCAATGGCCACGAGTACTTTCGGGTGTGGCGTTCCTTTTGTTGCGACTTCCTCCCACTGCAGAACGTGTCTCCTGCCTCCTACGTACTTGACGTCTGTGTTAGGTCCGTCTGCCTCTCTTGCCGCCTCCTCTTGGGTGCCGCCGATGACATAGGCGCACTGTGTGTTTTGCTCTTTTGCGAGACTCTTGAGCAGTGCGGCGAGAGCGCCTGCCTCTCTTGTCTCTTCAGGCACGAGAAGGACCGTAGAAGGGGCAAGGGTGAGCTGCCGCACGCGCCGTATGAGCCCAAGGTGGTCCTCGAAGGTCTGAGGAAGCTTTTTTATGGTGATGACGCGTTTGGAGGCTTTGCTCGTGGGCCATAGCCGTGGAAAGGGGGCAGGTCTCCACCGCGCGGCGTATCTTGCGAATTTTGCAGAGGGCTTTTCTTGTGCCTTTGGTGGTGTGGCAACGAGCGAGATCATGTCTTGCACCGTGCGTACCTCTGCAGGATTAAAACTACTGCCCTGGGGTAGGTGTCTCAAAATAATGTCTGCCTTGCGCAGGCTGTCAATGCCGAGGTCTTCCTGCAAGCGCATGTCTTTTGTTATGTGTTTGTGGCCGGTGAGCTCGCTTATGGTTTTGGTGATGGGGTGTGAGACTTTTTGGTGCTGCGGGGGAGGCGCGAAATACTCCTCTGTGCTGCGCACGTTCGCGCGGGGCAGTATGTCTACGAGAAATCGGGAGACGTGCCGCTTGGGGCCTATTTCTAGGAAATAAGCACACGCTAGTTGTTTCACCTGCTGTACAAAATCAAAAGGTGTGGTGAGCTGGTCGAGGATCATGTCCTTTACTTTTTTGTCGGAATAATTTTCGCGGGTGAGGAACGTCTGCCGTACTGAGGATACTATGGGAATTTCTGGAGGACGCGTCGAAAGCTTGTATGCTGAAAGCTTCTTACCTAACGCTTCCCTTGTTTCTAGGAGGAGGTCTGAATGGTATGGTTGGTCGGCCTCAAGGAGGAGGGTGCGCACTCCCTTCAGCGCCTGCCGCACTTTTTTTGGGGTGGGCGTTGCAATAAGCGTCTGTCGTGGGCTGTTTCGCCCGGCTATGGAGAATTTGGTGTCTCGCAACATGGCCGAAATTTTTTCCGGGCTGGCTTCCACGGCAAGAAGTCCCCCGAGCTTGCCTGCAGGGGGGCTGTGGACCTCGCGATGGTGAATCAGCGTGAGCGCGTCTTCAAACGAGACCACTCCTGCGCACGTGAGCGCGGCGTACTCTCCAAAGCTGAAACCGGTTAGGTAGTCTGGCTGGAATCCTGTCTCGCGGAGCATCTCAAAAAGTGCGACCTGGACGGTGAACAGCGCAGGCGTTCGCAAGGAGCGAATGTCTTTTCCTCGAACATACTCGCTCAGGGGTGGCTGGCCAAGCGCGACGTATATTCTGTCAGCTTCTGCCATCACCTTATGAAAGGTGGGATCGGTGAGTAAGTGTTTGTACATTCCTGGATATTCTGAACTTTGGCCGGTGAAGACCGCACAGGTTTTGTTGGTCTCTAGGGGCGTTGAGATCTTGACCAGGGCTGGCGAGTGGAGCTTATACAAGACGCACCTCGCTTAGCCGTTCCCGCAACGGCAGCCCGGCTGCGCTCTCTTCTGTGCATAGGATGGTGGCTCGCACGCGCTCAGCGCTCGCGTCTACCACAACCATCATGTCGTGCCCTCTCTCTAATTCTAAGGACGCAATACGTAGTGCTGTTGCGTAGCCTTGTTTTGCGTCAATGTTGTAATTTTTTCCAAGAAACCCAAACGCCTTGCACGTCCTTCCTGCAATAACGTTGTTCAAAACTCCTGTTGGCGTGTCGAGGGTTATTTCTGGCAGCGTGTCGGCATGCTGCATCATCGCATCTATTGTTTTTTCTGGCATTCCATGAAGGATCTTCTTTAGTTCTTTGTGTCTGACCTTGGCTGCGATCTGTCCTTGTAGGGGTAGACCTGTCGCGCTTGTGGATATCACGCCCACTTTTGTGAGATCTAGGGAGGAGGGTTCCACGCCTGCGTTGCGCAGCGCAAATTGTGTGGCTGCCACCGCCTGTAGCTGGAGCGTGTCAACATGGCCGAAACTTTCTGGAGGGATTCCATGTCTTCCTTCCTGTGCAAGTTGCTGGCCGTGGTGTTGTGCTGCAACACCGTGGCTAACGACGACAACGCTCGCCCTTTTTCTTTCCCCTTGGGCTACGTGGTGGTTTGCTATGCGTACGTGATAATTGATGCCACCAAAGCCAAATGCAGAGACCCCGCACGTCCAGGCGTCTGTGTGGGTTTTTGTTGCCTGGCGAGGCATGACTAATGTTGACGCTCGTGGTTGGGTTAGATACGGGCTGGGAGGGTAGAGCCCTTCTTGTAGGCTCAGCACCGCGCTGAGAAGGCTGGCACAGCCTGCCGCAGCCTTGGTGTGTCCGATGGCGTGCTTGATGCTGTGGGCGTGCACGTTGGCGTATTGTTGCAGTGCCTGTATTTCGGTGGCATCCCCAACAGGTGTGCCGGTGGCGTGACAGGCGATCAAGGTGGGGGCCTGGCCGAGCTGTCTCAGCGCTCTCTCCTGGCCTTCTTTGGTGGGGCTGAACAGACTAGCCTCGGCGCCGTCGCTGCTCGCGCCCACACCGGTTATGAACACTTGCGATTCTCTTGCGGGCTCCAGGACCAGCGCCACCGCGCCTTCCCCCTGGCATAATCCTTTACTTTGTGTGTCAAGCGGCAGGCACTTTCCTGGCGCAAGAGCCCCGATCTTTTGAAAGAGAGAAAACGATTCAGGGCTGAGATAGCTTTCCATCCCACCTACGATGACGACATCTGCCTTTTCTTGCTGGATCAGCATGTTGCCGATGTCCACGGCGGCCAGACTTGAGGCGCACGCGGCGTCGACAAGAAAGCTCTCCCCTTCTATGCCGAGTTTTTTTAGCAATCCAAACACGCTACGTGGGTGCATGGCTCTCTCCCTAGAGGGGGTTAGCGTGGCTGCCCACTGTCGCAATGTCTTTGCGATGTCTTCAGCATGATCTGGACACGTCTTTTGTGCGTGGCTAACCAGGCGATCTGTACAATCTGCTAAATGCCACGCACTTGATGACTCGTCAGGGCTCATGCACCCTATGACGACCGCGACGCGCCGGCCCCCGAGGTCTTTCCCGTGGACCGCCTGTCTTGCCGCTTCAAGAAACATGAGCTCTAGTTTTGTGTGCTGGCTCTTGTCTAGACCGAAACGTTCGCACACCTTGTCGATAGGGGCCTCATCCACCCACCCGCCAACATACTCCTCGTAGAGCTCTGGATCCACTCTGCTTGTTGGCATTGGCCTGACCGCACAATCTCCTGACAGTGTTAGCTTGGCAAAAGAGGCAACGTCTGGCGCCTGAGGTAACACGCACCCTGCCCCCGTGATCGCAGCGGTCGTTGGCATAGGGCCAGCAAGGCCAGACGCGTATTTAAGCCTGCGCCTTTCGTACTATCGCCCAGCCTACGCTCGCAGACAGCGCAAGCATGACAAAGGCGAGTGCGTGCGCAAACAAAATGGAGACCGACTCCCTCCCGAGGATGGGGAGGATGCGATAGCCAACAATGGTGTGTACCACATAGATCCATAGTATTCCTTTGCTGAACCAGGGCACCCAAGGAAAATCTCTTTTACTCACCCAGTCGCCGATGCTCAGTAGCATGCACCCCGCACCTATGACTGCAAGAACAAACGAAAGAGAGGGTCGGAACATGCTCGCATACCACAACGCATCTACCTGCAAAGGAGGGGCTAGGGCGTTGTTGAGTGTCGCAAAGCCCAACAGCGCTAGGCCGGCAATGGGGGCGCCCCTTGCAAAGGACTTGTGTTGTTTCCACACCGCCAGCAAGTACCCTGCTGCCACGGTGCTGAACCAAGGGAAGAATGGCCAGTAATACTGGTTTGCCAGCTGACCGGTCAACACGTTTGCCGTATAGCTCGCGCTTCCTTCTAGGGCGGAGTTGATCCAGGGTGTTAGCGCGAGCGTGGCGATGCCGGCGACAGCGACACGCCAGGCGTGGCGCAAAACGTACAGGGCCATGAACGAGGTCGCGATAAACTGTAGCACGTCCCAAGAAAGCAGGTCCTCTGCTCCGAACGCTAGGAGATTCATGAGAAAACCGACAAGCATGAGAAAGCACGCGGCGGTGATTGCTCCTTGCGCATCCAGCCGTTGTCTACGAAAGTAAAACGCGGCTCCTGCGAGTAGTGGAATGCTCAGGGGTAGTAGTCCTATGATGGCGTAAGAACCGATCATGTCCCGCACCGCCCCCTGACGTAGTCCTTCTGATTCATTGAGCGTCAGCCAGAAGAGTGTGTGCGCGTACACCATGGCGATGCAGCACACCGCCTTTGCCACGTCCAGACCCTTCCACCGTCGCATGCCAAAACACCCTCGTAGAGGTATATATAGTTTGTCACAAAGATAGAACGGCGTACAGCGAAAGCGCTCCTGCAAGCTCGATAAAGGGCTGGTCAATGGTGTGGGGAGACCATGCCTCTGCAAGCGTCACTAAGATAGGGACCGCGATCAGGGCTAGAAGGAACTGGTGAGGGGAAAAAGAGTACCTAAACCAGACAATGGACAGGGCGGTGCAGATAAAAACAACCGCGCTTCCTTCCCACGTTCTATGATGTTTTTGTTTGGAAAAAAGCGCTAGCACCCGATAGCGATGTCGGCCCCATCTCACCCCCACGGGCTCGGCGAGTCCGTCACCAATGGCCGAAAAAGCGGTGGTCATGATAAGCACGTGGAGCATGCCTAGCTGGGTGAGCCTCCAGACGAGCAAGATTCCCACGATCGCTCCCAGGAAATCCTGGATAGCCACCCAGAGTAGGGTGTTGGGTCTGTCCTCAGGGCGATCAAAGGATGCAAACATGGTTGCCACGAACGCAGATCTTTTCCGTATAGGTTTTAGGAAGATGAGCAACGATGCCAGGATCACGGCGTACAGCATGGCGAGCGTTCCTAGGCCGCCCTCATACACAAAGTACTTATTGACGACGACGGGAAGGATAAACTCGGCAAAGTGAACGATCTTTCTCGTGTAGTTCACCCTCACGCCCTTTTGTGCTAGCAGCCCTGCACAGTAGTGTACAAAAAAGTTTGAAATTCCTAGGGCCAGCATGTACCACCAGAAGCCGCTAATCAAGGAGCGTCTTCCTTAGTCTGTGGTCTTTTCTGAACTTCCAGATAAGCCCGTCTACATAGTAGTGGTATGCCACAAGCATGCTAAAGGGCACGAAGAGGTAGGCAAAGAACCCTCCAGAAAAGCTATAGTACTCAAGCACGCCGGCAATAATGCCATAGACTATTGAAGCAGCCAACCATTTTCCAGCAACGTTCTTCACATTTGGGAAGAACTTTTTTTGGTAGTGCGCCATCCACCCTTGGTATTGGACGTCATGATAGATAGAATCCAGCACCAGGAGCATCAGCAGGGGCATGAAGGGGTCTAGGTTGATGAGGTAGCTCGTGCCCACCGTGGCCACGACAAGCAAAACCTTTGGAAGATTCAAAACGCTGTACAGCAGCATATACGCCTGTCGTGCGAAGTACACAGCGACAA
>NYZT01000025.1 GCA_002687275.1 Candidatus Woesearchaeota archaeon
ACTTCACCAGCTCTCGAGAGCTCTATTCTCTTACTACTGATCTCACTGGCGTGGAGGTCTCTCCAGAAAGAAGAAAGATGGACTTACGAGCAGGCGGAAAATTCACTGCAGCGCTAGATATCAAGCGGTCCAATGCGTTTGTGAACGGTGATACAGTCACGCTTGTTGTCCAGGCAAATAGAGGTCTTGAGAGTGAGACCAAGAAGGCACAAAGGACAGAGTTCACGTTCTCAGTATCCGCCCCGTCTGACCCTGAGGAAGCGGGCTAAGACGGCATATTTATAAACCTCCTAGTGATAACTACAGTATAAGGAGGACATTATCATGAGACAATTTTACCATACAATAGGACACACGGTTCAAGCACTCGGTGGCTGGGCCCAAAGAAACACCGGAAAAGCCTTGTGCATTACGTTTTTAGTTGGTTTAACCGCAGATTACTTGATTGAGCGAGTAGGTAGTGCTATTGATCATTCTATGCCAACAGCTGAGGCTGAATCAGGAAACGGTGAAGAGTATGGAAAAGTCGTGGATGGTTGGGGTCAGATTCTACCTGCTTCCGACTCACGTGGCAACCCAAAGAAGTTCAGAAGCATAACTATCGGCGACACTGATGGGGATGGTGTTGGTGACTACCACTTCATCTACCAAGACGGTACTGCTGAAACTAGAAAGAGTAAGCTGAGAGCTAGATAACTCCTTTTTTCTTTTCAACCATGTCCTTTTATATAGATGTGGTTCTGCTGTAGGTTAATGAAATTAAAAGAGGTGGGGAGGTATTGGAAGGAGCTGGGGCTGTCGTGGCTGATGGACCTGGTCATGCTGGGATCGTTGGTGTACGTCAACGTGGCCTTGCTCGTCCAGTTGGGTCCCTATTTTCAGAATGCCTTACAACTCATCCAGGATGCAAGCGAAAGGGCTGCAAAAGAAGAGATTCCTAACCTGAACGCGCTATTAACGAACAACCAGATGTTCATGAACAACTTCAAAGTCATCGTCACCGGCATTCTTGTCGCAGTGTTGATACTCTTGGTCGTATGGGTCATCACCCAGACCATAAACTGGGTGATAACGTACAGGCTAACAAAGAAAAAGAAGCCTTGGTGGAAGCTCGCACTCCAAACCTTGCTGGCATTCGCGTTACTCATAGTCGCCAATCTTATCGCTGCAAGTATTTTCCAAGATACCAACAGCATCATGCCCACGATAGGAACCAGCACGGCAGTATTCTTAATCGTCCTAATCTTCCTGGCATGGTCGTTACTCACCACGGCAGTGCTCGTCTTCCCGGAGATAAAAAAAATCAGGCTTAGGAAGCCATTCGTGCTTCGCTGGCTGGGCATCACCGCGGTAAAAGCCGTGCTCATCCTGGATGTTTTCTGGCTGGCAAGATACAACGGCACGGCAGCAGCAGTTTTCTGTGTTATCATCCTGTTCCCGTTCCTCACGTACGGAAGGCTAGCTATCGCAAAAGAAAGTAGATAGCGACAGCCAGCGCCAAGCTTATCAGATTAATAAACAACCCTGTGCGCAGCTTGTGCTGTTCTTCGTTGCTCAAAAAGTATCCTAACACTGCAACACTCACAAACCCCCCGAGGTGGGCAAAGTGGCCGATGCCTTCATCTAGTGGATGGATGATGCCTACTACGTCTGCTGCTATCGCAATCCAGCCATACACCATGATGGGTATGGGAATGCCAAAGTCGTAGGTAAGATAGAAGGGTTCTAGCAGGATTGCGGTTGCCACCAACCCCATCAGCCCTCCGCTAGCACCCAGTCCTGCGATGTTTTCTTGGAAGATCAATAAGTGAACAAGGCTGGAGGTGGCCACGGCGATTATTGTCGCGCCAAAATACACGCCCAACATTTTCAGCCTGCCAATCCTTTTCTCAACAACCCTGCCAAACACCCACAATCCTAACATATTTGCTGCTAGGTGACCAAGATCAGCATGGAAAAAGCTCGTGGTAACAAGCGTGTAGATGCGTGAGGAAAAGAGATCAACACTCTGGTTGATCAAGCCATCTACTGGCACCCAAAGGCTAACAACAAACGCCACCATGTTGACGATGATCAGGGCTAGCGTTGCTCTTGGCGCTAGCGCGTACGACCAAAAGTCATGCCACGGGGTGAGCAACTCCTTCCACTGCCGTTTCTTCAGCAAGATCAAGAGTAACAAGTAAGGAAGTTTTGCCAAGAACTTCAGCTGTCGAAGGAACAGTTGCGTTTCTGAAGGAATCTTATTCATACCCTGCTGCCAAGCGTTCGTGTTTAAAAGCGTTACTCGGAAATCTTCCGGAAATTCGCGGACAACGCATAAAAAAGAAATGGGGGCCTAGTCTTGCATGCTTTGGGAAATTTCGCTCATGCGATTGAGGGCCAACGGCGCGCAATACAAAGTGACAAGAAGAGTGCCTAGCCAGTCTATAGCCGAAACGAGATTCTTCCAAACCAAAAGACACGCGCTACGCCAGCTGCATGACTGGCTCAAGTGACTTCATTCTTTCCGTAAGCAACGAAACAAGCTTTGGATCGTTTCTTAGGAAAACATCAGGGATGTCTAGGCATAAGAGTTGCTTGTGCACTAATTGTTTTGGGAATCGTTCTGCAAGAGTCGCTCGCTGGCGCTCGTCCATCACGATGATAACCTCTGCCCACTCTATCTGCTCAACTGTGACAGGGTGTTCGTTGTACAGGCCAGCGCTAGACGTGACAAAGCGGTCCTTGAAAACATGGGCTGCAGTAGGGCTGCGATGCTGGTTTTGGTTACAGATGAACAAAAGCTTCATATCGAACCCATGTGTCTAACACATAAATATCTATCGGCCGGAAATCTTCCGGAAATTCGTGGGTAACGCATATAAAACAATTTTTTTGAAATCCGAGCATGATTGACGCTCTAGAAAAGGCACTCTCTGGTTTCAAAGACGAGTATCATTCCTTACTCAGCTCTTTCAGAGCCATAAACCTCGACCACTGGCAGGGCCAAAACTACGTCATCATGGACTACTGGCTTGGCGACATAGTCCTAGGGTTGACAAACATGAAGGCGCACAAGCTCAAGAGCAGCAAGGCGTACGCCATCAAAATGCACGCCCTAGACGCAAAAATGGTCAGCATGTGCCTGGCCAAGTTTCCTTGTTCTGCAGCCATGGCAAAAACCATAACCATCCCTTACACCTTCCACCACAAGACCTCACAACCCGTGCTTCCAAACCTGGAACAGATCGGCGTGCCACAAGCACACCTCCAAACAAGAGGCGAAGGAACGCTAGTGGCCATACTGGATACTGGGGTGGCAACGCATAGGGAGCTAGCAACCTATGAGGGAGGCAAGAGCTTTGTTGGCGGAAAGCAAGAAGACAGGATAGGGCATGGCACCCACGTTGCAGGCACCATCTGCGGCCAGCGCACAGGGGTGGCGCCAGGGGCAAGATTCCTCGCAGGCAAGGTCCTAAGCGACGAGGGCATAGGAAGCGAGGTGGACATCATCCGTGGCATTGAGTGGGCCATAAAAAAGGGAGCTAACATCATCAACATGAGCCTGGGAAGCACACGCGACAGCCCCTTTGAGAGACGGGCGGTCGAGTACGCTCTCAACAAGGGCGTCCAGGTTGTTGCTGCAGCAGGCAACGACGGTCGAGAGGTGTACACCTACCCTGCTAGCTATGAAGGAGTGTGGAGTAGTGCGGCAGTGGACGTCCACAACCACCATGCCTCCTTCTCCAACTGGAACGACCAGGTGTTGATAGCTGCTCCTGGTGTGAACATCGTGAGTTCGTACCTGAAAAATAAGTATGCGTACATGAGCGGCACGAGCATGGCCACCCCGCACGTTGCTGGCGTGCTTGCCCTGGCCCACAGCCTGGGAAGGCCGTACCATAAGGTTGCAGACACCGCCCATCCTTTGGGCGACACAAAAAAGTTCGGCCACGGGTTGGTACAAGCACAGGAGGTGGCACGTGCCCTACGTGTGGCTTAAGCCATTGCAAGAGCAAGAATTGGAGGACTTGCTAGCCCTGCTTCCGGACGGTGCAGAGGTTACGGACCTTAGAGAGGTCGCTGGAGCGTACGCATGGCAGGTAGAAACGGATGTTTTGCAGCAATATTCGCCAAAGTTAAAGGATTATGAGATATCTGATGCAAAATCGGATATAACGACCTAAGGTTTAAGAAGCTTCTCTTGCTATTGTACGTATGGCAATAAAGTATTCGTTTTTCCTGAAGCCTGTATCGTCTGTTAAAGACTATACTGAGCCTGCAGTTCAGAAAAGGCTAGGCGCCTTAGAGGACATTCTCCCAGGAACGGTCACGGCAACAGAATATGGTGAGGAGCATGCGTACCGAGGGGTGTGGCGGTGTACTTCTAGTGTGGATCCTGAGACGCTCAAGTCCCAGTTCTTGACCATAGGACGTGTTTATTATGGCCCTGGCGCTTCTATAGATGATCTACGTACTACCCCAGCCCCTGCTCAAGAATCTCCGCCAGCTGCGTCGCATTCTTCTGAACCGGCGGAGCAGTAACGGGTTCGTACAGCACCCAGATGAGTGCTGCGACGATGACTATGAGTAAGATAGCGTAAACGTAACCTGGTAATTCCTTTTTTGGCGCCTCCGCCTTTTTGCCCTTCTCAAATTTTACCTTAGGAATGCTTTCTAATTCTGAGTGTGCATCGTGGTAGGCTTGCACTTTTTCTTGTGTCGTGGGTTGTATTTTTACGTCTTTTTCTTCGGCCTCAGCCGCCTCCTTGGCTGTTGCTTCTTGGTCTTTGGCGTCTTTCTTGTCTTTCTCTTTGCCGATGTCCAAGCTCTGTGATACGGGCATGGCATGGCTGGTGGGGCATGGTTTATAAATCTTGGCCGTTCTGGTTTTGTATGCACGTCATTTCAGACTTACACATCCATTCTCGCTTCTCCAGAGCCACCTCTAAGTATATTAATCTTAAAAACCTGGCAAGGTATGGTGTCATGAAGGGTATACACCTTCTAGGAACAGGAGACTTCCAGCATCCTGAGTGGCATGAAGAGATCAAGGCAGAATTGCAAGAAGATAACGGCATCTACAAGGCTCATGGCATGCATTTCATGCTTACCACAGAGATTAGCCTGATCTATACTGACAAGGGAAAGGGGAGAAGGGTCCATGTCGTGGTGTGGGCACCTAGCATTGCGGTTGCCAAGCAAATACAGGAACAGTGCCTAAAATGGGGAAGGATTGACTATGATGGCAGACCCATATTTAAAATTCCTTGCGCAGAATTTGTCGAGACCCTCAAGGGCATCAGTGATGCTATAGAAATCATCCCTGCCCATGTGTGGACGCCATGGTTCAGCATGTACGGCAGCATGTCTGGCTATGACTCATTCAAGGACTGCTTTGAGGACCAAAGCAAGAGGGTTCACGCCATCGAGACAGGGCTGAGTTCTGATCCAGATATGAACTGGAGGTTGCCCGAGCTCGACAACAAGACCATACTTTCTTTTAGCGATGCGCACTCTCACTGGCCCTGGAAGCTAGGAAGGGAGGCAACAGTCTTTGACGTGAAACAATTGACGTATGATGATGTTATCAAGGCCGTGCGCAACAATCACGTTGTCAAAACCATCGAGTTCTTCCCAGAAGAGGGCAAGTACCATTTTGACGGTCACAGAAATTGCGGCGTGTGCATGCACCCTGCAGAAAGCATAAAGCAAAACAACATCTGCCCAAAATGCAAAAAGCAAATGACCATAGGGGTGGCGCACAGGGTTGAGGACCTAGCAAAGCGGGACAAGGGACAGGGAAAGCCCTACATCAAACTAATACCCTTGACCGAGTTGGTGGCTGCCTATCTTGGCAGCAATCCGCAAACAAAAAAGACCTGGGCGCTGTATGACCAGTACATCAAGCGATTTGGAAATGAATTCAACGTTTTGTTGGACGCACCCCAGGATAAGTTAGAAGCTATCGATGCAGGTCTCGCAAAGTTGATCATCGCGAGTCGCGAGCAAAAGATTCCTTTCAAGCCAGGCTATGATGGTGTGTTTGGCGTCCCGCAGATTGGGGGCTGGGAGAGCAAGCCCTCTGCTGAGGAACAGGCGCCGGTACGACCGCCGCAACCAGAACAGAAGAGTCTTGGTGAGTTCTAACTACTTAGATTTCTTTGCTAGCTCGTTGAGCTTCTTTGCAGAATCAAAACTGTCCTGGATGGCTTCTTTCTCGGACTTTTCTTTCTTTGGCTTAGCCTCTGGCGCAGACTTTTTCTCTTCTTTTGGAGCGGGCTTTGACTTGGGTTCTGCTTTTGGAGTTTCGGGCTCTTTTTTAGCTTCTGGTTTGTCAGCGGGTTTTTCTTCCTTGGCTGCTGGAGCCTCTGTCTTTGCTGACTTCTCGTCTTTCTTGGTGAGGCCGAGCTTGTCTGCTAGGCCTTTCTTGGGTTCTTCGACTTTCTTTTCTTCGAATTTGTGACCGTGTAGTTCTACGAGGCAGTGCTCTTCTTCTTTCTTACAGTTGACTTTGATCTTGTGTGGTGGGTTCTTGATTCCCCTTTCCCATAGTGCGTGGTTGAGCTTTTTCCCGATCTTTACGGTCTCGCTTTTCATGTGGCGTTGGATGAATTCTTTTAGCGCGGTGACTGCCTTTTTTGCTCGCTTGTACCGTGGAGCTTTTAGCCACTCTTTCCGCAGGGGTATGATGTATGTTCGTTCCATCATGCTTTCAGCTTACGCCGCCTCCAGCTTCTTTTCACGGTAGTATGACGACCCATGTGGACCATTCGGCCCTTGCCGTACTTCTTTGGCACGGTCCAGAAGGGTGCCCATCGTGTCTGTCTTGCCGCCTTGGCTAGCCTTTTCTTCCGGGAGGGATGCTTATTTCTTGCCATCTTTCTCCTCCTTGGCTTTTGGTGCTTCTTTGGCCTCAGCCTTTGGTTCTTCTTTTGATTCTTCTTTTGGTGCTGGCTTTTCCTTTGGCGCCTTCGCTACCTTTTTGGCTTTCTTTGCCTTCTTGACGGCTTTTTTCTTGATCGGCTTGACGTCTTCCTTCTTTTTTGGTAGCAGCACGATGTTTTTTTGTTTCATGATGCCGACAGAAACCTTGTCTAGCAAGGCCATGCCTTGTGGTGTTAGCAGTCGTCCTCTTCGTAACTTTTTGGTTTCGGTTTTTGTGAGTCCGGCTGCGTCTAATTGTTTTAGTAGTGTTCGGATGACGCTTCCTGAGGCGCGTACAAAGTGTTGCTGCTTGTACCCTCGGCGTTTTCTTCCGCCGTAGAGCGTTCGTAGCTTGCTTGTTCCGATGGGTCCTCGGATGGCTACCTTTCTGAGTATGCTTGCGGCTCGGACGTACCACCAGTCTGGGTTTACAGGAGGTCTTGTTTTTCCGTGGCTGGTCTTGGCAAAGCTACTCCACTCTGGTGGGGCTAGCTCCTTCACGCTTTTCAGTTCCTCTGCCGTCTTGGTGATTAACTCACCAATCGGCACGTCGTATATTGCCATGCAACCTCGCGGTTGGTAATGGGCAGTGTATGCCCAGTATTCGTAGTCTTATTTTCAGTGCTTTGTTTATAAATGTTCGCCTTGCAGCACTTGTTCGCATGCTTGCTCGGGTGTGGTGTTCGTTGTATCTATCTTTAGGCAGTCTTCTGATTCCATCATGTCCTTGTAGTGTAGGTATAGCTTGAGGTCTGGGCCCTCTGTGCGCGATTGTAATCTTTCCTTGATGGCTGTCTCATCGCAAGCCACTTCGACGAGAACGTGCTTGCCTAGTGCCTTGGCTTGGTCTCTTTGTTCTTTGAAGTACATGGATTCTAAAACCACTTTTTTGCCTTGTGCTAACAATGCTTTCGCTTGCTCGTGCATCTTGTCATAGACTTCTTGGGTTTGTGCTAGCGAAAGAAGGAAGCTGCCGTCCTCGCCGTAGACCTTGTCATGCATTTTGACGACGTCGTCAAAGCAGATAGCGACAAAGCCGTGCTTGGTTAGTTCTTTGGCAAGCGTTGTCTTACCTGTCCCTATGTTGCCGTAGATGATGATCATGCGATCGCTCTTGCTAGGATAAGGTCAGAGACTCCCATGCCTGAGGCGTCGTAGACACTGAGCGCGTGTTTTTCGTCTTTTAGAGAACCGCATGCTGCATCGCCTACCGTGCCTTGTATGTTAAGACCTCGGTACGCGTTGCCTTTTTTGTAATGCCGCAACTCTGCAGTTTCTAGGGCGCGTTCTAAGGAGTCGGTTATGATGGCCGCGCTGCGCATCACCTCGTCGCTTAGGTTGTGCTGGCTTGCGTCCCCGCTCATGGCAGAGATGTGCACGTGCGGTTGCATGGTTTTGACGAGGTCCATGGTTAGGGGGTGGCGCATCGCGTTTGCAATGATGACTGCGTCTGCGTTTTCTACAAGGTCGTACATGCCTTTGCTGAATCCGTTAGCATCATAGATGACGTGGCCTTTGATTGCTGACGTAACGTCAGGTAGCCATGCTTTGATTCTTGCCTCGCTGTCGCTGCCCGATCCAAAATGGATTTCTTTGGGCTTGCAGAGTTCGTAGGCGGCCAGGGCTGCGTTTGCTCCTACCTGGCTTGCTCCGATGATGGCGAGTTTGTCTATTTTTGGGGTAAGGTGGTGGGCCATGAGTGCTGCTGCAGCGCCTGTTCTTGCGTTGGTCAGCGCGTCTCCCGCGTATTCTTTGACGGTTTTGCCGTCTTTCTTGATGAGTATGATGGTGTCTCTACCTGTTTTTTTCATCTCGTCAGTTTCTTCGTCAGGTTCCCAGTATTCGTCGATTCTTTTGTGGATGCTAAACGGTCCGTTTCTTTCATGTGCCTTGGTTTGGATGACTAAGTGAATTTTTGGTTCGCGATCATTTTTTTGTAGTGGAACGATCGTGTCTACTAACTTTCCCCTAGCATACTCTTCAAAGCCTGCTTGCATGAGTGGTATTACTTTGCTAAAGGGGAGTTCAAATCTTTCAAGTTCGTCTCGGTTTGCCATAAGGGGTATTATGTTGAGATCGTATATAAGTCTAATCTTTAATGTTTGTAGACTTTCAGAGTGATTCTGTGTGAATATTTATAAATGCAGAGAGTCTTCTCTTAAAATGTTAACCGAGATTGATAGACGTGTTTTCGATGCTTTGAATTTTCACTGGGAGCCTGGGGTTGACGTCAGAGAGAGACTTCAGACGTTTGGTTTAACCGTGTCAGGGCCGGTTTTTAGCACGAAGATGGATGGCTTGACTGAAGAAGGCATTGCAGACAGAAAGATGGTGTCTCCAGAGGGCTCTGACTCCGTTTTGTACGTGAAAAGGTGCATTGACGGGAGCCCGCCTCCTGAATGACGCGGCTTGTGACTCGATTACCCGCTGTTTTTATAAAGAGTAAAGCCTTCCATATTTTCATGCCAGTGTGGCGGAATCCGGTAACGCGGCGGTCTTGAAACGTTGGGCTCAACGTCAGAGAACCGCTGTCCTTCGGGACGTGCAGGTTCAAATCCTGCCGCTGGCGCTTATTCTATCTCTACGAGAATTTTCTTGTCGCCTAGTTTTGAGATCGCAACCTTTTCGGTACCTTTTAACTTCATGTTGGTCTCAATATCGGTGGGAATTCGCAGCACGGTGCCTCTTGCGCTCTTGCTTAGCTTTCTATGGAGTTTCAATGGCTGTCCCCACACGCCTAGCTTTTTAGCAGCCTGTACCATTCTTTGTCCTTCCTTTTCCCCGATGATTTCTTCACCGCAAGAAATACACTTTTTTCCTTTAATGACGAAGATGTAGCCGTCCATCTCTGCTGTAAGGTCATCTTCGATCAGTTCTCCGCTGCATTTGTGACATTTCATGTTCTTTTTCCTCCTTGTGATCCTGTTATGCATAGCAACTGTTTTTCTGTGTCATAGTATGCCGCAATTATTTTTTTGTATCCTCTCTTCTGTACGTATATCTCGTACTTTTCTTTGCCTTCCTTCGTGATCTTGTAGGCTCTTGCAATGGCTTCGCGCAAGTCGTTGAAATCCCACGACCATGGTCTCATGTAGTCTATCGCAAAGTGTTTGGTCGCGCTTAGGGTGACGGAGTGGATGTTCCATGGTACCTTCATTACATTTTCACTATGTTTTCATCATACTTAAAGGTTGTGGTCTTGCTACGAAACTATTATATACTAGAATGGTTGTTTTGCAGGCTATGACTCCGTTGGAAACCATTGCGACTATCTTTGCTGTCATCGTTCTTGTCAAGCTGGTCTTGATCATGATCAACCCTAGCGGCTGGATGCGCATGGTTAGGCCGTTGTACGTGCAGCAAAAGAACACCATCATGTTCGTGTATGGGGTCATGGCTATACTCCTGGGCTACTACATTTTCCAATCGTTAAGCATAGTTCAGGTGTCAGCGGTCATGTTCTTCACGGCAGCGTTAATGGGGTTAGCCGTGGCGCCTCATGGCAAGGACATTCTTGCTCTTGCTGACAGCATTGTCAAGCGACGCATACAAGGATTGTGCTGGATTAGTGTGGCGGTATGGGTGTTCCTGGCCTTGTGGACGCTGCGAGTGATCTTTGGTTAGTACGTGCTGTGGGTAGCATAATCTTAAAAACCCTGTTTTTCTCTTAGTCTTATGGGTTTATCACTTCTTAGGCAGATGGAACACGTTCGTAGAGATTGGGGTATATCTGTATCCGAGATCACGAATGCTCCGTATGACGGTGAGGGCCTGGCCGGACTCCATCTTGACGAGATTCCTTTAACATGGCAGAATGCTCCCTTTAAGGGCCTGGATCATATTTATTTATCGCACAAGAATGAGGGGGAAATTTGCGTGGCTCCGGCGATCGCTGTTGACCCGCAATTTTATCATCTCTTGGGAAGAAATTTCATTAGAGGCTTCAGATTTGGCGTGTTTGAGGTTGGTGACACTGTAGAATTGCTGGCTGAGGTCGCAAGGAGTCCTAGCTGGAGCGAAACTACGTTGACCGTAGAGTTCCATCCGGGAGTGAGAAGGTTCTGGGAAAGTGACGACGACACTGCGCCTGATCCTGCGCCTGAGTTCGCTCCTATCTATCGAGTTGCCACGACGGTTCGGGTCTAATTTTCGAGTGCTTTTGGCATGGGATTGTACGTGTGTTCTTTGAAGGCCACCCAGGTTTGGTAGTTCCGCACAACGTTGGCAAACGTGCTTTTGAGGTCTTTGACGATGTGGTGGAATTCTCGAGGGTTCTGCACGATGACGTATAGTAACAGGTCCCATCCGCCTAGTGTTTTCACAGAACGGATGATGTTTTTGTGTTTTTGAAGAAAGCTCTCAAACTTCTTCTCGTTTCTCGTGTCAAACATCTTCATCTCCACGCTGAACGTGTACCAATGATATTTCATCTTGGACAGGTTGACGAGTATGGTAAAGTTGCGGATGATTTCTTCTCGTAACAGGTTCTTGATGCGGTAGCCTACGGCATCTGCGCTCACGCCTAGCTCTGTTGCTATTTCGTAGGTGGAGGTGCGGCAGTCTTTTGCTAGAAGCCTGAGAATGTGCAGGTCTACGCTGTCTACCTTTGCAGGAGGAGCTCGCCGGACAACCTTTGCGTCCATCTCGTGTCCTTTTTCGCGAATCAGCGGAGGGACAAAGCTGGAATTGTATCTTCTGATTATTTCTAGCTTGTCTTTTTCTAGGATGATGTGGGGATATTTTGCGGCTATCTCGAGTATGACGTGGTCAAACTCTAAGAGGTCTTTTGCCAGGAGCACGAGCTCTAGATCCCATCTGTCGCTGTATTCTATCACGCTGATGATGTTTGGATGTTTTTTCAGGTCAGCGATGAGGTTATCCTGCTCTTGCTTGTCCATCTCGTCAATGAGTAAGAACACGTGGAAGGTGTAGTGGCCTAGCTTGTCGTAGTTGATGTTGGGAAAAAATCGGAGAATGATGCCTTCTTTTACCATGCGCTCTACCCTGTGTGCGGTTGCGTCTCTTGACAGGTTGATGGCTTTGGCGAGCTGGGTGAAGGGCATCCTTGCGTCCTCTGAGAGCAGGGAGAGTATTTTCTTGTCCTTGACGTCAATCTTGGCTGGCTTTTCCAAAGCGTCATAGTCTATACGTCCAGTCATAGAGGTATATGCCGCACTTGAGATAAAAAGATGTCGGTAAATGCTTTGTTTTCTGCTGAGAACTTTCAAATAACCGATTACGCTTGGGAGTATCATGAAAACGACGCACCTGGGGGCTATACCCTGCAATGCAGTCTGGAGGCAACAATGAGATCAACATTTAGTAAGGACATCAAGGACCTGGCGCTGGCCACGAGAACCACGCCAAGAGTGTGGAGGGGCAGCCAAGACACAGCAGTCATGCCGCTAGATGATAAACAACTCCTGGCGAGAATAAACGCCAACAGCCAGAGCACACAACAGCAGGTGGCAGTTGCAGCCCAAGAAAACGAGCAATTCCAAGCATACCTAGGACTACAGCAAACCATTGCGGGGCGTGCAGAAGAGTACCTACAAGGCACGCAGACAACCTTCCAAGCGTTCAAATCTTTGCTACGAGATCCTAGCACGACAGGATGGGAACGACTCCGAAGCAAGCTGACATTTGGCAGATGGAAGTCAACGCTGACACCGCAAAAGGTGGGCGGTATCGTGCTAGACCTGTACAGCAACATGGTCCAGCACAAGAGCGCGGTGGAACAATCCCATGATCTTATACAAAACCGACGGACGATAATCACAGATGCGGCTAGGCACGCAGCAGAAAACATCCGCGAGCACGGCGGCATCTACGCCATCGCCAACGCACACTTCGAAAGGGTGGCCCCGGTCTTCGCATCTATTGATGGCATGGCCAAAGAGGAACAGCCCTACGACGTAGAGGTCCTCAGAAGCGGTCTTGTCGTGCTTAAAGATTCAGGTTTGTATAACGGCCGCGAACTTATAGATGGCATTGACGCAGGCGAGGATGTCCAGCGAGATCTCTATCTCATCCGAGAAGACCTAGACGAGGTGCGTAGGGAGCTAGACGCCCAACGCACAGAGGCAGGGCTTGAAACCAAAGGAAGCAAGACCATGCTCGAAGGGCTCGACTTGCAAAAGGACCAATACGCAGAGACAGTAAAAGGTCTACAAGTCCAAGCCGTCCAGCTAGACGTTGACTTACGCTACACCCAGGTGTTGGCGCAGAACACGTTCTACCTAGCAACAGCCCAAGGCGTGAGCCATGCAGCACTCACTGGCTTTGAAACCTACCGTGCGGTCATGAACGACGCGCAGTTGTTCAACTCCATGGGCGCAAGACTGATGCTTGACCGCATAGGGCACTTGCTCGTGACGCCGTTCTTTGACGAAGAAAAGTTGAGCGACGCGCGCGAGGAGCTAGACACGGCAAAGGAACTATTCTCACAAAAGGAAGAGGAGTTCCACATCCACGTTGGCGGGCTCGTGGAAACAATCAACAACGAGCTACCGCCGGGAGCAAAATCGCTGGAGGCGCCCCGATGAGCCTCTCGCTCGTCCCCACGCTAGCAAGATCTGATGTTTCTCTAGCTAGCGTGACGGATGAGTTGTTTGAAGCCTTACTAGACGAGACAGTAACAGACAACAAGGCTAGAGTTGAGGAGCACTTCCGACTCAAGGCCATGACTGCTGAGACAGACATGGGCCAGATCGACCCTGCCTACTACAACCAACTAAAAGAAGTGTTCATTGACGAAGTGCTACCGCTGTACGAAAAACTCGAGCGACGCTTGCAAGAGATCGATGACAACGCCCAACAGCGAAGCCTAGGAAAGTACGTCTTAGGCACGGTGATCGTGGCAAACGTTCTCGAACTTGTCATGACGAGAGGTGGCAGCCTACATCCTTTCAATCTCGTCAAGTACGCCATGCTTGAGGTTCCACTAGGAATAGGGTTGTACTTCCTTGCCAGTCTTGGTGACGTAGCCAGAAAGGCAAAAGAGGAAAGAAAATTCTTCAGGGCAGTACGGCAAAAGGACAAGCGATTGAAGACAGAAGAGCGTTACCGAACCCTGCAAGAGGTGCTTGAGGGAGACGTTCTACAAACCGAAGCGCTCACCATATTTGAACACTATCAGGGCCCTGAGGAGTTCTGGGAAGACTACGAACGCGTCCTTTCGATAGATCCAACAACCGACCGCGCTATGGACACGATTGCAGGTAGCATGAGCCAACCAAACGCGTTCGATGACTTTCTCGACATGCACACTAAGGGTCACTATTCTGACGACAAGAGGGAATTCCGATTCAACAAGCTCTTCGTCATGGCACATTCATATTTTGTCCAACAGGACACAAAAGGGTACGCCCTTGCACAACTGGAGGTGCGACAATGAGAGGAAGATTAGCAATAGGAACGGGACTAACCATAGGGGCGTTAGCCCTGACAGGATGTACCGACATTGAAGAGAACAATGTTTGTGTGGCCAAAGACGTGGTAGGCAATGTTGAATTCCACCAAGGACCTGATTGGAAGGTCATCGGGGCAAACAAGACCACCACGATGGAATGGGATGGAAGACGAGTGATCGATCTTCCGTTGGCACGAGGCTCAGAGGCACAACAAAACTACCTCGCGTCTGACGGTGCCATACAGCTAGATGCCATTGTTATCTACCAGCTGGGACGCGAAGATGCTCAGCGTTCACAATGGTTCGTGCAAATCAACGAGCCAGAAGTGCAATTCCCCAGAGCGGTAGAAGGCGTAGTCCGAACCACGGTGAGCTTGTACACCAAGGCCGAAGTGTTAAACAGCAAAGAGGCCGTTAAAAACGGAAAGCTTCCTTGGTTTAGACAGGCACAGTTGGATCTTGCTGGCAGCACCATCAATAAGGAATACGGTGTCGACGGCATGAAATATGCGGTGTGGCCAGGCAACGTCTCGCTTCTCAGAGGAGAGGTGGAGTCAGACCTTCAACGACAGCGAAACGTCATCATACGTGGTGCTGAAGCTAAGGCGCAAGGGTGGTACGCACAGGCCGACGACAAACGCGCAGAGGTGGATACCAAGTACGCAGAGTTCATCACACAACTCACTGATGAACAGCGAAAATACCTGAGCGCGCTAGACATGGTAAGAGCGGTACGAACCGTGGCAAGAGAGCAGGGGCAGCAGTTGAACGTGCACCTGTTCGTGGAGTGAACAATGAGAAGCGGAGATGAGCTAAAGGTAGGGTGTGGGATTGTTGCAGTCATAGGTGCGGTGGTCGCCGGAGGTGTCCTCATTAACGGCTGTGAAAGACCCACAAAGTTCGAGTCAACGTACAAGAAAAAGTGGGACAACCAGATCGAGTGGACGGGGCAGGGACCAGGGTTCAAGCCGTCATGGCCGTGGGCAGACCAAGAAAAGGTTTCGCACATGCGCCAGGTGATGGAGTTTCCACTGCCGCAAAGCAGTCTTGAGCAAGTAGCAGAAGGACAGACCCCCCAGCCGCTAACAGCAGAGCAGACCTTGTCTGTGGAGACCGAGCAAAGCATTATTTGTGCAGACAACGCCATAATGATCCAAGAATGCTTGGTGTCCTACCGGCTTAAGCCAGACGGGGCGTCAGTCAAAAAGCACTATGTGGACCACCGGCCAGAGGACCTGTCGCTGTTGCACAAGAATCTTGAGGGCATGGTGCGCACCTACCTGCAAACCAAGACCAAGACCGAGATCGAGACCGAGCAAAAGGGGCTAGGACCACAACTGA
This sequence comes from Candidatus Woesearchaeota archaeon, assembly GCA_002687275.1. Classification (GTDB taxonomy): domain Archaea; phylum Nanobdellota; class Nanobdellia; order Woesearchaeales; family ARS49. The sequence goes on from NYZT01000025.1 coordinate 15,659, forward strand.
AATCGTACATCCAGACCTTCAAGGTTGGTGGCACTCCTCGGTACGATGAGGGCAAGGTAACCGTGGATGGCGGCTACACGCTAGAGGACGAATGGGGTATCGAGATCCTTGACGTCCAGATGCGACGTATCAGGCCGCCCACCATCGTTTTGAATGCCCAGCCAGAAGGCAACAAGTTGATCAAGAAGGCCAAGGGCGAGTTCGAAGCGGCCGAGGCTGAGGCACAGCGAAGACTGTCCAAGCTAGGATCTATCAGGAACATCGTGAAAGCCGTAGGGGACAGCCCTGCTGCAGCGAGCTACCTGAAGTCGCAGGTGACCGCAGAGATGATCCAGCAGCTAGGTGCTGATAACATCGGCAAGCTGGACATCACCTTCGGCGCAGGTCAAGGGAATGGTCCTCAGGCGCTGATAAAGAAGAAAGCAGTCTCTGATTAATTTTTTTCTTTTTTTTCTGTTGTGGCGAGAACTCTAGAATGCTCTACACCATCGTCCAATACGGTTTTCTGTGTAGCGTGTGCTTTTTGGTTGGTGGACCGTGATTTTCCTTGCGCTTTCTGAAATACTCGCCAAACTCTGTGTTAAAGCACCATGCAGGCGTGCCTTTTTTGCCAACAAAGGTTGCATCGTCTAGAGTTTCTTCTAGCGCTCTTTCTTCCTCAGCAGAAATGAGTCTTAGAACGCTTGA